>JAUXIC010000004.1 GCA_030621215.1 Caldisericota bacterium
ACAGCGCCTGCAGGCGGAGATACTTGCAAAGATACAGCTCTCTCTTGCCTCACAAACTACCTTAGAAGAAGTTCTGGATGAAATACTATCTCAGATGAAAATGTTTGTTCCGTCCACAAGAGCAAATATTGCAATGTTAGAAGGCAGCAACATCCGTATGGCAAAGTGGATGAAAAAAATAGAGCCACTAAAAATAAAAACAGTAGATAATGTACATCCCGCCAATAAATTTAAAACAAACATCCACATTCTAAAAACAAAGAAACCGCTTATTATTTACGATACTAAGAAATCTCCGCTCTGGATAAAAACAGATATAAACAAAGACACCCGTTCATATCTCGGTGTGCCTATTATTCTTAAAAATACTGTCCGCGGCTTTATCCAGTTCGCCAGCACAAAACCAGGAAACTTTTCTAACAAAGATGTAAAAAAGCTGGCACCGCTTGTTAATGCAGCAGCTATTGCAATTGAAAAAGCTCGTTTACTTGAAGATGCACGCAAAGAGGTTAAACAAAGAGAAAAAGCAGAGAAAAATGTAAAAGAAAGTTATAAGAAACTCCAAAAAACTATGCAAGGCACGATTTTCACTCTCGCTAACATTGTTGAAATGAAAGACCCATACACTGCAGGACATCAACAACACGTAGCTCAGCTTTCTGAAATAATTGCAAAAGAGATGAGACTCTCAAAAAAGCGAATCGAAACCCTAAAAACTGCTGCCTTGTTACATGATATTGGTAAAATTAACATTCCTTCAGAAATATTAACCAAACCAACTAAATTGCTTCCAATCGAATTTTCGTTAATTAAAGAGCATCCTTTGAATAGTTATGAAATGCTTAAAAATATAGAATTCCCCGGACCTGTCAAAGAAATTGTGCTTCAGCACCATGAAAAAATGGATGGCTCGGGCTACCCTAACGGACTTAAAGAAAATGAAATTGTGCTTGAAGCAAGAATACTTGCAGTAGCTAACGTAGTAGAAGCAATGAGTTCTCACAGGCCTTACAGGCCAGCGCTTGGCATCGATAAAGCACTGAAAGAAATAGAAAAGAATAAAGGTATTCTTTATGATACAAAGGTTGTTGGTGCCTGCGTAAAATTATTCAAGGAGAAACGCTTTAAATTTAAAGAGTAAAAATTTATATCTCCCGTACAGACAAATTTCTGATTTTCAATGATTTTAAATTCAGTGCACATAATCCACTTTTAATCTTTCATTGGAATAAATTGAAAGCCGTACCTTGAAATGGCAATAAATGCATACGTTTTAACGTACTTCCCGTTTTAAACACTCTAATTACAGTCATTCCAGGCAAAATAAAAATGATGCGCCTTATAAATAACTATTCAAAGATTTGCAGTACAAGAAAATTGTACTCTTTTCCCTTTTCCGTCATTTTTTGCTATACTGATTTTAAGATTATGTCTAACCTAGGGGGTTTGGAACATATACATCAAATTCTAAGGAGGGGAAAAGAAATGAACCAAGAATTCAAATCAAAGAACCTTAAAAACATCGGGATTGAAGTTGAGATACCTGAAAGTTATGACTTTCTTGAAACAGAGTCTCTCGATGCAATAACAGAATCCATTAAAAATTATCCGAAAGCATTGAAAATGTTTGAAATGCTTATCACAGATCCAGAAGTCAGGGCAGATTGGGATCTTTCTAATTTTATTACTGTTAAAAAGCTAAAATACAATGACCACGGAGAAGTACATGCAAAAATTGTATGTGCATCCGCCCTTAAAATGCTGGACCTTTTACTTGAAAGGAACATAATACCCGATTTCGTACAAGAGGGGGGCGGTGATAATGATGACGACCATTTGATAATATTGTCAGCAGCGCTCCTTCATGACATTGGAAATCAGATATACAGAAAAGATCACCCCCTGCACAGCTCTTATCTTGCTATACCCATACTTGACAGGCTTCTTCCCAAAATTTACGATGACCTTGAACATAAAACCGAAATAAGAGGATTTATCCTGAATGCTATATACTCTCATAGTGCAGAAGTCCCGGATTACACGATTGAAGCAGCACTTGTTGGGATTGGAGATGGAACGGATATGACAAAGGGAAGGGGAAGGATGGCGTATGACCTGGGCAGTCTCAGCATTCATGTCGTTTCTGCTTTATCCATTGAAAGAGTTTTGATATTGAGAGGAGAGGAAAAACCCATTGAATTGATTGTTGAAATGTCAAATTCATCAGGCATATTCCAGATTCAGGAAATTCTTGGAGAAAAAATCATTGGCGGTCCTCTTGAAGATTACATCTCTTTGAAAGCAAACCTTGTACCGGGAGATACAGATTATGACAAAAGGATTGTCAGGGCAATAACATTAAAAGGCCACAAGTTTGTTGGAAACTAAAAAAGCAACCTAACTAATTCTTCTTAAAAGTTTATTCTACTTCACACTGGTGCCAGGCACCAGTGTGAAGTAGAATCTTTATTGTTCCTGATGCTTATTATTCTAAACTTTGCCAAATAGTTCTGAGAAGAGACTTCTTGCGTTTCTTATATCCCCGGAAAAATTAAACTGAAGTTTGGCAGTTGGCATAACAATCAAAAGACTGTGAGGATTTTGTTGCTCAAAACCGTCCTCGTCTCTATAACGCCTTCCCTCTCTCAATTGTGTCTTGACCACTGTGCTTGGTTCAATTACAAAAGTTCCCGGTGTTTCTTTTAGAATATCCTCAGGCAACATATCAAGGTATCTCTTGTAAAACGTTGTCATAGTGCTTGCAGATGAAAGAAACTGCTTAAATCTCCCCCTGCCTTCCTGTTTTGTTTCTTCAGCACGTTCTCGAGCCTCTTTTTTATAGATATCCTTTGAAAACTTTGCAACGATAACCCTGTTGTTTGTTACAACAAGATTACAGCTCTCAGACTTAAATAACCCCTTTTTTAACCCTGCATTTGGAATAACTCCCAGTACTTTTTCTTCCTCCATATTGTTTTCTCCTTTGCTGTTAAAATTTACTTCTTTTTAAATTATAATAGCAAGAAAGTTATTTACAAATCCAGAGCATTTTTTCTAAAATAGTGTATAATTTTAGCAAAGGGAAGAGAAATGTAATTATGCTTCTGAGGGAGGTAAAATGAAAAGATTCGCAAAATACATTATCGCGTTTCTTGTTATAATTTTACTTTATACCTTTTGTGTTGAGCCAAATATTATTTTTATAGACAAAAAAACCATTGAGTCCGAAAAAATACCTGTTTCTTTTGATAAAATGAAAATTGTCCAGATCTCTGACCTTCATATAAAAAGATTTGGAATAAGAGAAAGGGAAGTTCTGTTTTTTCTAAAAATAATCAAGCCAGATTTATTAATTATAACTGGTGATTTTTATGAAAAAGAAGAGAATCTAAAATTCGTGAATGAATTCCTTGACAGACTTGACTATGAAACATATGCAACTCTTGGAAACTGGGATTACTGGGCAGGTGATACAGAACCACTGATTCGCTCTCTTAAAAATCATCGAATAGATGTTTTAATGAATGAAAACAGAGTATTATCCAGGGGAAAGGATTCTATAAATATTGTTGGGGTCAGTGATCCTTACACAGGGCATGATAATATTAACAAAGCAATATTTGAATTAGACACAGATAACTTCACAATCCTTATAGCGCATGCACCAGATATAACCCTTCGTTTGAGGCAAGAAAATTTTGATTTAATAATCTGTGGCCATACTCATGGAGGACAGGTAAACATTCCATTTATAAACCCTTTCTGGGTGCCAAGCAAAACAGATTTTGTAAAAGGTATGTATGAAACAAAATGGGGAAAACTCTATATAAACAGGGGAATTGGAACCTCGGGGATTCCTGCCCGCTTCCTGTGCCCTCCGGAGATAACCGTATTCACTTTAAGAAGTAAAAAATAGCACTAAGTTATTTATATTTTAATTTGGATTAATAAGCAGTTAGCACTTTTTCGCAGAACAAAAATGTCAGTAAATTTTGATGGCTTTCTTGCTTGATGCCCGATAACAGTAACTTCTAAGCTAATTGTGAGAGAAAAAACATTACTCGTTCTTGACAGAAATTACAAAAATATTATAGAATGTGTAAATACATATATATCAAAATGGCAATGAAATGAAAAATATTAACGCAAAAGGAAAAGAGTTTTTGGCTGTGTATCTCATTGCAGTTGCATTAGATTTTACTGTGCCGTTTCTTTTACCTCCTAAAATGACAGGAGCTTATTTCTTCTGGATAATTCTCGCTATCCTCACAATTCTTTATGGCATCTTTTCAATGGGCAGGCAAATATGAAAACTTCGTTTGTGGTTTTTGTTTTTGCCGTCTGGTTCGCAATGGGCTGCCTGATTTCATATTATGCAAAGAAAAAAAGAGGAAAAGGTATCGCAGAATATTTTATAGCAAATAGAAAACTGGGCGGTTTTGTCGCTGCAATGACATACAGTGCGACAACATACAGCGCATTTATGATGGTAGGACTTGTAGGTATGGCATACGCAGTAGGTGTCAGTGCAATGGGTTTTGAATTGACATATCTCATAAGCACAGTGCTTCTTCTTACTTACTTTGCACCAAAATTTTGGGCTATGGGGAAACAATACAATTGTATCACACCGACGGAACTGCTAAGCAAAAGATATAAAAGCAATTTACTAGGAATTATCGTCACAGTTTTTGCTTTGATTATGCTTGTTCCTTACATGTCTGTGCAATTTACGGGGATAGGTTATCTGCTTCAAGGTTTAGCTGGAATACCATATATTGTCGGCATCACAATTGCTCTAATCGTAATCATTACATATACATTCTGGGGAGGCATGAGGTCTGTCGCATGGACAGATGCATTGCAGGGTGTTATCATGATCATAGCGTCCATAGTACTGCTTTTTTATGTAGTACTGTCTGGATTCGGGAGTTTTGGAAATTTCTTTGGAACCTTACAAAACAGCCACCCCGAACTGCTTTCTGCAAAAAATATGTCATACCAGAAATTCATCGGCCTTTCAATTCCCTGGATGTTCTTCGCATTGACAAACCCGCAGGTATCCCAGAGAATGTTTTTGCCAAAGGATAAAAAGAGTTTAAAAAATATGGTAATGGGGTTTTCTATTTTTGGCCTTATATATACATTTATCGTGGTAAACCTTGGTCTTGCAGCAAAATGCATGTTTCCAAACATCTTAAAGACAGACACAGTTACTATGGAGATTCTAAATCATGTGCCAACTACTCTTGGCCTCATTGTGTTTATCAGCATTGTCGCTGCTTCCGTATCAACAGTTGACTCCATTATCCTGTCATTAAGCTCTATGTGTACAGTAGATATCTTTGCCAAGATTCCTAAGGCCAATAAAGAAAAACAGCTGCCATTCGGTGTATTGATGGTTCCAACAATTGCTATCCTTGCATTCATATTTGCAGTAGGAAGGTTTGGTGCGATAGTTGAACTTTCCGTGATGTCATCTGCAGGCCTTCTTGCAACTGCACCAGCTTATATTGGCATATTCTGGAAAAGAGCGACAAAAATAGGTGCTATCACAAGCATCCTTGCCGGAGGAACAACTGTCGTGATTTTATACTCTACCAAATATTTTCCTCTCGGCATGTGGCCCGGTGTATGGTGTGCTATTATATCAACTTTGACATTTATACTGGTAAGTCTGGGAACGGATAGATCTAAACAACAATTCAAAAAGGAAGTACGGGAAAATAAATAATAAGGAAAGAAGGAAGGCAATATTAAACCTGCTTCAAAATAAAGTACCTGTTATGTCCGGCGCAGAGATCGCCAGAATAATGGAAGTTACAAGACAAATAATTATAAAAGATATTGCCCCGCTGCGTGCTGCAAGATATAAAATAAACGCAACTCCAAAAGGATATGCAATGCAAAAAGAGAGAGGAATTAAGGCTGTCTTTGCTGTAAAACATACAAAAAATCAATAGAGAAAGAACTGCAAATAATTGCACAAAACAGAGGAAGAATTTTAGACGTTATAGCAAAGCACCCCCTTTACAGAGAGATAAAGGATAATCTAAATATAGAAACAATTGGAGATATCAGGCGTTTCCTTGCTAAAATGGAAACTGCCCATGCAAAACCACTTCTTACTCTGTCTAACGGAATACCCCTCCACACAGTAGAAGCAGATTCAAAAGAAACGTTAGAAAAAATTAAAAATGCATTAAAAGAAAAAGGTTTTCTTAATCTCTAAAAAAATGATTTTTCCTCTTGACAGCCAAATAAACCATAGTATACTTCAAAAGTTAGGTTAACCTAATAAATAGGAGAAAAAAATATGGGCAAAAAGGTGACTTTAATACATCTAAATCCTGGAGACAAAGCTAAAGTAATAGGTTTTTCGACAGATCATGAACGATTTAAAAATCATGGGGTAGGACCCTGGCATAAAAGAAAACACGGAATGGGAATGGGGCTTGCAAGAAGACTTCAGGAAATGGGTCTTATCCCCGGCAGTATAATAGAGGTAATAAGGAATATGCCTACAGGGCCTGTAGAAATATCTGTTATGGGCACACGCCTTGCAATTGGAAGAAATATTGCTTCACGTATATATGTAGAAAAAATATGAATAAGAAGTTATACACAATTGCACTTGCAGGTAATGCAAATGTAGGAAAAAGTGTAATATTTAACCAATTAACCGGGGGCAACCAAATCATAGGAAACTGGCCCGGCAAAACAGTGGAAAAAGCTGAAGGCCATATCGAACAGGAGGGAACAAAAATCCACGTTATTGATCTTCCGGGTATCTATTCTCTCTCAACATATTCTGAAGAAGAAATTGTTTCTCGTGAATTTATTGCAAAAGAAAAGCCAGATGCCGTAATAAATGTAGTGGATGCCTCAAGCCTTGAAAGGAATTTATTTTTTACCCTCCAGCTTGTTGAACTGGAATCCCCGCTTATTGTTGCATTAAACCAGTATGACATTATGGAAAACAAAGGGTTAAGCATTGACTTTGAAATGCTTTCCAGCCTGCTTGGCGTACCAGTAGTTCCAACTATTGCAGTACGCAACAAGGGACTGAAAGAACTTTTTGAAAAATCAAAAGAAGTCATCAAAAATACGAAGAAGGTAAAACCCATTTTATATGGAAGGGAAGTAGAGGAAAAAATCAACATCCTTACCTCAACAATAGAAAAGGAAATAGATACCTTTTACCCTCCACGCTTTATAGCAATAAAACTGCTTGAAAATGACACCTCAATAAAAACGATGGTAAAAAATCCTGATATTATTGCACTTGCAGAAAAACTTAAAAAAGAACTCACCAAAATACACGGCGAGTCACCAGAAACAGTAATTATTTCCGAGCGGTATACAATAGCATCACGCATCGCAGAACAAGTAACAAAGAAAAAAGGCAAGACAAAAATAAATATCGGGGACAGTATAGATAAAATTGCTCTGAATAAAATAACGGGATACATTTTGCTGCTCGGACTCGTACTCTTAATCTTCTACGGGGTATTTAAATTTGGAAGTTATTTTTCAGAGTTGCTCAGTGCCTCTTTTGAATTACTCAAACCAATCTTCATACAACTGCCACTCCCTCCTCTTGTAAACAGATTACTCTGGAATGGCCTTATGATAGGAATTATTGCTGGGGTAGCCATTGTACTGCCATATATTGCGCCTTTTTACTTAATTCTTGCACTCCTTGAAGATAGCGGCTATCTAGCACGCATTGCATTTCTCACAGACAATATAATGCATAAATTAGGGCTGCATGGAAAAGCATTTATACCGCTTATCGAAGGGTTTGGATGTACTGTACCGGCAGTACTTGGAACACGCATTATGGAAAGAGACAGAGATAGATTTATTGCCGCGATCCTTGCCACACTTGTGCCCTGTTCTGCAAGAACTGTCATCTTATTGGGACTTGTTGCCGCATTTTTAGGCCCTGTTTACGCAATAATAATATACGCTTTAACTTTTATATTAATGTACATTCTGGGAAGATTATTAAACAGATACATAAAAGGTTCTCCAACAGGATTGGTTATGGAAATGCCTCTTTACAAAAAACCAGTCCCAAAAATTATCCTGAGGCAAACCTGGGTAAGATTAAAAGATTTTGTTTACTTCGCATTTCCCATCATCATAGCGGCAAATATAGTAATGGAAGTACTTACTGAACTAAACTGGATTGTTCCCATTGCAAACTTTTTTAAGCCCGTTATGACAAACTGGTTAGGTCTTCCACCGCTTGCCGGAATTACATTTCTGTTTGGTATTTTGCGAAAAGAACTCACACTCATCATGTTATCCACTCTATACCACACGGCAAATTTTGCAGAAATACTTACCCCGAGACAAATATTCATATTTGGTTTCGTCACAATGATTTATATCCCCTGTGTTGCAACAATTGCTGTCTTTAAAAGAGAATTCGGATGGAAAAGGGCAACAGTGGTAGCAATTGGCGAGTTTCTTGGTGCAATTGTTCTCGGCGGCATTTTAAACCAGGTTTTGAGGATATTTATGCCATGAAACCCACCAAAAGCATAGAAGATTATTTAAAAGCAATTTATATACTTTCCCTAAAAGAAAAAGATGTAAGAATGAAGGATATAGCACAACTTGTCTCAGTAAAACTCCCTTCAGCAACTGAAGCCATTAATAAATTAATCAAAAATGGTTATGCCAAGCATTCGCCATACAGCGATGTTACATTAACTAAAAAGGGAGAAAAAATTGGGAAAGAAATATGGAACAAACACCAGATTCTTTACAAATTCCTGAAAGAAGTTCTTGGCATTTCACAAGATAAAGCTTTTAGAGAAGCATGTCTCATAGAGCATTTCATCTCCGACGAAACAAGAGAAAAATTAAAAAAGTTCATCGAAAAAACTTTATCTTAACTTTAAAAACCTTTCATTCATTTATTTACACACCTTCCACTTATTTTATATATTGCTAAAATTATAAAAATAGATTAAAATAAATCATGCTAAATAAAATAGGAGTAATTTCAGACCTGCACGGTTCTTTAAAAGATACAAAAAATGTGCTAGAGATACTTGAAGGCGTCACAGATCTTTTAATATGCGCAGGGGATATATTATATCAAGGGCCACAAAACCGTATCCCTAAAAACTACAACCCGGAGAAAGTTGCAGAACTAATTAATAAGTTCCCAAAAAGAATTATTTTTGCAAGAGGAAACTGCGACGCAGAAGTAGATCAGATGCTTATTAAATACCCCATATTGCAGGATATTTCCTTTGTATCAATAGAAAAAGTACATATCGCTGTAACGCATGGACATAAAATACCAAACAGCAATTTTAATCAATTTGGCAAGAACAATAAAATTAACATACTCGTCACAGGGCATACACATATTCCTCTTATAGAAAGCTTTGCCTGGGGAATACACTTAAACCCGGGTTCTATTGCATTGCCAAAAAACGGATTTAACAAAAGTTATGCTATAATCAACATAGAAAACGGCAAATTTAATGCCGAAATAAAGGAGATAAAATGATTATTACAATAGCAAATCAAAAAGGCGGCGTTGGTAAAACAACAACCTCAATTAACCTTAGTTCAGGACTTGCAAGAGAAGGATTTAAAACACTTCTTTTGGATTGCGATCCACAGTGTAACAGCACCTCTGCATTTTTTTCTTCAGAAGACACACAAAATTCCATCTTCTCCCTCTTTTTAAAAAGCGACATTGAAGGAGAGGCGCTTATAAGGGAGACAAAAGTGCCTAATTTATTTTCCATCCCTTCATCTATTCACCTCGCCAAAGTAGAAAGAAGTCTTACGGCAGAAATTGATGCACCACTAAAACTAAAAAAGAGTCTAAACAAGTTTGAAAAGAATTTTAATTTTATCATCATTGATACCCCTCCTTCATTGGGACTTCTTACAGTAAATGCATTAATTGCATCAGACAATGTATTGATCCCAATTACGCCATCTCCATGGTCCATAGAAGGTGTGCAGGATTTCATGGACACATTCAAAAGCGTAAAAGAAACATTCAACGAAAAACTCAAATTATTGGGTGTGCTAATCACCATGTACGATCCAAGAACTCTTCTTGCCAAAGAATCCCTGGAGCAGATAAAAAACATATTTGGCACACTTCTTTTCAATGAAATCATTCACCGCAATGTTCGGCTTGAAGAAAGCCCCGCCTACAAAGAGGATATTTTTTCGTTTGCCCCGTCATCAACAGGAGCAGAATCATACAAAAAAATAGTAAAGGAGGTAATTAGCCGTGCCAAAGAATAAAAGAGGATTGCCAAATAATTTTCAAGTCCGCTACACAAGCAACTACATAGAAGAGCTTTCGAATGAAAAAATCCTCTCAAGAGTGATGGATATCGAAACAAGTAAAATAAAACCTGACGCTGAACAACCAAGAAAACTTTTTAATAAAGATTCCCTGAAAGAACTTGCTAGCAGTATAAAAGAAAAAGGGGTACTCGAGCCGATACTTGTATATAAAAACAATGGCCAGTACACTATCATTTCCGGAGAAAGACGATGGAAGGCATCTATTTTAGCGGGGAAGAAAACAGTTCCCGTCATAGAGTTAAAGCCTTCAGACAAAAGAGAAATACGAGAAATTCAGATTATAGAAAATCTTCAACGCGAAGACATCACTCCTATTGAACGGGCAAAAGTTATTAATGAATATCTTTCCCCGTTTGCAGAAGGAAAGAAAATAAAAACATTGCTAATAAATTACAGGATGAAAAGAAATACGCCAAAAAAATTTGCGCACACAGTGAGCGCACTCTGCAAAATGACAGGAAAAAACCCGATTACATTTGTAAGATGGCTTTCACTTCTTGAACTCCCGGAAGATCTTCAAAGAAAGGTAGACAGTCCAAACTCGCCTATTACATCACGTCACATTGAACATCTACTGAAATTAGAAGATTTTCAAACAATGAGAAGGGTAGCACAACTCATAGAAAAAGAAAAGCTCAGCTCTGAAGAAACAAAAAATATAATAACCGGAATCGAGAAAAAAAGCAAAAGAGACCCTTTATACATCGTTTTCAAAAAAATAGAAAGTCTATCAAAGAAAAAACTAAACAAGTGGGATAAAAAGGAAAAAACAAAAATTAAAAAAGACCTGACCCAATTAAAGAAGTTGATTGAAGAACTTCTGGAAAAATTAGAAGGATAATTCGTAGCAATTAATCAATCTCATTAAAAAGTAGCTTAGAGAGATGCGTTATGTCTTTCACACGTGTAAAATTTCCTTTGAGTGGCACTTCTCCTACAATAATCATAGAAATTTCTGACAGGTTTGCTGACTCTACATCATAACTGCTATCGCCTACAAAAATAACTTCATTTTCATTTAAGCCGAACTCTTTTAAAATATAAAGGATTGCAGCATTCCCAGGCTTTGTCATCCCCATTTCACGGGTAATTACCATGTCAAACTCTATTCCGTACTTTCTTATAATGTAACGAACATTCCGTAAAAGATTATTTGTCAGAAGAACTCTTTTTATTCCCCTTCTTTTAAGCTCATTAAGCAGCTCTTGTACCCCGTCTTTTAGCTTGCCTTTTCTGGTTGTTTCCTCTTCAATTGTTTTTAGCATATGCATCTTTTTTTCTTTTGCCTTTTCAGGCAACTTTTCTATGTAGGAAAGAATCCCCTCCCCCTCAGGCACTCCGAGGGTCTGTTTTATCTTCACCCAATCATATGGCGCATCAAAGAGTGTTCCATCCAAATCAAAAATAATACAACGAATTGCTTTCCTTTTCATACACATAATTTTAACAGATTGACAGAAAAATAGAAAGCAGTAGAATTTTAATGGAGGATGTAATAAATGAAAAAAATTGTTGCATTAATCTTTAGTGTGTTTGTTTTATTTTTAACGCTCCAGGGTTGCAAAACTGAACAGAAAAACCTCATACTAAATAATGCATCAGTTAATGAAAACGGCACTGTGTATGTCGAAGGAAAAGCAATAACATTTGAAGGAACTGTCAATATAGAAGTGACTGACAATGAAGGGAACATTTGTTTCGCTGGTTTTACAACTACAGATGCTAAAGAGCCATCCGAATACGGCACATTCAAAAAAGATATAGTTCTGTCTCTCTTCCCCCAATCAGATCAGATTACATTAAAATGTTTTCTTATCTCGGCAAAAGACGGCACAATTACAGAAAAAGAAGAAAAAACCCTTTCCTACAAAATAGAATATCAATTAGCAAATATCTATCTTCCAAACAGTGTAAAAAACCCCGAAATGCTGGATTGCAAAAAAGTATACCCGGTTGAGAGAAGAATAAAAAGGGGAAGTGAAACCCCAGCTATTGACGCACTGCAATTCCTGACCAACGGGCCAACTGAAAAAGAAAAGGAATTAGGATACCTGGACCCGCTAATCCCACAAAACATAAACATAAATTACGTAAAAACGGAAGGTGAAAGCGTAGTTGTGGATTTTGGAGAAGAATTTCTCAGTATAACTGGTGGCTCGTGCAAAGTACAAGCTATACACGCCGAGATAGAACAAACAGTAAAACAATTTTACCCGGATTACAATATAATCATCTCAGCCAATGGAAACAGGGAGGAAGTGTTACAGCCTTAAATGTTCCATGTGGAACAAAAAAAGTATTCTCATGTAAACTTACAGCCAGATTGTATAATCTTCCTTTGGGGGTTCGATATCTTTTTTAGTTCTCTCTTTTATTTCGCCCAATGAGTCAAGAAAAAGCCCAGACCTAAATTTTGGTTCAAACCAGGTAGATTTTGGAGGCATAATAAAACCATTATCAGCAACTGCAGTAATTTCAGATACAGTTATTGGGAAAAGTGAAAATGAAACGGCCCAACCATTCTTTTGTACTTTTTCTTCTAATGCTTCTGTTCCTTCCTTTCCACTTGCAAAATCAATCCGCCCGTTATCTCTCTCATCCAGTATGCCAAGAATAGATCGAAAAACATATTTGCTGAGCAAAGACACATCTAATGATTCCAGAGGATTCAGATTAACAACATATTCGTTTTTTATTGTAAGCATATACCAATTTCCTCCAAGAAACATACCAAAAAGATGTTTTCTGTCAGGTTTAAATGCAGTTTTGCCAATTTTTTTCACATAGAAATACTGATTTATTTTATGTAAAAATCCGTCTTCCGACAATCCGTTGAGATCCTTTATGGCCCTGTTATATTCCATAACGTATACATTGTTATGCGGCACAGCAGCCCCAAGAAAAAAACCGGACAGTAATATCCCATATTTCTTAAATACACTGCAAGTAGCAAGCACTCTGTGATTTCCGTCTGCCACATAAAGAACGGGGACATCTAAAAATAAAGACTGTATCTCTTCTATAACAGTTTTTTTTGAAACTGAATGAACAGTGTGCCTTACCCCGTCCTCAGTAATAAAATCGTATTCCGGAGATTCTTTCTTTATTCTGTCCACAACCTCTCTTATCGACTCCTTTTCTCTGTACATTAAAAAGGAAGGGCCCGCCTGAATGTTCATGTATTCAATCCATCTTATTCTGTCATTAAGTTCTTTGTACTTAGTTTTCTCTGTTCCTTTTATAATCCCTTTCTCATAATCATCGCAAGAAAAGAGACCCACAATCCCGCTTTGCACATGTTCGCCGATACTTTCAGTATAAATATAAAAATGGGGAGTTTTTTCCTGCACAAAAATCCTCCCCTCCAAGAATTCATCCAAAGCGTGCTTTGCTTCGCGAAACATGGCACTTTTTGAGGTATTATAAAAAGGCACATTAACCTCTGGTTTAAGAACTTTTAAAAAAGATAATGGATTGTTCCTCAAAATTTGCTTTGCGCCTTTCAAAGAAACTGAATCGTAAGGCGGTGCTACCACAGCGCCAGCAAATCGACTTACAGGTCTAAGCGGTTTAAAAGGTTTTATTATGACCATGTGTTACCTCCATTCGAAAAAGGGGCATGCGGTATTATTCCACATGCCCGCTAATTTTAAATCTCCGGAAGATTTTTTATTGCTCTTTCGATCTCCTCTTCGGGATATTCGTAATCACGCATCTCTCCATTAAAATATGCATCGTATGCTGCAAGGTCAAAATGTCCGTGACCGGAGAAGTTAAATACAATTATATCCTCTTCTGTCGCCTTTTTTGCTTCTTCAACCACCGCTTTTATCGCATGGTTCGTCTCAGGCGCTGGAAGAATCCCTTCCGTTCTTGCGAAAAGAATACCTGCCTTAAAGACCTCCTTCTGATAATATGACTGAGCTTCTATCATATTATGCTTTAAAAGCAAACTGAGAATGGGGGAATCGCCATGGTACCTCAGCCCTCCGGCATGAATAGCAGGAGGAACAAATGAGCTGCCAAGCGTGAACATTTTAAAAAGAGGGGTAACCTTGCCAGTATCACCATAATCATAACGATATTTTCCTTTCGTAAATGTAGGACAGGCCTTTGGCTCAACTGCAATAAAACGAATATTTTCTCCATTAAGTTTCCTTGGAAGAAATGGCAACATAAATCCCCCAAAGTTACTCCCACCCCCAACGCATCCTATCAAAATCGTGGGCTTTACATCTTCTTTGTTAAGCTGCTTTTCTGTTTCAAGCCCTATAATAGTCTGGTGAAGCAATGCATGGTTGGCCACGCTCCCTATTGCATACTTCGTATCGCTATGAGTTGCTGCATCCTCCACCGCCTCGGATATTGCGATACCCAGACTGCCAGAAGTACCGGGAAACTCTTCTCGTATCTTTCTCCCAATCTGTGTCATATCCGTCGGGGATGGGTAACACTTCCCGCCCCATGCTTCCATAAGAAACTTCCTGTACGGCTTCTGCTCATAGCTTACCTTCACCATATAAACTTTAACTTCCATACCAAACTGGGCTCCGGCAAATGAAAGTGCAGACCCCCATTGCCCCGCACCTGTTTCAGTAACAAGCTTTTTTATACCCTCTCTCTTATTATAGTATGCCTGCGCAAGCGCAGTATTTGGTTTATGGGATCCTGGAGGCGAAACAGACTCATTTTTGTAAAATATCTTTGCCCTTGCACCGATTGCCTTTTCAAAATTTTCAGCGCGTACAAGAGGAGTTGGGCGCCACATTGCATAAGCTTCCAACAACTCTTCTGGAATGTCAATAAAACGCTTATCAGACATTTCCTGATTCACGCATTCTCTTGAAAAAATCTGCTCAAGCTGTTCTGGCTTTACTGGCTGCTTAGTTTCGGGATTGAGAGGGGCTGGCAGAAGCTCGGGAAGGTCAGGCAATGCATTGTACCACCTTTTTGGTAGTTCATTTTCATTTAATAACACTTTCTTCATTTCTTTCCTCCTTATCTAAATTTTTAAAACAAAAAAGCCTCGTTTCCGAGGCCTTTTAAACAAATTATAGTTATGTCGTGTGCGGGCTAAGCAGTATCCAAATAAACCCCGGAAGATTGTATGTTTTCGAGGCACCACCACATCCAGTTAAAAAAATTCTTAAACCTGCTTACCCTTATTTTTTCCATTTGATAAACATTTTAATAAAAAAAATTCGTTTGTCAAGAAAAATCTCTATAACCTTTTTAAAAAAATAGAGCCCGCTATAAAAGCCGGGCTCTGCACTGCACTTTATCTACATTTTTTACTTTGTTACTGTTTCAATTGCTCTATCAAGTACATCCAATCCTTCGTTTAACTGCTCGTCAGTAATCACAAGAGGAATAAGGAAGCGAATAACGTTGCCACGAATCCCTGCTCCTGCAAGAATTAATCCATTTTTCATCGCTTCCTGGATAACCGCCTTTGCAGTGTCATTATCTGGCTCCCACGTATCTCTGTCTTTAATAAACTCTATTGCCCTGAGTGCGCCAATACCTCTTGTTTCACCTATTGATGGATATTTTTCCTTTATTTCATTAAATCTCTTTTTAATGATATCTCCAAGGTATAATGCCCTCTCCAGCAAATGCTCCTCCTCAATAATATTTATCACCTCAATCCCTGCCCTGCAAGATAGTGGATTTCCGCCGAATGTGCTTCCAATAGAGCTCCCCGGCAAACTGTCAAAATACTTTTTATTTCCCACAACTGCAGAGAGTGGGAGTCCTGCTGCGATAGATTTGCCTAAAGAAATGAGGTCCGGAACAACATTCCAATTCTCTATAGCAAAAAACTTTCCTGATCTTCCATATCCAGTCTGCACTTCGTCTGCAATAAGCATAATGCCATACTTTTCAGTTACCCGCCGTATTTCTTCTAAGAACCCTTCGGGCGGAATATTGAAACCACCCTCTCCCTGAATCGGCTCAATGACCACTGCTGCAATATTTTCTGGATATACATGTTCTTTCAGAATTTGCTCAAAATCACTGCTTTTAAGTTTATTCAAATGTGGGTTTGGAAAAGGTAACCTGTAAACCTCTGACGCAAAGGGCCCATAAATGTACTTGTATGGCATTGCCTTGTGCGTCATTGTCATTGTTAGAAGAGTTCTGCCATGGAAAGCATAATCAAACACAACAATTCCTTTTCTCTTTGTTACGCCTTTGGCAATCTTTACTGCATTTTCAACAGCTTCTGCGCCACTATTAAAGAATCCGACCTGCTTTTCAAAATCTCCCGGGGCTCGCTCTGCAATCATTTTTGCAAGAGTTGCAAACGATTCATACGGTACTGCTGTGAAATCAGTGTGAAGATATTTTTCCGCCTGTTCTTTAACAGCACTTACAACTTTTTCAGGTGTATGGCCAACAACAAGACATCCCCATCCACCAGTAAAATCGATAAATTTATTGCCGTCTACATCCTCTACAACAGCCCCGTGACCCCCATTCGCATAAAATGGCGCCAGAGAACCCATCGGAGAAGCAACATATTTTGCTCTTTTCTCTTCAATAATTCTGCTCTTTGGACCTGGAATTTCAGTTTTGATTAAAATGCTGCCCATTTTTCATCTCCTTTTCTATTCTTTTTTAAATCAAATTCCACTCCAAGATTATCAAAAGGCATAATAAAGTCAACACCTATACAAAATTTTTTAAAATATAGCTATTTCCACAATGCACTGATAATGCTTGGAAAAAATAGCATTTCTTATTACAATTTACCGGGAAAGAGAGGCACAAAATGGAAATAAAAAAAATGGATGACATAGTAAAAATATTAGAAGGAAAACCTAAAAAAAGGGTAGCAATAGCACTCGGGGAAGACGCCCACAGCTTGCAAGCAGCCGAAAGAGGTATAAAAGAAGGACTATTTAATGTAATAAACTTTGCAAGAAAAACCAAAGTGGAAGAAATAGCACAAAAGAATAATATTGATACATCTCTTATGGAAATTGTTAATGTAGAAGACGATGACAAAGCAATAAAACTTGCTGTTAAAGCTGTGAGAGAAGAAAGAGCAAATATTTTAATGAAGGGAATTGTAAGTTCTTCAAAATATCTTAAGGGAATATTAAATAAGGAATACGGGCTTTTACCAGAGGGGGGATTGCTTTCCAATGCAGCCTTCATTGAAGTTTCCACTTACCACAAACTTCTTATTGTGTCTGATCCTGGAGTTCTTATTAAACCAACTTTAGAGATGAAGATTCAACAGATCAAATACTGCGTGGATGTTGCAATAAAAATCGGAATAAAAAACCCGAAAGTTGCTATACTTTCCGCAGTAGAAACAGTAAATCCAAAAATGGAATCCACTATAGATGCTGCAATTATCACACAGATGAACAGACGCGGGCAGATTAAAAACTGCACCATTGACGGACCATTGGCAATGGATCTTGCCGTATCGAAAGAAGCAGCTGAAATAAAAAAGGTAGATTCTAAAGTTGCAGGAGACGCAGACATCCTCATATTCCCAAATATAGAAACAGGAAATGTCTTCTATAAATGTGCTACAAAGCTCCTTAATGCAAAAACGGCTGCTGTTCTGCTTGGAACAACAGCACCCTGCATTCTGCCGTCCAGGGGAGATACTACAGAAATAAAATTCTATTCGCTAATCGTTGCTTCAGCAATGGCTGGAGGGAATAGATGAAAATTCTTGTCATAAATCCGGGCTCTACATCCACAAAAATAAGTATTTTTGAGGATAAAAAAGAAGTTTATAAAGAAAAACTCGATCACCAAAAAGAAGAAATTGCCAAATTTCCTCGTATACCAGACCAGTTTGAATTCAGAAAACAAATTGTTTTAAATGCACTCAAAAAAGCTGGATTCAGCTTAAATGATTTTGATGCAATTGGTGGAAGAGGAGGAAATACTCACCCCCTTGAATCCGGCACATACAGGGTCAATGAAAAAATGATTGAAGACCTTATGGGCTTGCAATACGGTGAACATGCATCAAACCTTGGAGCCCCGCTTGCATATACCCTCGCAAATGAAGCAGGAATCCCTGCATTTACCGTTGACCCCGTTATTGTAGACGAAATGCAGCCTGTTGCGAAAGTTACCGGACTTAAGGACATTGAAAGAAAAGCAAAGGATCATCCATTAAATCAGAAAGCAGCGGCAAGAGAAACAGCAAAGAAATTGGGTATCACATATGACGAAGGCAATTTTATTATAGCACACTTAGGCGGCGGTATATCCGTTGCTTCACACAAAAAGGGGAGAATAATCGATGTAAACGATGCTTTAAACGGCGACGGGCCATTTTCGCCAGAGCGTGCAGGAGACCTTCCGAACATTGCTGTTGTTGATATGTGCTTCTCAGGAAAATATACAAAAGAAGAAATCAAAAAATTCCTTGCAGGGAAAGGCGGGCTCGTTTCTCACCTTGGGACAAATTCATTAATAAAAGTGGAAAAGATGATTGCAGATGGCGACAAATACGCAAAACTGGTATTTGATGCCATGGTCTACCAGATTGCAAAAGAAATAGGAAAAAACGCCGCAGCAATGAAGGGAGAAGTAGATGCAATTGTTCTAACGGGCGGCCTGGCTCATTCAGAAAATCTTACAAAAGGTATAAAAGAATATGTAACCTTTATTGCTCCTCTGTTTGTCTATCCAGGTGAGCATGAAATGGAAGCAATCGCGCGAGGCGTAAGAAGAGTGTTGGAGGGTAAAGAAAAAGCAAAAGAATACAGTTAGATATTACATACTGCGGGTTGCAATAAGGTTTATCCCCGTCCCTACAATATTTTCAATGATTGTATCATACATCTTTACAGGTGCATTAACTTCAATTTTTGCAATATCTTCCATTATTTTAGGAATGAGCCTCTTGGGAATAGGTTTGTCGGTGCGCACGGGAAGCATGTTAAATTCTGCTCCTTTTATTCTTACAGTTGTTGTAAGCACGCGCAGGGGTTCTTTCAGTTCCTGAATAACAAACTCTTTACCTCGCGCGCATCTGCTTCCATCCAGTGCAATTATTCCGCCATTTTCTTCTTCGACATCAATCTCACAACCTAAAGGACATATGACACATGTAAAGTGCTTTATCATTCCTCCACCTCTTTTATGGAAACGGTAATGTCGCCTTTTACGGATAAAAGTTTATCCTTAAGTACCTTAATCCTTATCATCTCATTTGGCCGGGCATATAATCTCTTCATCCTTATGTTCAGCGGTTTTACCTCGATATTGACAGGTTTCTCTACCCATTTGCCAGCACGGAGAAATATAATAAGGTCGTCTCTGTATGAATACCTTTGAGGAAAAAGTATTCCCACATTTTTGCCAGGAAATATATTAATAAATTTTTTGTTTTCCTTGTTTTCTTTTGCAAACTCTGCAGCATTTTTGCCTGCAATTACCCCTGTTTCAGCAACGTAATCGACAAGGTCAAACACAACAGATACATTGCCGGAAGAAAAAATGCCTGGAACTGATGTTTCCATTATTTCCGTTGTGACGGGCCCCTTTGTGTTAGAAGAAATTTTAATACTGGCTTCTTTTGAAAGCTCATTTTCAGGGATAAGCCCCACTGATAAAAGAAGTGTGTCGCATTTAATAAATTCTTCTGTTCCCTCTATCGGCTGCATCTTGCCGTCTACCTTTGCAACAACAACGCCGGTAACCCTGTCCTTTCCTTCTATCTCTATTACAGTATGCGAAAGATAAAGCGGAATATCGAAATCGTTTAAGCATTGTACAATATTTCTTTTAAGGCCGCCGGGGTGATTCATAATCTCATACACACCTTTTACTTTTGCTCCCTCGAGTGTAAGCCGCCTTGCCATAATAAGCCCTATATCCCCGGATCCAAGAATAACTACTTCCTTCCCGGGCAAATATCCATCAATATTAATAAATCGCTGCGCCACGCCAGCAGTATATATGCCTGCGGGACGAGTACCGGGAATGACAATATTACCTCTGGCGCGCTCGCGGCATCCCATTGCAAGAACAATACTTTTTGATTCTATGTTAAACACCCCATACTTGGAATTTACAGCAGTAATTGTACGGTCATTTGAAAGATGAATTGCCATAGTGTCAAGCATATAATCAACACCCTCTTTATTGATATCATCTATTAACCGTTCTGCATACTCCGGGCCTGTAAGATCTTTTTTAAATAGTTCCAGGCCAAAACCATTATGAATACATTGTTTTAATATTCCGCCCAGCTCATCTTCTCTCTCAAGTATCAACACTTTTTTTGCACCGTTTCTTTTTGCAAAAAGAGCAGAAACAAGTCCTCCAGGGCCTCCTCCAATTACTGTTACATCAGCTTTCAATACACTGCCTCCTCATCTAACATTAAGTATTTTTATTATACAATAAATCGCTCAATTTCGTTAAGTTTAATGAAAGCAATTTTTCTTTTTTGGGAAGCCCTGTTTCAGAATCAACAGAACGAAGCTTGTAAAACTCTTCGAGTTGTTCGTCTGCATTGGGGGCAAAACCTGCTGTGGGGCCTTCTTTAAGCGGAGTAACAATTTTTGCTGGTAGTTTATCGTCTTTTGCACGCATCCCGAACAGATGAGAAATACCTCTCTTTAAAAACCAAATCTTTTCGCCTTTCTCTAAAATATCCTCTATTGTAAAGTCAAAACCAGTAACAACATTAAAAATGTTTACTATCTCTGTAGCGTTAAGCACGCTACCACCAAGAATGCACCAAATAGCAGAATTGTGGAAGAACATCCCAAAATCATTCGCCTTCGCTGCAAGGGCTGCCTTGCTCTCATTACTTAAAGGGTCACCAAAGTCTGCAAGTTCAGGAATTTCCGGAAAATATGCAAATCCAGCAGTTGCAGGATACACAAGAGAAGATACATGGCATCCGCCCCTTACTGAAGTTGCATATCCTATTGCAAGTCCAAAATTCCCTCTGGGGTCATGCATGGGTACTTCAAGTCCTTTCACTGTAGTAAGAAATTCTTTGCCTTTTCCAAGTTTTTCTGCAATTTTTTTACTTCCTTCGGCAAGAAGTGCTCCCATACCTTCCTTTGTAGGGATTTTCTTTACAAGCTCAAGCACAGCTTCTTTATTGCCCCATTCAAGGTTTACTCCATCAACATCATCTTTCGTAATAAAACCATGATCATAAAGATCCATAAGGAAAGCAATAGTACTTCCTGCAGTAATTGTGTCAAATCCCATTTTGTTGGCAAAATCATTAACTTTCGAAATAAATTTTAAATCATCAATAAGAAGCATTGTGCCAAATGCACAAACTGTCTCATATTCAGGACCAGGTCCTTTTTCAATACTGTAAGGTCCATCGTTAACTTCTACGATACGCTTGCAGGCAACAGGACAATTATAGCAAGTATCTATCCCTCTCTGGATTGTTTCCTTGTAAGGAGATGGTCCCAAATGTTCTGCCTTATCCCATTCTCCAAGTCCCCAGTTTTTTATGGGCACATCACCCATCTGAATACCAAGATCAAATGAAGAGTTTGTACCTGATTCCCTTAAAGAGAGAACGGTGATACTTTCCCGATAATATGGCAATATTTCCTTAAGTATTCCATCAAGTCTCTCTGGGTCAGCTACTTCAACGGGTTCTTCGCCTTCTACAACAATCGCTTTTAAATTTTTACTTCCCATTACAGCACCCATCCCCGCTCTTCCTGAAAGATGCCCCTTCCTGTTCACGATAGATGCATACAATACAAGATTTTCTCCAGCAGGCCCTATGGCAAGTATTTCTCCATTTTTTCCAAGATTTTCCTTTAACGCATCTTCCGTTTTATATGTATCCATACCCCAGTAATTTGATGCGTCTCTTATCTCAATCTTATCAGGCGTAATGTATAAATATACGGGGATATCGCTTTTCCCTGTCACAACAATGCCGTCATAACCTGCAAATTTTAGCTTTGCTGCAAAATAACCGCCGCTGTTTGACTCCCCCCAGATGCCAGTAAGCGGAGAAAGTGCAGATACGGTAAATCGTGAAGTAGAAGGTACTTTTGTGCCAGCAAGAGGGCCGGTCATAAATATTAAAGGATTGTCAGGAGAAAACGGAGTTAAATCTGGCTTGTAATGGTCAATAAAAATCTTCGCTGCGATGCCAGAACCGCCAATATATTCCTTAGCAAGTTCTTCTGAGAGAGGTACATTATGTACCTCTCCATCTGTTAAATTAACAGATACAATTTTACCTTTATATCCTTTCATTCTCTTATTCTACAAGGTCCTCATGGCCTGTTTCTTTCAGATAATCTTTATACATCTGATATGTTGGTTTCAGAGCGGGAAGAAAAGCAAGAATCTTTGGCACAGGCCCACGTACAACCATCTGCCTTCTCGTAATTGCCATCGTAAGATTAAGTTTGCCAAGCCAGAATTTATGAGCAATATCTGCTTTCATATCCATATCAACTTCTGGTACTTTTTCCCCGTCGTTTATGGTAACAACAAGATCTTTTCCGCTGCTCATATCAAGCGTTAGAGAGAGATCCGGTTCTCTATAATTAAATCGTATAACAAGCTTTGATTTAACGAAATTTGGTGCAATTGTTTCGTCACTTGCAAGTTTGTTGAAAAAACCAACCAAAACATTTTTTAATTCTTCAGAATCCTTAAATACTGCCATTTTAAGCCTCCTTTATTAAAATGCATTTTTTAGAATTTCTAAAACACCTTCCTCGGTTTCCTCTCTTGGATTGTATATAGAAGTACCGTCAATAAGTGTCTTCTCAATTATCTCATGGAAATCTTTTTCGCTTACACCTACTTCACTTAACTTTGTTGGGAGTCCTGCTACTTCTTTAAGTTTCTCTTTAAGAGATTTTATATACTGAATTGCTCTTCTTCCATTCTCAAGAGGAGAAAGGTTCTCTTCATATACTCCAAAGATCTTTGCAATTTTGGAAAAACGCTCTTCACGCACTGGAAGATTATACTCCATGCCAAAGGGGAGTACAATTGCGTTTGCAACACCATGAGGTATCCTGAGTAATCCACCTAAAGAATGGGCAATTCCATGCACCACACCACATTCGGAATGAGAAAATGCTGCACCTGCAATTGTTGCCCCTAACATCATCCATCCCCTCTCTTCAACATCTTCGCCATTTTTACACACATTGACAAGATGGGACACAATAATGCGCATTGCCTCTTCTGCATACATATCTGAAAGAGGCGTTGCATCTACATCGACAAATGCTTCAATCGCATGCGTAAGAGCATCCATCCCCGTAGCTGCTGTAATTTTAGGGGGAAGAGTTTTCGTCATATTCGGGTCAAGCACTGCAAGTGAAGCAGGGAGAAATCTGTCTATAAACTCCATTTTCATGTGTGTTTCTTCATTATAAATTACCGCAGCTGTTGTTACTTCACTTCCCGTGCCGGCAGTCGTTGGTACTACAATTAATGGTTTTAACGGATGGGTAAGAGTTTGCGCACCTGAATGGTCCTTTATAAGATCACCGCCTGCACCTGCCACAATATTTGCACCCTTCACGCTATCAATTACACTTCCTCCACCAATCGCAATGAAGCCGTCACAGCTATTTTTTTTGTAGAGTTCCGCAATTTTATTTACAACACTTACTGAAGAATCCTGTGGAACTTCATTAAAAATACCACCAACCTCAACACCATTCTCCTTAAGGCCATTTACAACATAATTCACAAGTCCCAATTTCTCAACTACTTTATCCGTCACGATAAGCGGCTTTCCTACACCCATCTCTTCCAACTCTACACTAAAATCGGAAGCTACTCCCTCACCAAAGATAATCTTCGTAGGTACATGAAACTGAAAGAATTCCGGTAATCCCATGTCACCCTCCTTTCTTTTTATATTGCCTTGTAATATCGTGTATTTTGTGATACAATCCTTTCAACGATGGATAAATATTTTTATATACTTCATTAAACAATCTGCTGTATATTTCTACATTCTTTGGGTTGGGAATAAATTTCTCTTCAGGCCTGACCATATTTTCTACTGCTGTTTCAAAGCTTTCATATATACCCAGAGCAATAGCTGCATCCATTGCAGCACCAAGGGCAGAAAGGTGCGGTGTGTGTATTCTCCTTGCAGGAAGATTAAACACATCGGCAGTAATCTGCATTATCTCATCGCTTTCGGAGCCTCCCCCGCCAACACGCAATTCTTTAATATTTGCTCCTGAATATTTTTGCATAATTTCCATGAGCCGCTTTAACTCGTAAGCAATCCCTTCGATGATAGCCCTATAAATATGCACCCGCGTATGGTTACCAGAAAATCCTATAATTGCACCTTTTGAGGACGGATCAAATGCAAATGGCGACCAATAAGGTTGAAGAATTAATCCATCTGAACCCGGAGGAATTTCACTCATCTCTTTATCAAGCAAATTCTCAGGTGAAATACCCATTTTTTCTGCCTGTTCTTCTTCGTTCTTTGCAAATTCTTTTCTGAACCAGGATACCATCCAGTATCCTCTCCCTACAAATCCTTCAAGAGCCCATTTGTCAGACACAGCACTACCCCATGTAAAAAAATCCATCCTGGGGTGCGTTACATATTTTTTGCTGAATATCTCAATCACTGCTGCTGTACCATAGCTTACCTCTGCAATATCACAACCTATGCCGCCTGCCCCAAGCAGTTCTGATTGCTTGTCTCCCGCACCAATAATGATAGGAAGTCCTTCTTTTACTCCAAACTCTTTTGCCCCTGTTTTTGACACGTGCCCTGCAATATCTGTAGGAGAAACAAGATCTGGAAGTTTTTTTCTTTCGACTCCAAATACCTTATAAACAAGCGGATTTTTGTGCCAGGCAAGCTGTTTTAAGTCTATTGGAAAAAGTCCTACGATCATTGAAGAACAATCTTTAAATTCCCCTGTAAGAGCATGGAATATGTAGGATGAAACTGTAAGAAACTTATAAGTTTTTTTGTAATTTTCTGGCTCGTGTTTGCGAAGCCAGTTAAACTTTGACCGTCTTTGATATTCCTTAAGCAGTTCTTCCATTCCTGCTATCTTTATAAATAATCTTCCCATTCCACCCGGAAGGGATAAACCATCCGTCTTCCTTTCATCAAGCCAGGTAATCGCGGGACGAATTACTTTACCATTTTTACCAATAGGGATAATAGTGCTTCTATGCGTTGTGATAGAAAGAGCAACAAAATCACCTTCTGGCACACCGGAATCTTTTACTACTTTCTTTGTCACCTCTTTTACAATTGATAAATATTGTTCTGCATCTTGTTCAGCAAAATCAGGCCGCAGAGAAAAATACGGCGTTACGGAGTGCATCCCTTTAGATATTTCATTTCCTTTTTCATCAAATACAAATGCCTTAATGTTTTGAGTGCCTCCATCAATCACGATAAAATATTTCATTTCTCCCCCTTTTTTGTTTTTCCATTCAGAATAAATGATTTTCCTCCATTTTTTGTAATACATTCCTCATTTAATCCTTTTTCCTGCTCTATTATAGCCATCACCCTTGGTAAGCAAAAACCCCCCTGACATCTTCCCATACCTGTCCGTGTCCTCCTTTTTATCGCATCGACGCTTTCTACTGAAATATCGTCGTGCAATACATTAACAATTTCTTTCTCGCTTACATGCTCACACCTGCAAATAATATGGCCATACAGAGAATCCTCTTTGATACGTGCGGTAATCTCGCTTTCGTCCATTTCAGAAAATGGCTTAAATCTTTTCCTTACAGGATTAAATTCGGTTTTTACGTCAGGACTTACTTCATTCCTCACAATTTCATACACCCTCTCAGCTATAGCAGGTGCAGAGGCAAGACCGGGAGATTGTATGCCAGCAACATGGATCAAGCCTTTTATTTTTTGTGACGACTCGATAATAAAATCTTCCCTGAACGTTGCAGCTCTTGCACCTGCAAAATATGTAATAATTTTATCCTTACCTGCCTTGGGGTATTCTGGTTTAAGTCGCGAAAGAATAGGTGCAAATTTATCAAGAAGTTCGTTTACGTCTCTAAAAGTTGTTGCCGTATCCTCTCTGTCTTCTACTTCACAGGCAGTAGGGCCAAGTTGAAGATTGCCATCAATTGTAGGAATAAAGCCACCACCTTTTGAATGTGGGTTTCTATTTTCCCGCATACTGAAACTGCCAAGTACCGTTTCCATAGGTTGGTATGTTTTATCAAAAATAATCGTTGCTCCCCTTCTGGGGTGAATTGTAAAAAACCTATCCCCTGCAAATTCAGCAATCTTATCGGCATATAAACCAGCGGCATTAATCAAGCAATGCGTTTTGATGGTACCCTGCGTCGTTTCCACTGCTTTGATGCAGCTATTTTCTGTATATACAGAAGTAACAGAGGTTTCAAGAAATAATTTCACTCCATTGCTTATGGCATTTTCCATATAAGCAATGGTTAATTCAAATGGCGATATAATACCAGTATTCCATACAAGCAGGCCCTTTTTTATATGCGGTGCAAGCCCGGGTTCTACTCTATCCAGTTCTTCTCTATTTAAAATCTTTGGCGAGGGGTCCTTATGCCACTTGACTAAACTATGAAGTGCAAAAACCATTAACTCTTCCTTCAAATTCTCAGCAACGATAAGTGTCCCTATCCTCTTAAACGGAACGTCAAGTTCAGCTGCGACTTTATCGTACATTGCATTTCCTTTATAATTCATCTCCCACTTTAACGTGCCGCGCTTTGTTAGAAATGCAGGATGAATCATGCCATTACTATGTGCAGTCTGGTCAACGCCAACATCGCTGTGCCTCTCCAGCACAGCTATACTTAAATTAAATTTGGATAATTCTCTTGCAATTGCTGCGCCTATCACGCCTGCTCCAACAATGACTACATCAAACTCCATTCCATTAAACTTGTCTAAAACTTTTTCAGGGAATATAATTTTCTTTTCTGAAGGGTAATGTAAATTTGAAACAACTCCTCTCAATTTATCAAAAGAAGCGGCAATAAAACCAGCTTTAAGTGTTTTATTATATGAAGAAACAGTTCCATCTAAATAAACAACATTATCAATGATTTTTACCTCTACCTTCTCTTTGGTCTCTTTGAAAATTCTGTGAATAATTTCTTTAGAAATCTTATTATTCAAGTGCATCTCCTATAATTTCCATGATATCTTTCATTTGAAGAGATTTTAATACATCTTTACAGGTAGGGCAGGCAGAAACATAATCTAGCGCCTTTGTTTCTTTAAGTTCATTTTCTCTCATGTTCTTTATTGCATTACGCGTATTTCTATCGCCAACTTTTGTTTTTCCACCACAACAATGTGCATCCTTCCCAGCATAAGCCGTCTCACGCAGAGAGTATCCAATCTTTTTTAAAATTGTTCTCGGTGTTTCTAATATATCAAGGTCTTTTGCAAGAATGCATGGATCATGATATGTAATGGATTTATTTTCAACTTTTTTAAGCGATAGCTTACCCTCGTCAATGAGCTCTTTTGCAAACGTTAAAGTGTGCACAATGTCAATCTCTATATTTACTCCGGCTTCTATGTAATGTTTCTTCATCATTTTAATGCATGTCGGGCAATTCGTTATGATTCGCTTTACGCCTTTTCCTTTAATGAGCTTCTCCATTTGCTCTGCTTTTTCCTTAAACCCGTCCATATCTCCCGCAAAATAGAGCGGCGCACCGCAACAAATATCACCGCCGCCAAACTCCTTTACATCTACATCTGCTTTGTCCAAAATTTTCCCGGTTGCAGAAAGAATATTCTTGTCATTAAAAGTATTACAGGAGACAAAAAACCCTATCTCTCCTTCTCCCTTATCGATCGTTTCCCTTTTGCCGCTTGGATTGCCAAACTTGTCAAAATTCTCAAGCACATCGCTTACAAGAGAAGGCACAAAATCTTTCTTAAATGCAATGCCACGCTCCTCTATAATAAAATCTCTCAGATCAAAATCGTCATACTGGCAATTTACAACGCAACTTCCACAAAGAGCACACTGGAATACAGTATCAAAAAAACCATCTTCGTCCTGCAATAAATTTTTCTTTCCGTAAAGTATAAGGCGCGCTTTTTTCTGTGGAGTAAACGTTTCACTGCCTGTTGCAAGATAAACAGGGCAGCTAAATTTGCACATATTTGGGCACATTGAACAATCTATTAGTCTATTTAACTGTTTTTCCATCTTTTCCCTCCACAAGTTTGCCGGGATTAAAAATATGGTCTTTATCTACTGCGTTTATCACATCTTTCATCATTTTTTCGCCTGCAATGCCAAACTCTTTTTGCATGAATGGCTTTCGTAAAAAACCTATCCCGTGATGGTGGCTTATCGAACCGTTATGGCGCAGTGTCGCTTCCATCGCAGCTGACCACGTATCCTCATAATATTTTAACTGGTCTTTTGGAAACCCTGCAAACGTAATATACAAACAGGCTGATTCAGGATAAAAGTGAGAATAGTGGCCAGAAACGGACACCGCCCCTTTTATACCTGACATAGACTCGATGATATCGTTATAGAGTGCAGGAGCATCTTTGAACAAAGACACTACCTCAATTGTGTCTACAATCCCTCCGTTTCGTAGTATTATAGGCCCCAGGTGCACATCAAACCGTTTATCAAGCCATATGTCAACGGGTTTCTCACCTACAGAGATGCCGTTGTATTTTTCTGCCTTTCTTTTAATTACTCTGTCTTCCAGGAATACAAAATCTTCATCCCCTTCGGAAATAAAAATTACTGCGACTTTGCCTGCAAGCTTTTCCATTCCCTCAAAACCTATTTTATTCTTTGATTCATTTAATATGTTTAAAACTTTTGGAGAAACTTTTCCAGTCAAAATTTTGCCTGCAACACCAAAAGCTTGCTGATATTTACTGCGCGTGGACACGACACCAAAGTAACGCTCGGTCTCGTCCTTATCAAAAATCCTTACCACAGCAGGCTTTGCGTCTGTCTGAACAACTTCTCTTACCATATCAAGTGCTGTTTCAACAGAATCAAACGCAAAACAGTTTTTAATAACTTTTTCAGGTATTTTATGTACAGAAAGATATACCTCCGTAATAATGCCCATTGTACCTTCAGAGCCAAGAAAAAGATGCTTTAAAGAAGGCCCTGTAGATTTTCTTGATACTGGCTTTATGCGAAGAATCTCTCCGTCAGGCAACACTGCTGTAAGTCCCAGCACCATATCTTCAATCTTTCCGTATTTTGTAGAAAACTGCCCCGCAGCACGCGTTGAGACCCAGCCTCCAACGGTGGAACAAGAAATGGATTGTGGTATGTTGCCGGACGAATAGCCCTTATAATTCAATTCTTTCTCTAAATTTGTGCCGATAATGCCAGATTCAAATACAGCAACTCGGGAAATTTCATCAAGAGAAATAAATTTATTCATTCGCTGCGTATTCAATATAATACTTCCATTAAACGGGATTGCCGCACCAAGTACGCCTGAACCTCCACCAAATGGAGTAATCTGCACATGATATTTATTTGCAAGTATTACAACTTTTTGAACCTCTTCTGTATTTTTTGGGGAAACCACAGCGGACGGGATAGCAGGAACTTCACCAAACTGGGTTTTATAGACACCGTAAAGCCAATAATCCACGCTGTATGAGATAAGGTCTCTTTCATCTTCTGAAACATATTTTTCACCTACAATACGCTTCACTTCTTTAATAAATTCATAAGAAATGTTTTTACCTTTTGATAAAAAACTCTTTACCTTCAAATCCTCACCTCACTTTTAAATGAATATAAATCAGCCCTTGCACTAAAAATAAGGTAATAAATTGGTTTATTATAGCTAAACCATGTACGGTTAATGCTGAGCATTGGGGTTTCTTTTTTTAGCGAAAGAAGCTCCATCTCTTCCTTTTCAGCGATTCTGGAAGAAATTCCCTGATTAATCCGCGTCACCGGAATCTTACATTTATGCACAATAAGCTGGTAATAAGACCCTTTAAAATTATATTTGTTCAAACAATCCAACAAATCAACTGGAAAATAAGAATCTTCAACTGCAAAAGGTTGTTCATCAGCAAAACGTATTCGCCTTGTGTATAGAACTTTGTCTGTTTTCAGCGTTTCTATCACTACCTTTGGCGGATGATTTAGAATCTTTTTGTTGATAAGTTTATCTCCAGGTTTTACCCCCCTTGCTTCAAGCTCTATAGTAAAGCTCGCCATAGGTTCTATCGGGTCTATGGGATATTTCCGTACAACAAATGCTCCCACTCCTTGCTTTTTATGTATATATCCAAGCCGTTCAAGTTCTATCACTGCTCTTCTTGCCGTTTCTCTGCCAACTTTAAACTCATCTATTAGATTTCGTTCGGAAGGAAGAAGGGTGTCTAAATTGTATTTTCCTTCTTCTATTCTTCTCACAAGCTCGTTCCGCAACTTAATATAAAGTGGTATTCCATCTTTCATTTTTTTCTCTCCTATGCGGATATCCGTATAAGTTATAATATAAAAAAACAATATTGCAAATTAATGTTGCTTTTACAGAAAATAAAAAAGACTGAATTTTACATTCAGCCCTGATCTTCTTTTAAACTAGTTTACTGCTATTATTCTCTTCTGTACGGTTTAAGAAGTGCCGATGGATATGATGCATTCCTCGCTGTACAGATAAGAACTATGATTGTAAGAACATACGGCATCATTAAGAAATACTGGAAAGGAATATTTATGGCAGTTCCCTGCAATCTCAATCCTATTGCATCGACGCCACCAAATAGAAGTGCTCCCCAAAACACTCTTGAGGGGATCCAGTTAGCAAAGATGACCAATGCTATAGCAACCCATCCTCTTCCCGCAACAATGTCAAATATAAACATATTGAATTGTGCAAGAGTGAAGAATGCACCACTCATACCCATCAATGCTCCTCCTATCATAAGAGCAATATAACGCATTTTATATACATCTACTCCAACTGCGTCTGCAGCTTCTGGATTTTCGCCTACTGACCGCAAAGACAAACCAAATGAGGTTTTAAAGAAAAGATATCCAGATACGATAACAAGTATAACCGCAATATACGTCAAAGCGTACTGGTCAAACAGAATAGGGCCTAAAAATGGTATTTTCCATAACCCGGGGATTTTCAAAGTATCAAATGCTTTAATAGTTGCAGGAATCGTTGGAGAGCCAATCACTGCTCTGTACACATAGTAAGCAAGGCCACTTGCAAAAATTGTAATGCCTAATCCAGAAACATGCTGGTTTAACCCTAATGTTACAGAAAGAAACGCCATAAGCAATCCAAATAAAAAACCAGAAAAGGTTGCAGCGAATACGCCAAACCATAAACTGTGCGTAAAATAAGTAGTAACAAAACCTGCTAACGCACCAAATATCATAATACCTTCAATTCCAAGATTAAGGATCCCGGAACGTTCAGAGAAAGCTTCCCCAAGCGTTGCAAGTACCAGAGGAGTTGCCATTCTTATGGTAGACGCAAAAAATCCTACCAGAAATGATGTTGTAAAGAAATTGTTCATTTTCCCCTCCTGATACTTATTTTATATTCAAATAAAAGCAACATCGCAAGCATGACAATCAGGGTTATCCCCTGGATTACATCTGCAATATACGGTGGTATACCCACGCTTCTACTCATCATTTGAGCTCCCGTAATAATAACAGAAAAATATAGAGCCGCAAATAACACGCCAAAGGGGTTAAGTCCTCCAAGCATGGCAATAACTATACCGCTGTATCCGTAACCAGGAGAAAGGTTGTGAATAAGATGATAGTGTACTCCAGCAACTTCGCTAACGCCCGCAAGCCCTGCTACTCCGCCACTTAGAACTGAAGCAATAATAATAGTTTTTAGTGTGTTAATGCCAAGAAAATTGGCAGCTTTAGGATTTGATCCTGTTGCCCTGATCTCAAATCCAAGTTTTGTCTTTTTAACAATAAAATACGTCACAAAAACTACGGCAACAGCAATTAAAAAACCAATATGCACCCGCGAGCGGGGCACCAATTGAATAAGCTGTGCATTTTCTGCAATATTAACAGACTCTGGATACAGCGACACTGGATGTCTCCAAGGGCCTTCTAAAATTGCGCTAACAAAATATATCATAATATAATTAAAAAGAAGCGTGGTAACGACATCATCTACTTTAAACCTGGCTTTAAGATAAGCAGGAATAAAAGACCATACTCCACCACCCACAAACCCTGCAACAATTACCAGTAAAACATAAAAAACCGGGGAGAGATTAAAATTTTGTATGCCAACCCATGTAGCAAGCAGTGCGCCTGCATAAAGCTGCCCCTCTGCACCAATGTTCCAGTATTTTGCAAGAAATGCAATCGACACAGCAATACCAGTCAAAATAAGCGGAGTTGCCTTAACAAGCATTTCTAAAAATGCAAACTTCGTTCCAAGCCCTCCATAGAAAAGATAATAAAAAGCTGTAAACGGATTTTTGCCAAGGATCAACAAAAAAATAGAAGAAATTGCAAGAGATATAATTACCGCCATAATTGGCATTAATATCCTAAACCACCATGGAGGAGGTATTCTTTTCTCCAACTTAAAGCTAATTAGGCTCATGGAAACCTCCCATTCTTGTCCCTGTCATCATTAACCCAAGTTCATCTATAGTAACATCTTTCCTGTCTAGTATTCCCATAACTTCTCCTTCATACATCACAAGAATTCTATCACTCAGCATTAGTATTTCATCAAGATCTTCAGATATAAGAAGAATCCCGACACCATTTGCCCTCGCGCTGAGTAGCTTAGTGTGTATATATTCTGCAGCCCCTACGTCCAATCCCCGTATCGGCTGGGATGCTATTATAAACTCAGGATTTCTTGAAAGCATTCTTGCAAGTATCACTTTTTGCAAATTACCACCAGAAAGTGTTCTTGTTATCGTATAAATGCTAGGAGTTTTAATATCATATTCTTTTACCATTTTTTCTGCAAAATCTTTAACTGAAGAATAATTTATCAAAATCCCGTTTGATAATGGTTTCTTATCGTACGATTCAACAATAAGATTTTCGAATATTGGAAGATCTAATATAAGCCCTTCTTCCATTCTATCTTCTGGAACTCTTCCTATCCCGAGGTTGATGATCTCTTTCGGTTTTTTGGTTGTTATTTCTTTTCCCTTAAAAACAATTCGACCGTCTGTGCTTTCTCTTACTCCACAAAGAACGTCTTCTAGCTCACGCTGCCCATTGCCGGATACACCTGCTATTCCAAGAATTTCTTCGCTTCTCACCTCAAATGATATTCCCTTTAACGCCTCTATCCCTTTATCATTAAGAGCATGCAAGTTCTGCACTACCAGGAGCGGTTCTCCTCTTTCTGACATTTCCTCTTTCTCAATAATTTCCAACACTTCTCTTCCAACCATTATTCTTGCAAGCTCTTTCTTGGTTGTATCTTTTTTGTTTTTCTCTCCTGCAAGGGTGCCATTTCTTAAAATAACGATTCTATCGCTTATCTCCATAACTTCGCCTAATTTATGCGAAATAAAAACAATGCTTTTCCCTTCTTTTGTTAATAATCTCAACGTATCAAACAGGTTTTCCGCTTCTTGTGGGGTTAAAACTGCAGTAGGTTCATCCATTATAAGCACATCAATATTCCGATAAAGTGCTTTTATAATCTCTACCCGCTGCTTTTCTCCTACGGATAACTGCCAGATTTTTGCATCTGGATTAACCTCAAGCCCATACTTTTTTGATAGTGATATAAGGTCTTTTTTTGCTGACTCAAGATCAATTTCTATGCCCTTTGCAGGAGGCAATCCCAATATAACATTCTCTGTTACGGTGAATGATTTTACTAAAGTAAAGTGCTGATGTACCATGCCTATTCCAAGGGATATCGCATCTTTTGGAGATTTTATATCAACCTTTTTGCCTTTTACATAGATTTCGCCGCTATCCATAGAATACATCCCATACAAAATTTTCATCAGAGTTGTTTTGCCAGCACCGTTTTCTCCAAGAAGAGTTACTACTTCACCTTTACAGATATCAAAATTAATATCATTATTTGCAACCGTATGTAAAAAGGTTTTTCTAATATTTTGCATCTCCACAACTTTTTCCATGTCCACCTCACGCTAATAACAATTGAGCACAGGAAATTTCCTGTGCTCAATTAGTTGATCAATTAATTATTACTTAGTCTCCCTTTGGAGTTGATTCATCTACTGAAACTCTAAATGTTCCATTTAGAATTTCCTGCTCTCTGTTTCTAACCATTTCGATAATATCTGCGGGAAGTGTGTCTTCAAAACCATAGAAAGGAGCAAGATAAGCGCCACCTTTACCCATCATTGACCAATCTTTAAGATCCTGGGCCTGATAAGCTCCGAGTTTAATAGACTCTACTAGATACTTAACAGTCGGGTACATATTCCAGATAGGGCCGGTAACTACTACGTCAGGAGCAAGTAAATTTTGATCCTGCATATTGCCAAAAGCATAAACGCCTCTCTCTTTGCATGCATCAATAACGCCATATCTTTCTGCATAAAGAACATCTGCTCCTGCATCTATCTGTGCCATTGCAGCTTCTTTTGCTTTTGGCGGATCAAACCAGCATCCGATAAATGAAACTTTTACCTTAACATCTGGATTTACTTCTTTTGCGCCTTCTATAAATGCATTTACAATTCTGTTTACTTCAGGAACAGGGATGCCGCCCACAACACCAAGAATGTTGGTCTTTGTAAGTTTACCTGCAATCATGCCTGAAAGGTATGCCGGCTCATGAATCCAGTCATCAAATACTGAGAAATTTGGTTCGGCAAGTCCACCGCCGGAACCAAACGCAAAAGCGATTTCCGGATAATCTTTAGCTACCCTTCTTACAGCGTCTTCAGCGCCAAAAGCATCGCCCATAATAAGGTCGAAGCCTTTGTCTGCGTACTCTCTTACTACTCTTTCAAAATCTGATGAACTTATGTTTTCTGCCCATTCATAATCAACATCAAGTTCTGCTCTTGCCTTTAAAAGCGCTTCATGTATACAACCATCCCATGGTTCTTCAATAGGCGTTGCAAAAATAGCAGCGACTTTTAATTTTCCTTCTTCTGGTTCTTCCGCAGGTGTTTCTTTTGGCGCACAGCCAACAACTACAAGTGTAAATACCATAAATAATACTAAACTCAACAAAATACTTTTTCTTCTCATGCTTATTCTCCTTTTTTTTTTATTTTACTTCTGACCTAAATAAGATACTTTTCACGGTCAACAAGCTTACCGTGGCTTATCACATATAGAGGCTCATCGTGATTACGTATTGCCTCTCTCACACTGTTTTCCCTTAGCACGACAAGATTCGCCTGTGCTCCTTCTTTTAGCTCAAAATTCTTTAGCCCAATCGACTTTGCTGCATCAACAGTAACCATATCGTACAGTTTCTCCATATCTCCGCGAGAAGTCATCCACAGTATGTGAGAAGAAAGAAATACTACTTCTAACAGATTGTTTCTGCCATACGGATAGTATGCATCTGATATGTCGTCTTGTCCAAGAACTACAAGCACTCCAGCTTCAAGAAGCTCTCTTACGCGGGCATGTAAAGGACCTGTATGAGGATCACTTACAACTCCCATCTCTGCCTTTTTCAAAAGAGCAATGACCTTCTGTAAATAAGGACCTGGATACATCGCCATCGCCCTTGCATGGTGAGCAAGACTCCTTCCCAAACGATTTTCTTGAATTGTTTTCACAGCAAGCATTTCTAACGTCCTGAGGCCCGGATCCCCTGCATCATCTACAAGCATAGAAATATCCTTATCATATTTGTTGGCAATTTCAAACATTGCATCAATATGAGCCTGCTCGTCTTCTTCGGTAAACTCTATCCACGGTATTCCGCCGACTACATCTGCTCCCATTTTTATTGCCTCTTCAACAAGTTCTTTTGCCCCAGCTTCTCTAACAACTCCGTCCTGCGGGAACGCAACAATTTGCAGTTCCACTACATCTTTAAACTCTTCCTTTGCCTTAAGCAACGCCTTAACACCTTCAAGTTTAGCTTTGATGTCTACGTCCGCAAATGCTCTGATATGGGTTACTCCGTTCAATGCGGCAAGCTTCATTGATCGTCTCACATTTTTGGTAATCCACTCCTCCTCATACTTCTCCTTAATTCTGGAAGCCAGCTCGATAGCATTCATTGCCTTACCCATACCTGCTTCATGGTAATCTTTAAGTGCCTCTTCATCCATCATCTCAAGGGTATACACTTTACACAGGTGAAGGTGTGTATTTACAAACGATTCTGTTGCCAGCTTCCCACCTGCATCAATTTCCTTTTCACCCTCTCCGCTCAAATTCTCTCCTATACTTGTTATTATGCCTTCTTTAATGCCAATATCTACAAGTGTTTCAGAGCGTCCTCTTGTGCATACATTTCGTACTACAAGATCAAATTCTTTTACTCCGCCTTCCATTAAATTATTTCTCCTCCTTTCTTTTTATTCCTTTATATATTCTCTTGCAAGTTTTGCTGCTCTTTCAAAATCTTTTTTATCCTGCTTTGAATAACTTTCAGTTTTTTGTACAAGTTTTGCAGCAGTAAAAATAGATTCGTATCCCGTACACCTGCAAAGATGTTTACTAAGAACCTCTTTTATCCTGTCATCGGAAGCATCAGGCTCTTTGCTAAATAAAGCGTATAATTCCATAACAATGCCCGGCGTGCAAAATCCACACTGCACTGCATTTGCGTCCACAAATGCCTGCTGGATGGGATGGAGTTTTTTCCCTTCCGTCAATCCCTCTATTGTAAGAATATCTGCTCCTTCAAGTGTTTTAAACAAAACTTTACAGCTTCTGACAGCTTCTCCATTTATAACTACCGTGCAAGCACCACAAGCCCCATAGCCGCAGCCAAACTTTGTTCCCATAAGACCAATCCTGTCTCTTAGAACATAAAGAAGTGTATCACCTTCTTCAAAATAAATTGTTTCTTTTTTCCCGTTCAGCATAAGTGTGATATTTTTCATTACCGCGCCTCCGTGTCCCCACCAATTACAGCTTTGATTTTATCTGGTGTAACTGGAATTTCGTAAAAATCATAACCAATAGCATCGTAGATTGCATTCAATATGGCAGGAGCTACTCCTACCATTGGATGTTCTCCTATTCCCCGTGCCCCAAATGGCCCTATTTCATCATGGGTTTCTACAAACTCTATCGTTTGTTTTCCTGGCATATCGTAAATTGTTGGTAGTTTATACTGCAGCAAATTGGCATTAATTAATTTTCCGTTTTTATCAAATTTTATCTCTTCCATAAGAGTCTCACCAATGCTCATAACAACACCGCCTACAACCTGCCCCCTGGCATTGGATGGATTTATTACTCTCCCTATGTCAATAGATGTAGCAAAGTTATCAATAATAACCTTGCCAGTTTTCTTTTCAATTCTGAGCTCGCACCCTTGAACACCCATCGTATAGCTCACGCCTGTCCTCCCCATTCCCGTTTCCGGATCTGGATTTTGAGCGCCTGGCAACCTGAAATCACTTGACACTTGAACAACATCACCGATTGTTGTTCCGTCTTTCATAATATAACCACGGCAAATTCTGCTTACAAGAACTTTTACATCTGGATAGGATCTGTCATAAACATAATTGCCATCATATTCAAGCACGTTGACATCTCTGTGCAACACTAAAGCCGCATTTTTCTTTAACATCTCGATTGCCTTATTTGCAGCCTTTATTATAGCGTTACCTCCCTGGAATGTAAACATAGACCCTACCGTTTGCCACTCCCACGGCGAAAATTGTGTATCAATCTCATTATAAACTCTGACTTTTTCCAGTGGCATTTTTAATGCTTCTGCAGTAATCTGTCTTACAAGGACAAAGAGCCCTTGCCCAACATCAGCGCCAGACATATTAACGGAAACACTTCCATCAACATTAAATTTTATATGACATCCTTTAGCCGCAAATGTTGGAGCCTTTGGAGATTTAATCAGACCGGCAATACCTCTTCCATAGTAATAATTTTCATCTTCTTCTGGCCTTTCTTTGGAAAATATCGCTCTTTCCACATTATCAATACATTTATACAGGTCTCCGTCACTCTTCTTCATCGTTTCCCCAACAACATTTGATTTACCTACGGAAAGAAAATTTTTCTTTCTGACATCAGTTGGAGACATATCTAGTTCCCGGGCAACAATATCCACAAGACGCTCAAGAGCAAATTGTATTTCAGGATGCCCATAGGCGCGCAACGCTCCAACTGGTGGAGTATTTGTATAAACAGAGTATCCAGTTACGTCAGCATTAGAAAACTCGTAAACTCCGCCTGCGGATTGTGTTGCAACGATTAATACATTTGATCCTGTATCTGCGTATGCCCCTGTAGATAAGTACAGTTTTGCTTCCATTGCAGTAAATGTGCCGTCTTTCTTTGCCCCAATTTTCATTTTTGTTCTTATGCCCCGCCCTAAAAACGTACTTGTAAAATCTTCCTGCCTTGAGACTCTCAATTTTATTGGGTGTCCCGGGACAAAGCTTGCAATATATGCAATAAGCGGACCTAACGAAGGGTCAGATTTATAACCAAAACATCCTCCTATATATGGCATATGAACCCTTACATCGCTTATAGGAAGATCAAATAAATTTGCAACTTCCTCTCTCACAGCAAAAGCTCCGACGTTGGATGTCCAGATTTCAATTGTATCATCCATTCTAAAGAGAGCTATTGCGCCATGCACTTCAATAGCTGCTGACGACATAAGCGGGAAATTAAATTCTCTTTCTACTACAACATCTGCCTCTTTAAATCCTTTGACAGCGTCGCCCTTTTTTATCCTGTAATGTACTGCAATGTTTGTTTTTGGTATTGGCTCGTAAAGAGGAGAAACATGAAAATATTCATCACTATTTTCGTGTATAAGATATGCGTTCTCTTTGATTGCTTCCATTGCATCTGTGCATACCGGAAACGGTTCATACTCAACTCTTATTTTTTTAAGCGCATCTCGCGCGTGTTTTTCAGTATCGGCTACGACTGCTGCCAACGCATCGCCAATATGGCGAACTTTATCCACAACCATAGGCATCATATCTTTTATACAATCACCATAATGCTTTTCCCATCCCTTACCCGTTATAACTTTGTACACGCCGGGCATTTTCTCGGCCTCTACTGTATCAATAGACAAAATCTTGGCATGGGCATACTTTGGACGTAATATTTGAGCATAGAGCATCCCGGGAAGTTTGATATCATCAATGAATATAGCCTCTCCAGTTACCCTCTCTAAGACATCAGGACGATATTGAACATCTTTACCAATGTGTTTAAAACCCATTTAGTCAACCCTCCCTGAATCATTTTGCTTTTTAAGTATAAAATCATTATATATAAAAAAAATTGCGTAGTCAAGAAATTTAATTACACGCTTTTTATGGGATTAAAGAAACAGAGTAATAGCGCTAAATAAAAAGCACCTATTTATTTCAGTTAGAAAGTTTGTATAAAACCCATTGTAAAAACCAGATTTAGCAAATACTACTATTTACCTATGCAAAAACGTGAAAAAATTGTATCAAGAATTTCCGTTGAGACTTCCTCTCCTGTGAGTATTCCCAATAAAGTAATTGTTTCTTTTAGCTCTTCGGAAACAAGCTCGTCTCCGCCTGAGCCCACAAGCTCTTTTGCCTTTTCAAGATGCCTGACTGCATCTTCTAAGCAGTTCTTTTCTCTCTCTGTTGTGATAAGAGAAGACTCTATCTCCTGAGGAAGGATTTTATTATAGATTATCTGCTCAAGAACCTCAATGCCTTTTTTCTTAAGCGCAGAAATTTGGATAATGTCTTCATTATTGAATAAATTTTTAAGCTCTTTTATTGTGAGTTTCGCCGGGAGGTCTGTTTTATTTAGCACAATAATACGATCCTTTCCATCTGTAAGTTTGGCAAATTTTCTATCTTCTGCTGTAAGCATTTCGCTTGCATCAAACATAAAAAGTATAATATCTCCCTCTCGAATTGCTTTTACGCTTCTTTCTTTCCCTAAAGCCTCAATAACGTCTTTAGTTTCTCTTACTCCTGCCGTATCAATAAGCCGGACAGGAATACCAAAAAAATCTATCATCTCCTCTACCGTATCCCTTGTTGTACCTGGAATTTCGCTGACAATAGCCCTGTCAAATTTCAGAAGAGCATTAAGCAGTGTAGATTTTCCTACATTTGCCCTTCCTGCAATCACAACCTTTACTCCTCCTTCTATCCTTTTTCCTGCTTTATATGTTGAAAGAAGTGATTTAACAAGATTAAGAACACCGTTGATCTGTTTCTCAAGTTCGTCAGCATTTAATGTTTCAACATCAAAGGGAAAATCTATTGCCCCTTCTATGGCTGAGATAGTATAAAGCAATCTCTTTTTTATTTCGAATATTTTATCGCTTATTCCGCCGAAAAGTCTGCCTGATGCAACCCCTAATGCCTTCTCTGTTTTTGCTTCAATCAATTCAATTATTGCTTCGGCTTCAATAAGATCCAGCTTTCCATTAAGAAAAGCACGCTTTGTAAATTCTCCTCTTTCCGCAAGACGTGCACCAAGTTGAATGAGGACCTTAACGACGAGCTCAAGATTCTTCACTCCGCCATGCATCTGAAGTTCAAAAACATCCTCCCCCGTGTAGGAATGCGGAGCCTTGAAATAAATGGCAATGCCTGTATCGATACGCTCTTTCGTATCCGGATTAAAAATATACCCGGAATAAACTGTTCTAGGTTTTTCGACAGCTGCAGAGAAAACTTTCTGCCCTATAAAAAAAGTGGTGGGGCCTGAAAGCCTCACCACTCCTATTCCGCCGAAACCTTTTGGCGTAGAAATTGCTACAATTGTATCATTCACTTTTTTAAATCAACTACAACATACCTTCTTGGCTCTCTCCCGTCACTATGCGTCCAAATGTTAGGGTAGTTATGCAGAGCCATATGGACAATCTTTCTGGCAGAGGCAGACATTGGTTTAAGAGAAACGGGTTCCTTTAATCTCTTTGCACGTAGTGCTGCATTTAAGGCAAGCGTCTTAAGCATTTCTATCTGCCTTAACTTGTACCCGTTAATATCTACCATAACCATTGGAAAATCTCTATCCTCTTTGTGTACATATATATTCAATATGTACTGAAAAGAACGCAAAACAATCCCCTCTTTCCCTATAAAGAGCCCTGGGTTAGAAAGCCCTTCTATGTTGACATAGTAGCTTCCATATTTTTTTTCTATAACAACGGATGGATTTTCCTCTGCCGCCCTAAAAAAACTTTCAATAAAATTGGTTATTTCTCTTTCTCCCATATTATTTTCCTTTTTTGTCTTTTTTAGGAATTTCCTGTATTACTTTTGAAAGATGCTTCAAAATATATAACTGTTCTCCCGCCTGAACAAATGAGAATGTAATCCAGTAAAGAAGCAGTGATGGAGCCCACTTAATTGACCATACTGCAAAAATAACCGGCAGGAAATACATCATCATTTTTGTGTTCTGGTCCTGTACCTGCCCTGGCATTTGTGAAGTTTTGCTCTGGACAAACATAGAGATAAGAACAAGTGCCGACATAATATAAAATGGGTCAGGGGTATTTAAATTACCAAGCCACAGAAAACGTTCAAGGTTAAACGGTGCATAATTAGTAAGCGAGCCGAATAAAACAAGGAGCAGCGGCCACTGCACAAGCAGCGGTAAACAACCCCCAAACATGCTCACATTATGCTCTTTATAAAGCTTCATTGTTTCCTTGTTTGCTGTCTGCGGATCATTTTTATATTTCTTTTGAATCTTTTTAATTTCAGGCTGAAGTTTTGTCATTCCTGCGGTGGATTTGAACTGTTTTTTTGTTAACGGGTGTGTAAAAATCTTAAGCAAGAGTGTAACAAGAATAATGGCGAGTCCATAGTTGGGAATAAATCTGTGTATAAATTCAATGATATCCCTCATAGCCTTATAAAATTTATTTGGAACAACAAGATCGATAATCCCGTTCTTTGTAGTTGTTTGTAGCGCGCCGTTATCATCCTTATAACTCATCTGAACTGTCACCGGATATGCTCTCGTGTTAATATAATCGTAAGAAGTAATTGTAAATGTAGCTGTTACCGACTTCCCGGATTCAATAATAGCAGTTTTGGCTATCTCTTTTACGTCAACTTCTCTCGTCCCTTTCCATAATTTAAATGGCGATAAGTCAGAACGGTTGTCAATTGAAATAAGTTTTACTTTCACATCAGAAATAAAATCAGTTGTATTGTTCGTAATGCGGACTGAAAGAGGAACATTCTCCATAGGCCTTCCTCTTCCTGCAATCTGTACAACCACGCCAGATTCAGTCACATCCGGAAAACTTACTCCTCCAGCACATCCTGTAATAAAAATTGAAAACATAAGCATTCCAATTAAAATTAAAAGCAACTTCTTTTTCATATATCCTCCTTACGGGATAGGATCATTTCCTCCTGGGAAAAAAGGATTACATCGCAAAACCCTTTTTACCGCGAGCCATCCGCCCTTCTTTACTCCATATTTTCCAACTGCCTGAATTGCATACTCAGAACAAGTCGGAGTAAAACGACATGTCGGCGGTTTTAACGGGGAAATATAACGTCTATAAAATTTAAGAACGGAGAGCAAAAAAGTTTTCATTCCTTACACTCCTTTCTTAAAATCCCTGACAAATCTATTAAAACATTCTGCATTTTAACAGTTGTTATATTTTTCTTTGCAATAATAACATAACTTCTATCCTTCAATAGTTTATCCTCAATTTTTAAAAACGCTTCTCTCATTAATCGTTTCGCCCTGTTCCGCTCTACAGCATTCCCCACTTTTTTAGATGCAATAAATCCGACTTTCCCTTGTGTTCTATCCGAAACAAACACAACAACAAAATGCCCAAAATATTTCCTTGAGTTTTCCAGTACGCCCTTAAACTCTTTTCCTCTAAGCCTTTCCCACAATTTCACTCTATACTGAAAGCTTTGTTCTGTCTTTCGCTCTTCTTCGGCTCAAAATCCTTCTACCGCCAGGGGATTTCATTCTTGCCCTGAATCCAAAATGCCTGGCACGCTTCTTATTATGCGGTTTATAGTTTATTCTCATAAAAAACCTCCTTAAAATTTCACATCTTACTATATCAAAACTTTAATAATAGTCAACTATCTTTACTCCGGCTTAGTCTCCTTCAGATTGCAAACAGGGCAAAGTGGACCCTCGCCTTTAAACAAAGCGCCACATTTCTTGCATGCCTTATATCCCAACTGCTTTTTTAACTTCTCATTTTTTTTATAAAATGTAAGTAGTTCCAGATATTTTTCCTTAAGCCCGTTCTCAACTTTTAATCTGTCCGCTACAGATTTTACCCAATCAATATCGCTCTGTGTAAGTTTTATGTCTTCATAAAAAAGATATTCATCTTCTTTGGCTCTTCCCTTTGTCTTCTTTTGTATTTGTGATACTAATTTAAATTTAATGTTTTTGACTGGTGAATCTGTGATGCTTTCGTTAATCTTCTTTAGTATGTCCGCCTTCATAAATGTAAGTTCCCGCATAAATAAAGGACTTACCACTCCTATAAAAATTGTATTCTCTTTATAAAAAATAGGTGTCGTATAGTTGGCAAGTTTTTCACCTACAATCTCGTCCCACTTTAAAAGCGCAAGATTTCCTTTAATTTTGACATAAATTTGTTTTTTTTGAAGAACGCTGTCTAAAATATATTTAAGTGTATTCATAATGAAATAATTTTTGCTTTGTCTAGTACGTTCTTAGGAATAATATTTAAGTTCAAGGTTGTTAAAAATATCTGCCCGCCTTCTGTCATTTTTAAAACATTTTCGCGGCGTGTTTCATCGAGATCAGAAAAAAAATCATCCATTAGAAGTATGGGCATTTCGCCTCTTTTCCCCATAATGGATTCTTTTTCTGCAAAACGCATTGCAAATGCTACACTATATGCCTCCCCTAAAGAACTAAACTCTCTCGCCTGGATGCCATCCATTAAAATTTCCAATTCATCAAGGTGTGGACCAAAAAGTGTGCGTTTCCTTTGTATTTCTGCGTTTTCTATTCCATTCTTTGCTAGTTTCCCGACTGGAGAGGAATCATAAATAAACTCCATTTTTACATTTTTATTAGAAATTTTATAAAGGTTTTTTTGCACAACGTCATTAAGTAAGGAAATGACTTCTCTTCTCTTTTGCTGTATGATCTCTCCAACGGGGATAATCTTATCAGATAAAACAGAAAGAAGTTCTTTGGATGCATTTATACTTTTAAGCAAAGCGTTTCTTTGATGCAAAAGAGCGTAATAATTTGATAATTCGGAATAGTATGAGGGGTCCGTAAAAATTAACCAGTGATTCAAAAAGTTTCTCCTTTTTTCAGGACCGCCTTTTATAATATCCACTACTTTATAATTTAGAAAAATTACAGGAAGCGTTCCTATAATTTCAAAAAATCCTTTTGCTTTTTTGTGGTTTAACTGTATTTCTTTTTTTCCGTTTCCAATTAAAATATCAATATTTTTTTTCCTTAAACTATCCTGAAAAATAAGGGAGACAAAAAAATACTGTTTATCAAAACTTACGCAGTTTAACAGATGGGTAGTAATAAAAGATTTTCCTGAAGATGTTAAATATATCGCCTCAAGTATTGTTGTTTTCCCAGTACTGTTTTTACCGGTAATAATATTATAAAAAGGAGAAAAATTAAATTCGTTTTTTTTGAACGCTCTAAAATTCTCAATATGTAGAGAACTAATTTCCATTAAATTGTTGTAGTTTTCTTCTGCGGCATAATAATATAAATATATGAATCATCGCCTTTCCCTTTAATTTTAATTGGGTGTAAAGGGCTGTTCATTTCAAATACCACTATATCATCATTTATATGGGTTATACCGTTAATTAACTTTTCTCCATGAAGTATTAAAGAAAGCTCTGCAGTTCCTTCAAATTTAACACTCTCTTTTCCTTCACTTATTTCAGGCAGCACAGCCTCTATATTCAGGTTGCCAGCTGAAAATGTTAGAACGATTTTCTTTGTACTACTCCTTGCAAGTACTTCTACCCGGTCTAAAGCAGGTAAGAGTTCATCCTTTCGCACTTCTGCACGAAAATCACTTTCTTTGGGAATAATAATTTCATAAGGGGGAAATGAGCCGTTAATAAGTAAGGATATAATATTAATATTAGGTGCATTAAAGGAAATTTGGTTTTTGTTAGATATAATCTCAATCGTTTCTTCCTTTACTTCAACTTTATCTAAAATATCCAATGCTTTCCAGGGAATAATAAATGATTTCTCTTCTATACCCTCAACAGGGAAGTTGCTAAACGCAAGACATGTGCTATCAGTGCCTACAAACCTAAGGTTATTATCTTTAGCGTCAAATAGTATTCCTTTAAATTCTTTTCTGCTTTCTTCTCTTTTAGAGGTAGCAAATATTGTATTTACAGTAAGTTTTTTTAGTATTTTCATAGGAATAGTTATCTTTATTTTCTCCTCAATTTCAGGTAGAAGAGCAAATGCGTTTGCATTAAAGCAGTTAAATTTATACTCAGAGGTTTCCTGCTTTATTATTCCTTTATTGCTACTAACTAAAATTTCTGTCTGTTCTTCATTATTAAACTTTGAAATTATTTCTCTCAGTAAAGAGAATGGTAATACTGTTTCTTTGGGCTCGTCAGGTTCAATTTCTACGTTCGCATCTACTGTATTTTTAATTCCTTGTTCAAGATTCGTGGCAACAAAGGTAATGCTTGTATCGTTAGCCCTTATCAATACGTTACTTAAAATAGGGTCTATAGATTTAGGAGAAATTACTTTTCCTACATTATTTAAAGCTGTCAAAAAATCTCTGTTTGGTAATTTTATTTTCATTTTATCCACCCCTTTATTTTTATTATATTATTTTTAATATTTTAAATATCATAATAGTAATAATAAGGTACTGCGTTATGTGTAAATGTTCACTCCATGTAGGTTTTTATTAAAAAAAACTGTTTATATTTCTGTTGGTAAGGTTTAAAGTTTTCAACACTATCAACAGCATTAAATTTATCCACAGGAAAAATTATCTTTTCCATATAGTTTTCCACAGTTAATTCCCAGATTTAAGTTTTTTTGTAATGTCTTCTATTAATGCTTTCATTGTCTCTTGCTTTTCAGCTTCCTTTCCTATCTTGGCACAAGCGTGCATTACTGTAGTATGGTCTCTTCCACCAAAGGCACCGCCAATTAATGGTAAAGAGGAATCAGTAAGTTGTCTTGCAAGGTACATTGCAATTTGTCTTGGTATTACAATATCCTGTGATCTTTTTCTTTCATCTAATGCGTCTTCGGGGGTATTAAAATATTCAGCAACAACTTTTTTAATTCTTTTTATTGTAATAGGTTCGTTGTTGGTCTGGATTACACCGGATAGTATTTTTGTTGCAAACTCAAGAGTAATCTCTTCATTTGTTAATGATGCAGATGCAACTAACCTGACTAACGCTCCTTCTAATTCGCGGATATTCGAAAAGATATTCTTAGCCACATAAAAAAGAACGTCATCCGGTATACTAATATTTTCCAGCTCTGCTTTCTTTTTTAAGATTGCCACCCTTGTTTCAAAATCGGGAGGCTGTATATCAGCCACAAGACCCCACTCAAAACGGGTTAAGAGTCTTTCCTGTAGGGTCGCTATCTCTTTTGGCGGGCAATCAGATGTGATTACGACTTGTTTACCTGCATCGTGTAATGAATTAAACGTATGGAAAAATTCTTCCTGCGTACGTTCCTTGCCTGCAAGGAATTGAATATCATCAATAAGCAATACGTCTACAGAGCGGTACTGTTTATGGAAGCGGTCTATCAGCTGGCTGTTGATACGCGCATTTTGGATAGCATAAATTACTTCGTTTGTAAATTTTTCTGTGGTGGTGTAAATGATTTTCAAATCACTAAAGTTTCTTAACAGGTAGTGAGAAATTGCCTGTAAAAGATGTGTTTTTCCAAGGCCTACTCCTCCATATATGTATAAAGGGTTATATGCCGTACCCGGGTTTTTGGCTACAGCTGTAGAGGCTGCATAGGCAAGTTTGTTCCCGCTTCCAACAACAAAGTTTTCAAATGAGTAGCGCTTTTTCAGAGTCATGTTATTGATAACAATTTTCTGCGGAGATCCCTTTTCTTTTTCTCTCACAACAATTTCTACCTGTACATCTTTATTTTTTAGCCCTGAAAGAGTACTTTCAATAAGAGATTTGTATTTTGTTTCCAGCCATTCTTTCACAAATTCCGATGGCGCATTCAGCGTAACCATGTTAGCTGTTTCTTTTTCGAGTTCAATTTTGCGAAACCATGTTTCAAATGTTGGCACGCTAAGGTGTTCTTTTAATTCGTTTAATGCCTTTTCCCATACATTCATATATATTTCACCTCTTTAATTTACATTTTATTATACAGGTAAGTTGGAAAAAATAAACATCCAAAAATTTT
>JAUXIC010000062.1 GCA_030621215.1 Caldisericota bacterium
ATTCCTCCCGCAAATGTCTCCAAATTTGCTTCTGTTAACAACATTAAAGCAGGGCATTTGCCCTGCTTTAATCTATTTATGTTGGGGTTATTGTTTATGAGTCGTACGGGTCAATTGTCTGTTTCCATTCTATCTCAAAGAGCATAAGGAGCGTGGTTAAGATTTCCGGGTCATCCACGATGACACCGAGTTCTCTATTCTGGTCCAGCGAGGGGGAGGTGAAGTTATTTGAGCCGATGTAAACACTTTTTTTGTCGATGATAACTAATTTTGCATGGATGTACGGGTCCAGGAGCGAGCGGATATTATTTGTCCCTAATTCGCTTACCGCGGTAGAGTTACCGCTTTTCCTGTACAAGGAAGGTATGATTATTCTTACAGTTATACCTTCTTCAATTTTTGCTTTGAGGACATCTATTACTTCGTAGTCTTGCACTGACTGCTGCCATATGTCGATAGAGCTTGTCGCGCTGTTTAAAAGATTTATTATTTTTTCTCTTCCGTCTATCGGGCTTAACACGATGTCCGGGTTGCTGTTTTCTGTTAATGTTTCCCTGTTCCAGTCTTTTTCAAATATTTCTTTCATCTTTTCTACTTTTGCAACATCTTTTACAATAATGCCAAATTCCCTGTTCTTATGAACAAAGCTGTGGGTGAAGTTCCCCGTGAGCACCATTGCTTCTTTGCCGTCTATCACCATAAATTTTGCATGCGTGAGGAAATATTCCGGGTTAGCCCATTTTACTGGTATCCCGTAGTGCATAAGCTTGGTTTTTACGTCCCAGTTTTCTGAATCTGCGCCTACGGGACTTTTTTCCATCATTACTTTGACGTCTACTCCCCTCAACTCTGCATTGCCCAATTCTTCTGCAATGCCAAAGTGCGTAAATCCGTATATCTCAAGGTATATGGATTCTTTTGCGTTTTGTATCGCTTTAATAATTGGCGTTGTTCCTGAAAAAACTTCTATTATAAGCTCTGGGGCGTTTTCGTTAGGTAAGCTTCTTCCTATCAGCGGGGTAAAGGAGGCAAGTATCAGTAGGGCGCTTAAAATTATTGATATTAATATTTTTCTTTTTTTCATTTTCTTCTCCTATCCTCCGTATGTTATCGTTATTGTTCTTGTGTCGTTGTCCCAGCCGACATCGCAGCCAAGAGATTCTGCAACAAATCTTAATGGTAGCATTGTTCTATCATTTACTATAATTGGCTTTACACTGTGATTATCTGCGTCAATCCATACTTCTGTCCCGTTTACCTTTGCCTTTGGGTTATCTATCCAGAGCTCAATCATTGTGGTTTCAAAATTAATCGTGACCTTTCTTGTTGTGCCTTCCCAGCTGATTGTCCCTCCCAGTGCTTCTACAATTACTCTAATTGGTACGACTGTTCTCCCCCACTCAGGAATGATAACAGGTTTTGTGCCTCTGCCTGGGTCGATTTCCTGGGATACGCCGTTTATACTCATATATGAATTATCTGGCTTGAGCGTGATGACAGTCTGTTTTTGGTAAGTCACTGTAATTGTCTTTGTTGTGGTATTGCCTACAATGTCCGTTGCAATAACCGTGATCGTATTTGTCCCTTCCGTGAGGTTAACTGTTTTGCTAAATGAACCGTTAGAAGAAACAGAAACTTCGCTGCCGTTTACTGTTACCTTATCTATGCTTGATTCATCTGTTGCTTTGCCTTTTAACACAATGGAATTTGTTTCAACTGTTGAATAGTTTAAAGGAGAAGAAACAGTTATCTCTGGAGAAGTTATATCTTTTATTACTCCTTCCGCATTGACAGATACGATATTTGTAGGGAAGGAGAGCCCTCCTTCATTAACGATAGTCCTTACAAAATAGCTATACGTTGAACCATTTTTTACATCCCTGTCAATATAAAAGTTTTTATCAAGAGTTACCTCAGCGATCTCTTCGAAGGAATTGTCTTTTTCTTTAAATATGGTATATCCCCGAGCTTCGTTTTCATTGATATCCTTCCAGTTTAGGATTACACCTTGTTTACTTGTAGATGCAGCGAGACAGGGAGTCCCAGTTTTTAGTGGGATACTGCCTATATCAAACATCTGTATTCTTCTGTTTAGCATATCTACTATGTAAAGCTGGTTGTTGGACAGTGCTATCCCAGAGGGATACAAGAAATAGCCTACATATCCCCTTACAGCTCCAGGAAAGTCATTTAAAACAGACGCATTTCCTAACGGTCCACCTCTCTTTCCAAATGTGTACAAAAAGTTTCCCTTGTTGTCATATACTTCTATTCTCGAGAATGCGCTGTTGCATACGTAAATATTACCGCTGTTGTCTGCAACAACTCCTTCTGGCGTGTTTGACATTTCAGATTCAGGGTAATTAATAGGTATTGTTATAAGGTGCTTAGTTATCATATTGAAGACTATCACAGAAAAGTTTAATGTATCTGTAATGTAAAGAATATTATCCTTTACAAAAATTGATGAGGGATAGATAGGATTTTTACTTGAAGGATGCAATTTAGATAAATCGATTTCTCCTTCCCTCACTAAACTTCCACTTACCCATTTTCCATATATAACTTTTTCTTTTGAAGCAGATGCAGCATAAAACGTGTCATCATTAGAAATAGCTATTGCAGTTGGTTTAAGGCTTATTAAAGACGAATCTACATCCGTGGATTGTCCATTCTTGTAAAATCTTGTAACTGTACTGCTATTTCCGTTTAACACATATACGCTACCATCCTCTCCCAATGCGATGTCACCAATAACAAGCTCATTTTCCTTTATAAAATTCGAGAATCGTTTGGAATAATCAGAAAAGATGTTGAAACTTTCAAAATACATCCCATCCTTATACAAGATAACTCTTCCCATATATCCATCCAGTACTGCAAACATTCCAGAGCTATTTGTTGCTACTTTTGTAGGCGATACAAATGCACCAGAGAAGAATTTGCTTGACGCAATGTACCTTTTAAAATTGCCTGAAAGGTCAAATACCTTCACTGTTGAGGCATAAGGATCAGCAACGAGCACATTTTCACCGCTAACAAAGACTCTTGTTGGATTAACGAATTCATTATTCTCATTTCCAAAACTCCCAAACAAAAAATTATAATTTCCATTTTTATCGAATACAACTATTCGGGAGTTTTTTGTATCTGCAACATATATGTCTCCGTTTTCTGAAACAGCTACACCTTCTGGATGTGCAAGTTTACCTTCCGTATTCCCAAATGCTCCTATCTTTTTTATCTCTTTTAAATTTGTATCTAACACATTTATTAAAGAGTTAGAACTATCTGCAATATAGAGATTGCCGTCTTCTCCTTTTGCGATTTCTTCTGGCATACCTAACGATGTATTTTGAGCAATTATTTTTCCATCTAAATCAAACTTAAAAACTCCCTTGAACAATGCTGTTGCAAATATATGTTCCTTCCAAATAATAAAATCGTTAAGAAAAGGAAAATTTTCTACATCTGCAATTGTTTTTTCGTACTTTAAATCTGGAGAAAATTTTAAAATTCTGGCGAAGGATCCGATACAAAGCCCACTTTCGCATAATTCTGCTACAAGGGAACCGTAATCTAATACATATATGTTGCCATCTGCATCTAATTGTATTTTTTGAGGATAAAATATAAATGATAGTTGTCCAACTTCCCCATGAGATTTTACATCCTTAAAAGGAATTTCTGATTCTGAAAAGTCCAGATCTTTTATGGAAAAATCATCATTTACTTTTAATATTCTTCCAGTCAATTGGTCGCAAATAAGTAGATTACCGTCAGAATCTTCGGATACTCCTGAGGGTTCAGCTACTGAATATGGTTGGTATGTTTTAGAATATATGCTAAATTTATACTCCCCATTTGTATCAAATGCCAGAATTCTTCCTAATTTTTGGTCGCTTATATAAAAGGTGTTACTGGATGTTGTAATACCAAAAGGATCTATGAATTGACCTTCAGCAGTACCGAATCGATCTAAAGCAAACCTTTCTTTACCTTCTTTATCGAAAGAGATAATAAGATTTTCTTTGACATCCACAAAGTACAAATTTCCATTATTGTCTATCGATATACCCATTGGACTGGGAGTTATTGTAAATGTTTTGTAATCCGTAGAAAAGAAGCCGACATTTCTTTTAACTGTAAACTTATCTATAGAGCCAACCAGCTTATTAGTATCTTTTGAAAAGATACTAATTCTACGATTTCCAAAATTGCTCACATAAACCTTACTGTCGTCTACAGCAATGCCTGTGGGACTATTCAGCTCGTTACTACCGAACTCTTTTAGAAATTTTAAGTCCTTATCAAATATCAGTATCCTGTTACTACCTGTATCAGATATATAGATATTGCCCTTGCTATCTACCGAAATACCTGATGGAGCGTTGAATGAATTTGAGGAGTTCTCTCCAAAGAAATTTATTTTCTTAATGAAATTTCCGTCCTGTGAGAATATGGCCATACCACTTCCTGTCGTTGCTTGATTATAACTATCCAATATGATGACGTTATTATTTGGCAGAATTGCAACATCAGAAGGCATATACAGATAATCTTTTCCACCAAACGTTCTTATGAACTGCCCACTTTTGTCGAATACTTGCACTCTACAATTTCCTTGGTCAACTACAAAGATATTACCAGTTTTGTCTACAAAAATTCCTTGAGGATACAGTAATTCTCCAGGTTCTATTTTGCCACATAGTACATTACCTTGCGGTGAAAAAGTTTCATCTGAAATGACGGTTCCTGCTGGCAAAAAGGAAAGTAATAAAATAGATATAATAAGTAAAGATACTGTTTTGCTAAAAAAAAGTTTTTTCATTTTATACCTCCTTTTCTTATTTTAACCTTTACGAAAATATTTCAAAATTTCATATTT
>JAUXIC010000055.1 GCA_030621215.1 Caldisericota bacterium
CTGTGCCCTCTCAATGGAGAGTTGCAGGAGGTCAGCCTGCCGTAAAGAAATAAATACCTTGTTACCTCTACGCACAGCGAATAAGTGACTGAGGGTGGGTTATTGTATCTCTCCGCAGGTGTTGCGCGTTTAATAGTCTTTGAAATGAGTTTACGACATAAAAATGCTATTGCGCGTTTAGCGCCTGCAAGTAATGTTTATCTTTTAATACTTTTATTATTTACACTCAAGCAAGCTGTCTGTGTTCTTATGTGAAGCGCAGCTTGCCATACACGCTTAGACGGCTTGCGAGTAACTCTTTCTTGTTCTTTTCAAGGGGAGGGCGGGTAAGATTTACTGTTGCCAGTGGCATCGGTTGATTGCAGTCTTATTGTTTGTGCTCGTGTTGCCGCAACGATTTGCACTTGTATGAGCACGATGTGCGTACCCTGTCTTACTCGTGCAGTGGAGGCGTCTAACACTTGCGCGCAAGTCTGCCAACCGTTTATGCTACTGGTAAGTAAATGGGGGAGCTTTGTTGTTGCTTATCTCGAAACTGTCATTTCAAGACCTGACTCTCTTATTTTTTTATTTTCTCAAGAAATGCATCAATTCTATTTTATATAAATCTTTAGTGAGGCAATCCACTATCGTTGCAAATTAAAGATGTTGAGTATAATACAAAATGGAGGCAAAAGATAATGAAATGGATCAGTAAGAATTTAAACAAAATTAGAACTATGAACCCCTTAGTTCAAAACATAACAAATTTTGTTGTGATGCATGCCACTGCAAATGCACTCCTTGCAGTTGGGGCTTCTCCTGTTATGGCTCATGCAAAAAGTGAACTCGAAGATATGCTTAAGATTGCAGATAGTCTTGTAGTAAATATTGGTACGCTTGATGAAGCATGGATTCCCTCAATGGAGAAAGCAGTGAAGATCGCAGCTGATTTTAAAAAACCCGTAGTTTTAGATCCTGTAGGGGCAGGAGCAACAAGGTTTAGGACTGAAACAGCACTAAACCTCTTAAAGATCGGTAAGATAACTGTTTTAAAAGGTAATCTCGGAGAAATTAGTGCTCTTCTTGGGAGGCAAGGGTTAACAAAAGGAGTCGAAAGTAAGGAGTACAATGAGAAACTGGCACTTAAACTTGCCTTAGATGCCGCACTAAAGTTTGAAACAACTGTAGGTATTACTGGACCTATTGATTATGTGAGTGACGGCAATAATACTTTTGTCCTTAAAAATGGCTCTCCTATCCTTAGAAAAGTTACAGGAACAGGTTGCATGGTTTCTGCAATAATAGGAGCATTCTTAGGAGTAACAAATCCTATTGAATCAACAGTAAGTGGGATAACTGTTTTTAACGTTGCTGCTGAAAAAGCTTATCAAGAAGCACCATACCCTGGGAGTTTCCTTGTAAAACTCTATGACCAGCTTTATAAAATAGATGAAAAAACCATAGAGGAGGTAGCAAATGTCTCAAAAATTTGATCTTGAAGAGAAACTACGATTTTACGTCATTACAGATAGGAGAATGAGTAACGAGGTAAAATCTGTTCGGCTTGCAATAGGAGGAGGAGCAACTGCAATACAACTTAGGATTAAAGATGCTTCAACAAGAGAAATGGTAAATGTAGGTACGGAAATTAGAAAAATTACAAGAGATTTCAATGTACTTTTCATTGTAGATGATAGAGTTGATGTTGCACTGGCAGTTGAAGCTGATGGAGTTCATGTGGGGCAGGATGACATGCCGTTGAAGATGGTAAAAAGAATTGCGCCAAATTTAATTGTTGGAGTTTCTGCTTCAAGCCTGAGAGAAGCAATTGAAGCAGAAAAAGGGGACGCAGATTACATTGGAGCTGGAGCAATTTTCCCCACAGCTACAAAAAGTGATGCAAAGATTCTTGGTTTAGTAGGTTTAAAGACCATCATTAGCACCGTTAAAATACCTGTTATCGCAATAGGTGGACTAAATCACCAGAATGTCGTAAAAGTGCTGAAATCCGGGGTAGATGGAATAGCAGCCGTTTCTGCCATAGTAGGGGCAAGCGATATTAGAGAAAGTGCGAGTAGGATGAGGACTTTAATAGACAATTACTTTAGAAAGACTAGATAGGGAACTTTATCTTCCATTTTTCTCTGATTTTTCCAAGAAAAGTATAGTCCGTCTCGTCTATGCTCATAGGGGTTATGGCAATAAAATTATTCTTTAGGGCATAATTCTCCGTATCCTTTTCTTTGTCATCTATAAGTTTGCCGAAGATCCTGTAATATGTCCCAGAAGGATCTTGTAACTCATGTACTCTTTCTTTATACCTTCTTCGCCCTTGTTTTACAAACCTTACTCCTCTGATTTCTTTAATTGGTATATTAGGGACGTTGATATTTAGAAACACTCCTTCAGGCATTCTATTTCTCTTCAAAAATTCTACAAGATAAGCAGAAAATTCAACTGCTCCTTTAAACATCTCTTTTCCTGTGCCGTATTCTATGGAAATTCCAAAGGAAGGGACTCCAGAGAATGCCGCTTCTCTACAAGATCCTAATGTACCAGAAAGTCTTACATCGTCACCTACATTAGGTAAACTGTTTATGCCAGCGATAAGAAGATCAAAGTCTTTTACAAGAATATCATTAGCCAAAATGACACAATCAGCAGGAGTTCCAAATACTTTATATGATGCTCTTTCCCCCAAAAAAAGAGGAGATTTTTCTACTTTTATAGGGTGCTCAAAGGTAACTGCCCCACTTATTCCTGTAGAGTCTTTGTCAGGTGCAACAACAAAAACCTTCTCGCTAATGGAAAGCTTTTTAACTAATTTTTTAATCCCCTCTGCTTCTATTCCATCGTCATTTGTTACTACTATCTTCACTTTTAAAAATTCCTCCTCTTACTGTATAATTTCTTGTTTTTATAATTATAGGAACCTTTTATTTTTTTTAAAGCTATTAAAGCTCTGGTTCTTATACAGCTTTTTCTGCATGTAGTACTGGCAACATCATACACTTTGTGAATATACACGTTATTTGCGTTTATCCTATTCTTCTTTACATCACAACAATATTTGTAATCAGAGACTTGCTTTTCTGTAGCCATTTTCATAGATAACAAATGTAGTTAAAACAGCTCTGAAGAATTCAATACTTGTATCTTTTTTCCATCAAATACAAGAGCATAACCAGCCTGTAAAGGCAAGTCTTTAGGAATTAGTCTTCTTGAAGTGCCAGCACTTGTATATATGTGGTTATTTGTAATTTTTTTCTTGATACTAATTAAAAAGCTCTTCCAAGATTTACTTTAAGAGAGCATGTGTGATAGGTATATTATGAAAAAAATTCAGGTTTGCTTTATTACTTTCATTGCTCTATATGTGATGGGAGAAACTTCTTGTCTTGTGGTATTCCCTTCGTATGGATAGAGGTGTTCTTAATTTGTATCTATAATTATTCCTTTTTCGTTTAAGGATTTAGTTTTTTATATAGGGATAGTCTTCCTTTAGTATCAAAAAAATGGCCCCAAGACTTGCGGGGGCCATCACGAGCTATTTCTCCCCAATATTTGCCCGAATCTTTGCTGCAAGCTCTTTTATTCCATTCTCTGGAGAAATTTTTCCTAAATAAATTTTCTGAAGCTCTGCCGTGATATCACGTATTGATGGATTCCAATCAGCAATAGGTGGAACTACAATGCAATTGTGAAGCTGGTCATATCCGGCCTTCAATTCAGGATGATCTAATATATACTGTTTCATAAAAGGATCCACCATTGCTATAGGACCCAATTATAAAAATCAAAAAGTCATGATTTTTCCAGAGTGAAGCTTCTCAAAATCTCTTCCAAATTCTTTTAGGAACGTTGCCTCTGCTCTAAGCCCAGTACAGTGACCAGTATAAACTTTTTTAACACCAATGTTTTTGAGTTCTTTTACAGTACGCTGAACCCTTTCGTCATCAGCATCTATTAAGTGAAACCCTCCTATAACAGCATATGCTCTATCAACTTTGCTTATCTCGATTGCTTTCTTTACCATGCTAACTATTCCTGGATGGGAGCAAGCACCAATCACAATTAACCCCTTTTTTGTATTAATTCCAAGGCCAATTTCGTCCTCAATTTCATCTGGGAGTACTCTCCCGTCTTCAAGTTTATAAAGCCCAATAGTGACTTCCCTTTCAAAATCAACTTTTTCCTCTTTCTTAATTTCTCCAAGGGTAAAAATTCCAGGAACCAATCTTACTGGATCTTTGCTCAGGATCCACTCTCCACCTAACTTTTCGATTTCCTCTTTTGATCCCCCCCTTAGTGGGGGAATTCCAGCATACATAAACTCAGGTTCTGTAGCAAAACTTACTTTAAAGATATTCGGATGAGCAAATATTGGTATTTCCTTATTTATCTCCTTCATGATTCCCAGCAGTCCACCTGTATGGTCAAAGTGACTATGTGAGAGTCCTATCATGTCTATCGTTTTAGGATCAATACCGAAAATCTTCATGTTAAAAAGAAGTGGCTCTGCATAAGATGCTGTATCAAAGAGTATCTGTTTCTTAGTTTCTCCGAATCCTGCTCTAACTAAAAAGGAAATACCGTGCTGAGCCCAGAATGGACTATTATATCCAGAATAGTCTTCCGCTAAAGTATAAATCTTCAATTCATCGATCTTCCCAATATCCATTTTAATCACCTTTCCTTTTCATTTTACTCCTTTACAAAATATCTCCAAATTTATTCCGGGAGGTTTCTGATGATTTTTTTGAGGTTGTTGAGTAGTTATTGTTAAAAATTTTGAATTGAACAAGGAAATATAAAACTTTATTTGATAAGAAGCAATGCGTAGTATAATGAATTTTTCCAGAAAGTTATCCACTGGAAAGATGGAAGAAAGTTAGGATTAAAGAGGGATAGAAAAAAAACACGACCAGCTTTGGTGGAGATGAGGGGATTTGAACCCCTGGCCTCATGGATGCAAACCACGCGCTCTCCCGCTGAGCTACACCCCCACACGTTTAATTGGTGGGCCTCTCTGGATTCGAACCAGAGACCTCGTCCTTATCAGGGACGCGCTCTAACCAACTGAGCTAGAGGCCCTAGTCTCAGAAATATTGTAAAAGAAGTTTAGTTTTTGTCAAGAGTTTAAGTGGTTTGATTCTCTTTTTTTGTTAAGGCAGGACAGTGAAAGAAACCGGTTAGTCCGCATCTTTCACATGTTCCATCTCTGCAGTCATCGGTTGTTTTTTCTTCCATTGCTTTTTTATATTCCCTTAGGAGAAAATCTTTGGAAACACCGCAGGATATGTGCTCCCACGGCAAGACTCTGTCAAGAGGTATCTTTGAAGTATAATAATCGGGATCGATATTTTTCTTGTGAAAGGCACTTTCCCAGATGGAAAAGTCAAAATGTTCTTCCCATCCGTCCATTTTTGCTCCATTTTTCCAGGCGGTTTCAATAACCGTGGAGAGATTTTTGTCGCCTCTTCCCAAAACTGTTTCAATATAGTTCATTTTGAAATTGCCAAAGTTTACCTTGAACTGTTTCCCTTTGAGCCCTTCTTTTATAATTCTGGCTTTTTTATGTAAATTATCTATTGCTTCAAATTTTTCCCATTGGAATGCTGTATTTGCCTGCGGCATAAACGGGTTGATGCTGAGGTGGATGGAGAGTTGCTTTTGTGTTTTTTTGTATTTTTTTGCATAGGAGTAAATCCGTCTGACAAGGTCAGGAATTGCTATGACATCCTCTTCAGTTTCTGTTGGAAGGCCTATGATAAAGTATAATTTGATTGTGTGGAAACCAAGAGAAGACACAGTTTTAACAGTGTCAAATATATCTTTTTCATTTATTGTTTTGTTGATTACATTTCTCATTCGTTCAGTTGCAGCCTCTATAGCAAATGTAATGGTGTGAACTCTCTGGCTGACAATCATTTTTCCGAGAGCTGCTGGAAATTTGTCGATGCGCAGGGATGGCACAGCAATGGAGGCATGGTATTTTTCTATGAGTTCGTTTGCCAGTATTATTAATTCGTCAAGATGAGAGTAGTCGCTGCTGCTCAAAGAGAGAAATGTCAGCTCTTCATATCCAGTGTTTTTTAATATTTCTTCTGCTTCATATTTGATTTGTTTTATACTTTTCTCTCTTACGGGGCGGTATACTATGCCCGCCTGGCAGAATCTGCAGCCTCTCGTGCAGCCTCTGAAAAGTTCTACATTAGCTTTGTCCATTACTGTTTTTCCGAATGGCACAATTGGCTTTATCGGTGTAGGCGCATTGTTCAAATCCGGGACAATGTCTTTTATGCTGATATTTTTATCCTCTTTTGCTTTATTGTTTTTTGGA
>JAUXIC010000074.1 GCA_030621215.1 Caldisericota bacterium
GTCCTGGTAAAATGAGAGAATAATATACTGCTATAAGGGTTAAGGAGAAGAGTTGTCCCATTGCGTAATTTTGCAATAGCAGCTTCCATTTTAAAGTAGTTACGAATAAAGCAAAAAAATAGATGCACGTTACAAGAACAAAAACGTGCAGAGGTATTGAGGATAGCGCTTTTAGAACTTGTGTAAGATCAGTTTGCCAAAGAAACCATCCCAGCAAACTGAAGCTGAAAAGAATTTTTAGAAGAAGTTTCGGTTTTCTGCTTTTAAGCATCCGGTAGCTTTCTTAGCGTCAAGATGATGGGATTCCAGCCTCTTAGAACAGTATATGTTTCAACTTACTGGAACTACTTTGTAAATTTAAATAAAATCGTATTGCTTACAATATGCACAGAAAAATTCCCGTTTAATCTGTGAATGAGAATTTGTATCATCTTTAATGATCTTGTAAGGAAAATTCCGATATAATTAAGTGGATTTTTATAAAAAACAAAGAGCTTTGGTTCTCTAATCACACAAGGTTTATAGCCTAAAGCTAAAAAAAGTTGCCTGAGGCTTGTTTCGGTGAAACTTAGTTCATGGGTATAGTCTATATACCTTGAATGACTTCCAGTAAAAATGTTCGAGGCATTAGGGACTTTACCTATTATTGACCCGCCTGCTTTTAAACGTTTTTTCAAATTTGTTAATAAATCTATTAATTCATCTTTAGTGAAATGTTCCAGGATATCATTTGCGATTATTACATCATATTTATCATTAATATTTTTAAAAAACTCTACAAAATCTTCAGCCAGCGTTACGTTCAAATTCTCATTAATGCAAAATTCAACAACTTCACTGCTCGCATCAACTCCACTAACTGATTTATATCTATAATCTTTTAAAAATTTCATAAATTGGCCAAAGCCAACTCCTACTTCCAAGATATTAACATTTTTATTATTTGGAATTAAATCTAGATAGTTATATTTAAAAAAGGTTTTATTCTTTCTATAGTCCTCTATCATACGTTCTGTTGAATGCTGACTACTATAACCGGTAGAAACATATTTTTTTAATAATGTTTTTCTATAGTTCATAGCTCATTCCTATGTTTTATATTGGATGGAATATGTACTCTGAATATATCTTCTCATACCTATCCGCAATCGTAATCCAATCCAGCACCTTATTTGAACAATCTTCACAGGATAGTGCTTTTTTTACAGCATCCGAAAATCCGTTTCTCCAGTCGCCCAGCACCACACCGCATTTTGTATCATGGATAATACTTTTCAAGGGCGGAATATCGCTACATATAACAGGAGTGCCGCATGATATTGATTCTAAAGCGACTAAACCCGAAGATTCGACAATACTTGGCATTAATAATAGAGAAGCATTCTGCATCATATTTCGAACAAAAAGTTGATCCCGCCATCCGTGAAAAATAACCTTATCCTGAAATCCGAAATCCACAACTTTCTGTTTTACCATTGGAAGTAAAGGGCCATCTCCCACAATGTGAAGCACCCATTTATTATCCAACTTGCACTTATTTAAAGCTTCAAGCATTACTACAGGATCCTTTTGGACCGATAATCGCCCCACAAAGAGAAATTTTAAACTATCGTCCTGTTTTTTGTTTACCCTAAAGAATGTACTTGTATCACATCCGTTTGGAATCGCATCTACCTTTACTCCAGGGTAATCATATTGCGCCATTTCCTTAAGCCATTCGCTTACAGCAATGATTTTCGCTGCATTTTTCCAAATGGGGAAAGTAAATATTTTAAATAATTTGAAATACTTGCCTGTTTGCTGTGGGATAAATGACGGCACATCACCACCATGCAAAGTTATGATATACGGTATGCCAAGTAACTTATTAAAAACATAACCCAGAACACCAGACGGCACAGCAAAATGACAATGAATTAAAGATGGTTTTTCTTTGAGAACAGCAAACAATATAGGGGAAAAGCCGCAAATAATAAACATGAACATCTGCCATACGGCACATCTATCGGGACGTGTTCTTAATGCAAATATTCTACGCACACGATAACCATCTTCATGCTCGTCCTTGGACAGCCCCTTATAATGGGCAGTAAAAATTGTAATGTCGTAATTATCAGAAAGACATTTAGCAATATTCGCTGCAACCCGCCCACCGCCACCGCCGATAGGGGGATGTTCATAGTTTATTACGAAGACCTTGTTCTTTCTCTTCATATTTTCACAATCATTAACCATGGCAACATAGATCTTTTACCTCAAATTTAAAAGCAATTGATCAAGGATCATATTATTCCACAGGACAAGTCTGTGATCTGCCTTTCCATGCTGGTGCTCTTGAATCTTTTTTTCAATAAAATTTTTATTCAAAAAGGTATTAATTCCGTTCATCTGCCGTGATAATTTCCCATCTATAAACCATTTCCCAACAGGCACCCCAAACCCTTTTTTACTGCGGTACAGGATATCGTGTGGCAAAACCGGTTCCAACGCTTTTTTCAATATATACTTGGTCTGGCCGTTCCGGTACTTCCAGGAATGCGGAATCCTGCGCGCGAAATCTATAACATCAATATCCAGAAACGGCGCGCGGACTTCCAGGGAATTCATCATACTTGCCCGATCCGCCTTTACGAGGATATCATCCTGCAAATAAAGTTTGGTATAAAATTGCAGGGTTTTGTCAACAATATTGTCCTGACAACATGCCTCCCACTGATCAATTGCTTCAGAGTAAATATCCTCGATATCAATGGGTTCCTGAAAAAGTTCATCTAATTCTTTGGGTTCCAGCGGCCCCAACCATACGGAATTCCACAAATGTTTCGGGTAAGAAAGACCTCTGAGCGTGCGTTTAAGCTTGAAATCCAGGCTCATGTTACGATGGGATACCGGCAAACGCGCCACCGCCATTCTGACAGCCTGATGAACAGGACGGGGAACAATCTTGCTGTAAAAATCAGCCAAGCGTAACGCCCTGAATGGATCGTACCCTGCAAAGAGTTCATCTCCGCCATCACCCCCTAAAGCCACTGTCACGTGTTTCCTGGTCTCCCGGCATAAAAGATATGTGGGAAAAATAGAACTGTCTCCCATGGGTTCATCAAGTTTAGTCAGTATCTCAGGCAGCAGTTGTCTGCTCTCTTCCATGGTGTGCATTTTCATGTGATGATCGGTTCTGAATATTTCTGCAACATTTTTGGCATACCCGGATTCATCAAAGCTTTTCTCTTGAAATCCGATGGAAAACGTCTTTACTTTTTTCCTGCCTGCACATTTTACAGCAAAGGCAGTTATTGCCGATGAATCAATCCCGCCGCTCAGAAAAACGCCAAGTGGTACGTCGCTTATGAGCCTGCGCTGTACAGCCCTCTTGAGCAGTTCCCTGAGTTGTTCTCCCCATTGTTCTTCAGGGTTTTTAGGGATAGAGTCAAATGGTTCAAGAACAAAATCCCAGTATTTCTGAATGTGCAACTCGAAATTATTCACATTGAAAGTAAGGTTATATCCGCCGGGGAGCTTATGAATCTTCTTGTATAGCGAATTTGGAGCAGGAATATAACCGTATGCAAAATACTTTTTCAGGCTTCTGCAAGA
>JAUXIC010000014.1 GCA_030621215.1 Caldisericota bacterium
GGAGGTAAAATGAACCTAATATTTATTATTCACAATCACCAGCCAGTAGGAAACTTTGACTATGTGATTGAAGATGCATATAAAAAAGCATATTTACCTTTTGTAAATGAAGTTTTAGATGCGGATCAATTCAGATTTGGCGTACATTTTTCGGGATATCTTCTGCAATACATAGAAAAAAATCATCCCGAATACATAGAAAAGCTTCGTTTTCTCATCCAGAAAAATAGATGCGAAATTCTTTCAGGAGGCATGTATGAACCAATTCTCACATTGCTCCCAGAAAGAGACCAGAATGAACAGATTAAAAAAATGAACGAATACATTGGAAAACTCTTTAAAACGCAGCCAAAAGGATTCTGGGTCGCAGAGAGAGTATGGGAACAGCATCTCACAAAAATCCTGTCAAAAAATGACATACAATATATCGCACTGGACGATACACATTTTAAAAAAGAAGGCAAAACAGATAAGGATTTGTCAAAACATTTCATTACAGAAGATGAGGGAGAAACATTAACTATACTTCCTATAAGCAAAAATCTACGCTATCTCATACCGTTTAAGCCAGTAGAGCAAATAATAAAATATTTTGAGGAAGCAGAAAAAAAAGATAAAAACCGCGTTGAACTTTTTGGAGACGATGGAGAAAAATTTGGTGTCTGGCCTAAAACACACAGCTATGTTTACGAAAAAAAATGGTTAAAAAAGTTTTTAAAAGCCCTCAAAGATAACTCGGATTGGCTCAAAATCCATCTTCCTTCAGAGTATATTGCAAACAATCCGCCAAAAGAATTAATCTATTTGAGAGAATGCTCATATGAAGAAATGATGGAATGGTCGGAAGGTAATTTCAGAAAATTTCTTATTAAATATCCCGAGAGCAACGATATGCACAAAAAAGCACTTTTTCTAAGTAAAAAAGTAAAAGGAAAATTTCCTGAAGAACTACTAAAGGGAGAGGTAAACGATGCTCTATGGCACGGAGTTTTTGGTGGTTTGTACCTTCCGCATTTAAGAATAGCTATATATGAAAACCTGATAAAAGCAGAGAAAAAGATAGATCCGCTTTCATTTAAAATAGAAGAAAATGATATCAATAAAGATGGCGAAAAAGAGTTTATACTGGAAACGCCAAAGCTAAATTTATATTTTACAAAAAAAGGTGGAGCCCTTTATGAGCTGGATGACAAAATAAAGGAACTGAACATGCAAAATGTACTTACAAGAAGAAAAGAGCCTTATCATAAAAAAATTCTTGAATTAAATGAAATAAAAAATAAAGGCCAGAAAGAAATAAACACAATTCATCATATAGTAACAACAAAAGAAGGTAATTTGGATAAATTTTTAATATACGATTGGTATAGAAGAAATTCTTTTATTGACCACTTTTTCAGAGCAGACACAACAGCTGAATCCGTTTGCAAAATGCAGTTTGGAGAACAAGGAGATTTTGTGCTTGGCAAATACAATGGAAAAACCAAAAAAACAGACAGCAGTTTATCACTTTCGCTTAAGAGAGATGGACATGTCTGGTGCGGAGAAAATTGGGAAGAGGTTTCGCTAAAAAAAGAAATTATTGTCCCAAAAGAAAAGAGAGAAATCCAGGCCAGGTATAAAATAAGCGCCAGCAAAGAACTTCCCTTATTCTTCGGAATAGAATTCAATTTCATGCTCTTCAAAGACGGACTTAAGATAAACAATCAAGAGTATAAAAATCACATGAAGCTTCAAGACAAATCGTTTGAAGTAGAAGAATTTATCCAAAACATAAACTTTAGCATTAGCTTTACAGAAAAGGTTCAATTATGGACACTTCCTATATACACCGTGTCACAATCTGAAAGCGGGGTTGAAAGAACGTTCCAGGGAATTTCTTTTATTTTTAGCAAAAAAGATATAATTAAAGAAAAGATAGTAAATATAAACTTACAAATAAAATAGGGAGGTTAATTATAAATGCCGGAATTAAGAAAAGATCCAATCACGGGAAGATGGGTAGTCATTGCTACAGAAAGAGCAATGAGGCCAAGTGATTTTAAGACGAAAGAAATAGGTGAAGAAGAACCAAAAGCAGGTCCGTTTTCTGAAGGAAATGAGTCGCAAACACCGTCAGAAATTCTATCATACAGAACACCAGGAACTGCGCCTAATACGCCAGGATGGTGGGTAAGAGTAATACCCAACAAGTTTCCTGCACTAAAGATAGAGGGAGATTTAAATAGAAAGGGGATTGGCATGTACGATATGATGAACGGTGTCGGAGCCCATGAAGTCATTGTTGAATCTCCACATCCATCAGATTCACTGGAAAATCTGCCTGTAAAACATGTAGAAGATATTTTATGGGCATTTAGAGACCGGTTCCTGGATTTAAGAAAGGATAAGCGCCTGAAGTATATCATTGTATTTAAAAACAAGGGAAAAGAAGCAGGAGCATCACTTGCACATACACATTCACAGCTTATTGCAACACCCGTTGTGCCAAAAACAGCAAAAGAAGAATTGGAAGGAAGCAGGCAGTATTATAATTATAAAGAAAGATGCGTATATTGCGATATGGTAGCACAGGAAACAGGAGATGAACAAAGGCTTGTTTTAGAAAATGAAGGATTTGTTGCCTTTGTGCCGTTTGCATCGATTGTTCCTTTTGAAACATGGATTCTTCCAAAACAACATAGTTCAGATTACGCGGAGATAAAACGCAGTGAAATTTCATATTTAGCAGATGCATTACAGCGGACATTAAAAATGTTAGATAAAGCAGTACCGAATGTGCCGTATAACTTTTATATACACTCCGCTCCGCTTGACAATTTGCGCCTGCCACATTACCACTGGCATATAGAAATTGTCCCACGGCTCACGCAGACAGCTGGATTTGAATGGGGCACAGGATTATATATTAACCCAATGTCGCCAGAAAATGCTGCAAAATTCTTAAGAGAAACAGAAGGGAGATAAAATATGAAAATAGGAATAGTAACAAGTGAAGCAGTTCCTTTTGCAAAATCGGGTGGATTAGCTGATGTGGCAGGAACACTATTCAATGTGTATCACACAGAAGAAAATGAAATTTATCTCTTTATGCCGATGTACAAAACAATAAAAAATATTCCCTCTGATCTAAAAACAGAAGGAAGTATTGCAATTCAAATAGGCTCTCAAAAAATGGAAGGACAGATTCTGTCAAAAGAGATAGAAAAAGGTAAAACCCTGGTCCTGATAAAACAAGACCATTATTTTGGCAGAGACAACCTGTATGGAACAAAACAAGGAGATTACCCAGATAATGCAGAACGTTTTGGATATTTTGCCCTTGCAGTGCTTAAGGCAGTTGACATTATGGGAATAAATATTGATATTCTCCACTTAAATGATTGGCAAACAGGGCTTATTCCTCTATTTATTAAAGATAAACGCCTCAATATAAAAACTCTGTTTACCATCCACAACCTAGGGTACCAGGGTAATTTTCCACAGGGCATTCTTGATCTGCTTCATATCGATAGAAAATACTTCAGCCCTGATAAAATCGAATTTTATAATAATGTAAGTTTTCTTAAGTCAGGAATTGTCTACTCAGATTTTATCAGCACAGTAAGTCCGACATACGCAAAAGAAATTCGGACAAAAGAGTACGGAGTTGGTATGGATGGGATATTGAATGCAAGAAAAAATACACTGATAGGCATCTTAAACGGTATCGATTACTCTCTGTGGAGTCCAGAAACAGATCAATTGATCTACAAAAACTATTCGATTGAAACGGTCATAGACAAAGAAGAAAATAAAATAAAACTGGGCGAAGAATTTAACTTTGACGTAAAAGGTAAACCGCTCTACGGGCTTGTCGGCAGACTCGCAGGGCAAAAAGGAATAGACATACTGGCAGATGCTCTGAATAGCTTTCTCAACGAAGACATAAGAGTAATTATACTTGGTACCGGCGAAAAGGAATTGGAAACTGCCTTACTTAATTTACAAAAAAAGCACCCGGATAAACTCAAAGCGCTAATCAAATTTGATGAAGCAACTGCACACAAAATTTATGCAGCAAGTGATTTCTTTATGATGCCGTCACGATATGAGCCATGTGGATTGGGACAACTCATCTCACTCAAATATGGCACACTTCCCATAGTACGGGAAACGGGAGGGCTCAAGGATACAGTGGATGATTATAACGAATATACCCATTGCGGAAATGGCATATCGTTTAGCGAACCCTGTTCAGATGATTTTCTTGAGGCTATGCAGAGAGCAAAAAAAATATACAGCAATGAAAAACTGTACAAACAACTCCAACAAAATGCCATGCAGTGTGATTTTTCCTGGAAACGGTCTGCCGACATTTATATGAAACTATTTAAACAAATACTTCAAAGCTAAAATGAACATACACTTTGGCACATCTGGTTGGAGAAACATTATAGCAAAAGATTTTACCTTTGAAAACGTAGAAGTTGCAAGTTATGCAATAGCGCAGCATCTTTTAGCCGAGGGCAGCAAATCTGTCGTAATAGGATACGATACAAGATTTTTATCAGATGAATTTGCAAAAACTTCTGCAAAGGTCCTTGCAGCATATGGAATAAAGAGTCACTTTTCTCTTACCGATATTCCAACCCCTGCTATTGCATATCTCACTGTGACAAAAAAAACAGATGGTGCAATCAATATTACAGCTTCACACAATGACCCGTACTACAACGGGATTAAATTCTCTTCAAAATCTGGCGGGCCTGCCCTGCCTGAAGAAACAGAAGACATAGAAAGAAGAATAAATAAATTTTTTAAAAACAGAAAAACAATTAAAAAGATGTCATTTGAAAAAGCAGTAGAAAAAAAACTAATAATCCCTTTCAGCGAAAATGAATATATAGATGCAATAAAAAAGCTGATTGACTTTGCGCCAATAAAGAAAAAAAGACCAAAAATAATTTATGATCCCTTTTTTGCAACGGGCATCCGCTATCTGCCAAAAATATTAAAAGAGTATACAGATTTTACAATGATCCACGGCAAAAAAGATGTACTGTTTGGCGGCTTGCACCCTGAACCTACAGGAGAAAATCTCGATCCTTTAATCAAAAAAGTCAAATCTTCTAAAGCTGATTTAGGTCTTGCAACAGACGGAGATGCTGACAGATTCGGAATTATAGATTTTGATGGAAGTTATATTTCCCCCAATATGGTACTCCCCATCATATATTATTACTTTCTCACAGAAAGAGGAATTAAGGGTAATGCTGTGAGAACTGTTGCCACAACACACCTGATAGATAAAATTGCAGAGCATTTTGGATACCAGACCAAAGAAACGCCCGTAGGATTTAAATACATTGGAGACGCAATCATAAAAGGCGAAGCCGTATTTGGGGGAGAAGAAAGCGGTGGCGCATCAATGAAAGGATGGCTTGCCGACAAAGACGGTATTCTCGTGGATCTCCTCGTTACGGAAATCTTTTCCAAAAGAAAAAAACCGATGAAAGAACTATTTAAGGAACTCACCGATAAATTTGGGGATACATACTCAAAGCGGCTTGATTTTGAGTATAAAGGCGATAGAAAAACAATTGAAAGCAAACTAAAACACACAGTAAAAAATCTTTCAAAAGAGATGTCTATTAAAAAGGTTAACGAACTGGATGGAACAAAAATTATTTTAGCCGATAAAAGCTGGATTTTATTCAGGTTCTCCGGAACAGAACCTAAGATACGGATATATGCAGAGTCTGACAATGAAAAAAAATTTAGAACATTACTTAAAAAAGGTAAAGAAATAGTTCAAAGAGCAATGCTTTGATGACTAAGAGCTGTTCAATAATCGTTTTGAGACAAGTATGTATTAAAGGGGAGGAGTAGGAAATGAAATTTAACTACGGTAACATGCTGAAAGAAGCCATAGGTAAACACGGATTGCCACTAAATAGCCTGTTAGAATCAAAAACCTTTCTAAATCAAATTAAAGAACGTATCCAAAACAAACTAAATAAAGATTATTATCCTCTGCAGCTACCAGAAGTAATGGCGCCCTCCCTAAATGAAATAAAAAAAACAGCAAAAAAAATTCAGGAAAATTATGAAAACTTCGTAATTGTAGGAATAGGCGGTTCTTCCCTTGGTAACGAACTACTTCACTATGCAATAAACGGCATCTATTATAATGATTCAGTATCCGGGAAAACGCCTCGCATATACTTTATGGATAATATTGATCCAGAATCCACAAAAACGCTGCTCACAACGTTAGACCTAAAAAAAACTATGTTCAATGTTATTACAAAATCGGGAAGTACTGCAGAAACGATACAGAATTTACTGTCAATTACGGATGCTTTAAAAAAAGAAAAGCTTGATTTGAAAAAACACCTCATATTTACTACTGACCCCGAAAAAGGATTGCTCCGTAAATTATCACATGAATTCTCTATAGAAACTTTTGCAATCCACCCGCTTGTTGGAGGAAGATACTCAGTACTTTCTGCTGTAGGACTTTTATCTGCAGCAGTAGAAGGAATAAATATCGATGCTTTGCTGCACGGTGCAGAGCTTGTTAAAAAAAATATAACAAAAGAGAGCAATCCTGTACACTGTGCCACACTTCTTCTACCTCTCATACAATATAAGTTATATAAAGAAAGAGGAGTAAATATAAATACGCTGTTTATTTATTCGGATGGATTAAGTCACTTGGGAACATGGTACAGGCAACTTCTTTCCGAGAGTATTGGCAAACAATTTACACGCAGCAAAAAACAAATATTTGCAGGCATAACACCAATGGGAGTGCGAGGCGTAACTGATCAACATTCTACGCTCCAGCTGTTTATGGAGGGTCCCTTTGACAAATTTATTATATTTATTGCACCTGTTAAATACCGTAAAGATTTTAGCCTGAAAGGAAATCTTATAAATAACGAGGATATTAATTATTTAAAAAACAAAAAAGCATCACAGCTTATAAAAAGTGAATTTATGGCAACACAATCAGCAATAAAAATATCAGGGAAACCTTCTGTTGCGATTGAAATTCCAGAAATAAACGAAGAAGAATTAGGCAAACTTATATACTTTGCCGAATACGAGGTCATCGCTTTAGGAGAAATGCTAAATGTAAATCCAATTAACCAACCTGCGGTGGAGTTTGGAAAACAGCTTACATATGGTATTATGAAAAGGAAAGGATTTGAAGAAAAAAACGAAAAAATTATGGAATTTAAAAAAGTGCACGAAAAACATATAATTAAGATGGGATAGTCAAAAAGAAAGGAATAATAAATGCATAGAATAAAAAATAAAATTTTAGCGATACTTCTAGTTATGCTCCTGTTATTCGGAGGGTACTATTTAGGAATTAAATACCCGCCCTCACGTATAATAAATGTCATCCGCACACAAGATGGATTCAAAAACTTACTTGATGATCACTCCTTGCTTAAAAGAACAGTAGACATAATTGAATCTAATTTCTACAAACCAATAGAAGAAGAAGATTTAATAAAGGGCATGGTAGATTCATTGGGTGACCCATACAGTGTGTTTTACAATCCCGAACAAACAAAGCAATTCCAGGAAGAAATACAGGGTAAATATACAGGCATAGGCGTCGTAATCACTAAAAATGAAGATTTAGCCCTCCCGGAAATTGTTACTGTATTCCCTGGCTCTCCAGCAAAAGAAGCAGGACTTCAAAAAGGAGATATTATAGTTGGCGTTGATGGCACACAGCTAGCGGGACTGTCCCTTGAAGAAGTAGCCATGAAAGTAAAAGGGGAGAGCGGAACAGAGGTAGAATTAAAAATTAAAAGAAATGGCGAAACCATCATTGTCACAGTAAAAAGAGCAGAAATCCATATCCCTCTTATTGAGGTGAATTACTTAAGCGATGGAAAAATCGGCTATCTAAAAATTAATATGTTTTCGGAAGGAGTAGGAAAACAAGTTGCAAACGTAATTAAAGAGATGAATGAAAACAACGTAAACGGCATTATACTTGATTTAAGAGACAACCCAGGGGGACTTCTCTATGAATGTGAAAAGGTGGCCAGCCAGTTTATTCCTTCCGGAGTGTTGCTCTGGACAAAAGACAGGGAAGGCAAAATGGCCCCTCTGAAAATTTCAGGCCACGAACCTACCGTCCCTATAGTCGTACTTGTCAATAAAGGAACGGCAAGTGCAGCAGAAATACTCGCTGGAGCCATAAAAGATTATAAAACTGGAATAATAATAGGCGAAACTACATTTGGAAAGGGAGTGATACAAAAAATATTTTCACTGCCAGGAGAATATACACTCAAAATTACGGTACAAGAATATCTTACCCCAGATAAAAAAGAAATAAATAAAAAAGGAGTAGAACCCGACATTCAATTAGAAGAAACCGAAGAACCATTAGATAGGGCGTTGGAGTTATTGGAGGGGGGACAATGATTATTGTAATATCAGGACCATCTGGAGTAGGTAAGGGGACTGTTGTGCAAAAACTCATGGAAAAAAATCCACGTTTTGTGCGGTCTATTTCCTGTACAACAAGAAAGTCAAGAGAAGGAGAAAAAAATGGAAGGGATTACCATTTTATAAATGAAGATAAATTTTTTGAACTTCTACAAAAAAATGAGCTGGCAGAATTTGCATCTGTTCATGGATGCTACTATGGAACCCCCTTTAAAAATCTTACAGAAGAAAAAACGGATGTGATTTTACAGATTGATGTGCAGGGAGCAAAAAAAATTAAGATCCGATTCCCCGAAGCATTGCTAATTTTTTTGCTTCCGCCCAGCATGGAAATTCTTACCAATCGTCTTAACAGGAGGGGAACTGAAACAGAGGAAGAACAGGAAATGCGGTTAAAAAGAGCAGAAGAAGAGATAGAAGAACGTACGTTCTATGACTATATCATAGTAAATGACGATATCGAAAAAGTAACTAACAAAATTGAAAAAATCATAGAAAAGGAACGCAAGTTACGCCAGCAGAACAAAGCTATTTCTTCTCAATAATAGTTTTGAGTTTATCTAAGGTTTCTTCAAGCCGGTTTTTTAAAGGGCCTTTCCCTTCTGTAGTCACATCATCCATATTTTCAAAAACAACATACGGTATTTTTATTCTATTACATTCAATAAATTCTGAACCTCCATCTCTAAACTCTTCCCAATCGACTTCTCTGTAAAGTTTTGTCAGTTTTTCGTCTGTTAAAGAATGGTGGAGAATGCTATCTGGATACAATGGGTCCAACCGTGCTTTATTCTTCCTTAAAGATTCTTCAAATGGTACATCGACATACAAAATAGAACCATGCTCAAGAAGCTCGTCTGAAATATGTTGAAATGCCTCTCTATAGCCGCCATGTTCTTTGCCCCTGGAAAACTCTACAATTGTAGTATAATTCTCCATATAATTAGAAATATCCCGAATACGCTTTTTATATTCCAAAGAAATCCTTTCAATGAGGAGATGCCAAAGATATTGATATTTAAAATATCCGTCTTCGGTTGTATGAAGTCCCGGCTTGCGAAATTTATTCAGAAGGATGTCATCCTCCTCGTACCAGGTCCAAAGCATTGGAAAATCGTCAATTACGTCAATTTTCCCTATATAGAACTGTTCTTTTCTTGTCCTATCTGAAAGTTTGAGAAGGAAATCAATAATTTCCGATTTTCCAGCTGCCGGGCGTCCTAACAAAAAAATCACGTCAAACTTATCCATTGCTATTATTCCATCGTAATAAATTGACATGGAAAGTAATAAAATAATTGTAATACCCACAGTATGTGCCTTTCAGGCATATGCTATGGTGTATAATAGATGGTAATTTCACGCGTATCGCCATTCCATTGCACAGTGCTTCCAAAACTTTCAGTAATAAACCGAATTGGCACCATTGTTCTGCCGGGAGGAATAATAAGCGGTGCAACATCAATTGTCATTTCCTTTAGATTTACCCTGAGAGTTTTGCGATTAATCCACATTTCAATGAGTAGAGAGGGATGATGTGCAGTCGCGCTCTTCTTGATGGTAACTTTTCTTTCAGTGCCGTCCCACTCGACCTTTGCGCCAAACGTCTCTGAAATAAAACGGACAGGCACAAGCGTTCTACTGGCCTCTTTAACAATAAAAGGAGCTGCATCAAGATCTACTCTTTTTCCATTAACATACGCAAGCGGAGAATCTATCTTCAACTTTATATTAATAGCAGGAGCCTGGATAACCTCAAAAGAAATATAAACCGTTTTATTTCCACCATTGGAGTTAATGCTCACTGGCTGCTTGAAACTGCCAATGGAAAGAGCAGAAGTATCAATCGAAAAATGCAATTTACCTGCTCCTGTAAATGAATTAGCATCAAACTTCATAAAGTATGGCCCGCTAACTGTTCCTTTGAGAATGCCTCCACCAAGATTCACAAGAAGAATATCTTTCTCAACACTGCTCCCCTGCGGAATACTACCAGCATCAATCTGCTCACTGCATTGCAGATATGGCCGGGTTGTATCAAAATAGAAAAGATTGCCGTCCAGATCTCCTATAAAAAGGGCATTGTTTGTGAAATCAAAAAATAGTGCATCAGGATTTGGCACCACACCGTCGCCCAACTTATAAAAATTGTTGCCGTCAACTGACCCAAACAGTCCAAAATTTAAAAGGGATACAAAAATTTTATCATCTGTCTTTGCCACAGAAGAAATATGAGGAGACCCCCCAATAAACTGAATTTTCTGAAAATTATTACTCTCGATATTGCCTTTAAAAAGTCCTTCTGTTGTGCCAGCAAAGAGAGAATTTCCAAGATAGCTAAGAGACGTGATTGTATAATCTGTCAACACATTCTTCCAACTGCATTCATTTCCTACTGCATTGGAATAAAACAATCCAAATTGCCTGGTGCCAAGAAAATATTTTTCTGAAGATATTTTAACAAACGAGGTAGCTTCTACGGTAGGAAGGCCGCTATTTCGTTTGACCCAGGTCTGTCCATTATCGCTGCTTACATAAAAACCCGAACAAAGTGATGTGACATAAATTAAATCTTCATCCCTTGATATGGAAGAAATAGTAGGACAATCCAGTTCGCTCAACAGTGATTTCCAGTGTTTGCCCAAATCGTATGAAATATATGCTCCCGCACTGCTTGTACCCAAAAAGACATTTCCATTAAAAAAAGTAATTCCGGTTATGTGCAAATCAGACAAACCAGTATCACATTCAGAAAAATGACTACCCGAATCAGTAGATACAAAAAACCCATTTAATGTGCCAGCAAGTATCAAAGAACCATCAACATAGATAGAAGTAATCTGGTAAGGAAGTGAGTTCAGCAATCGTAAAGAATCGCTTTCTCCATACACTGCAGAAATTATATTGAGCAATAGTACAAATATAACAACAAAAATAAAGATTTTCTTCATAGCGTCTCCTATTCCTTTTTAAATAATTATAGTATAAAGAATGGTTTAATAAAATGTATCATAAATATTATCGCTAATTTACTGAAAACCAGGGCATCTGTCCTTAAACTCACACGTAGAACACGCACTGCCTGGTTTTGGAGAAAATTCATTGCATTGTATTGCTTTTCCAACTTGTAGAATTTTCTGCTTTCCTTCTTCCGCCATTTCATCTGAGATATTAAATTCCACTTTTTTGTTAAAACGCACAAAATACATGGAAACAGAGCTTATTTTATTCAGGCCCAAAGATTCCTTTGCTCCCAAATAATAAATAATTGGCTGCAGGAGATTTATTTTTGCAAAAAACGACGGTAGGATTCTGTTCGTTTTATAATCAATGATACTGTAACCATCATTTCCTTGATCTATTCTATCTATCCTCCCAATGATCTTAAACCCGTCCAATTCAAAAGAGAAACTCTTCTCAACGAGATATGCTGGTTGAAATCCAAATATCGTTTCCCTGTAAAATTTTGTGAGAAGCTGTACTGCTTCATCTTTTGCCTTTTCTTCCCGATATTCAGTGTTATATCCAGCAGAAATCCAGTGTTTATCCAGTAAGTCTAATAGATAATTTAAAGGAGGCCTTTTGGCTGTTATAAAATTTTCTTCAGGATGATAAAAAAGTTCAAGTACCTTATGAATCGAATTGCCAAAACTAAAGTAGCTACGCGCCGCAGTAGGCAATTCATCAACGTAGATAAATTTATAACGGAGAGGACAATTATCGTATATAGTTATCCTTGAATAGCTTAGGTGGAATTCTGAATTTTTTTCCATAGCTCTAAAATTTGGGACTCCATCTGGGAAAAATCCCCACTATTATCAATTACTACATCGGTTCTTTTAATCTTTTCAGAAATAGGCATTTGCGACTCTATCCTCCTTAATGCCTCTCCTCTCCCAATATTTTCTCTTTTCATTAATCTTTCCAGCTGCAGTTTTTTGGGAATATAGACAACCCAGACGGTATCAACAATCTTACCCCAGCTTGCCTCAAACAGAATTGCTGCATCAACAACAAGAACCTTCACCCCTGACACCCGCTTTTCTTCTATTATTTTCTTTACAACTTTAGTCATTACGGGTATCATAACCTCATTGAGTTTGTTTAATTTCTCTTTATCTGAAAAAACAATACTTCCCAGTCTTTTTCTGTCCACCTTGCCATTTAAAACAATTTCTTTTCCAAAAACTTCTTTCATTTTATCTATAACGCCATTGACGTTTTTAGATTGGACTTTCTTGGCAAGCTGGTCCACATCAACAATGTCAGCACCCAATTTCTTTAAAAACCTGGATACAACACTCTTTCCAGAAGCAATGTTGCCTGTAAGTCCAATTATAATCATCCTTTTGCCTCTCTCAGATTATTGCCATACGCAATATTCACCACTAACGGTACAGAAAGAGGGAAAGCAGACTCCATTTCTTCTTTTACAATCTGTTTCACTTTCTCAATTCGCTCACTGCCTACTTCAAGAACTAATTCATCGTGAATTTGCAGTACAATATGGTCCCCACTATCCTTTATTCTATTAAACACCTTTACCATTGCAATCTTTATGATATCAGCAGCGCTCCCTTGGATAGGAGTATTTATAGCAAATCTCCTTGCTTCATCCCTTGCTCTGCCGACGCCGGTATCCATACCGGGGATTTTTCTCCTGCGCCCGAAAATTGTTCTTGCCTCTCCTGATTTTATCGCACTTTCCACAAGCTCCTCTAAAAATTCCTGGACAGTCGGGAACCTGGCAAAATATCTGTCAATATATTCTTTTGCTTCGTTAGCAGAGCAACCTAATTGCTTTGCAGCACCATAAGAAGACATTCCATATACAATTCCAAAATTAAGAATTTTAGCACTTCTCCTCATTTCTTTTGTAACTTCCTCATCTTTTACGTTAAATACAAGGGATGCAGTGCGTGTATGAATATCAGCACCATTCATAAATGCATTAATAAGGTTTTTGTCCTTAGATAGATGAGCGAGTATTCTTAACTCAATTTGCGAATAGTCTGCGCTGAGCAAAAAATGCCCCTCTGAGGCAACAAATCCAGCTCGTATCTTTTCGCCCCAGTCAGTTCTTATGGGTATGTTCTGTAAATTTGGCTTTGAACTTCGCAGCCTTCCCGTAATTGTACCCAGCTGATGAAATGTCGTATGCAGCCGAAAACCTTCTTTGGATACAAGTTTTGGCAAGGCTATAATATATCCGGAATACAATTTGGAAAGACTTCTATACTCCAGCACAAGTGAAATTATAGGATGCTCCGGGACAAGATCTGCTAATACTGCACTGCTCGTTGAATATCCTGTTTTTCCCATCTTAGACGGGTTTAATCCTAAATTATCAAAAAGTACAGCTGCAAGTTGTTTTGAAGAGTTAATATTAAAAGAAATACCGGAAAGATCATATATCTTATTTTCCAATATCTCAAGCTCTTTTTCAATTTCACTTTTTAAATTCTCAAAATATTTTACATCGATTTTTATACCGGTAATTTCCATGTCAGCCAATATCTCTGACAGCGGTTTTTCTATATCATTGTAAAGCTCCATAAGGCCGCGTTCTTCTAACTCCTTATCTTCAATATATGAAAGCTGCAAAAGCTGTTTGGCATGTTCAGACAAAGACTCTCCCCCGAAGGGCACAGAAAATGCATCGCATAACTCTTTGATGGAGTAATTTCTTATATTCGGATTAAGAAGATGCCCTGCAACTGCCAGGTCAAGATGAATATTTGATAGTTTAACCCCATAATGGCATGCTACTTTGTGAAGTTCCTTTAAGTTAAGAATTTCTTTCTTTTTATCGTTTTCAAGCAGATCTTTTAAGATTTTTAGCGCCTTCGTGTTGGCAAAAAGTTCTTCTCCAATGTTGAATTCTTCCACATTTTTTTGCGTAGCAGCAGCAAAATGCTGAACTTGTCCATTCTTTGCCTCAATATATAATCCTATCCGGTCGTCTGTTTCGATATGCGTATTTTTATTATTTAAATTTATTCCAAGTTCATTTAAAAGGCTGGTAAATTCAAAGCGGCTTAAAATACCCTTCAGCTTTTCTTCATCAAATCCACTTAGTTTCATTTCATCAATGTTGAAATCTATCGGTACATCAAGCATTAGTGTGCACAATTCTTTCCCGCTAATTAGACGCCCTTTATATTCTTCAACAAGGCCGCCTTTCTTAATTTCACCAGTATGTAACAATATCTCCTCGATGCTTCCATACTCAGACAGAAGTTTTGCTGCCGTTTTCGGGCCTATGCCCGGTAAGCCAGGAATATTATCAGAAGGATCTCCCGTTAAAGCCTTGAAATCCGGTATTTGCTCAGGATAAATACCTAATGTTTCTTTAAGCCGTTCTCTATCAATTTCCTCAAGGTTTGTAACACCTTTCCGCGTAACCTTTATCTTAATCTTTTCTGATATAAGCTGCGTGAGATCCATGTCTCCTGAAATAACAACTGTTAAAAATTCATTTTTTTCACCATATTTTGCCAGCGCTCCTATTATATCATCCGCCTCATATCCATCCATTTCATACACCTTAACATTTAATGCCTCAAGCAATTCATGTATTGCAGCAAATTGAGGAGACAATTCATCTGGCATGGGAGGACGCTGTGCTTTATACTCTTTGTACTGCATATGCCTTTTTGTTGGAGCCCTTCTATCGAACGCAACAGCCAGGTACTGAGGCTTTTCGTCCTTTAAAATACGCAAAAGCATTCTAACAAAACCATACAAAGCACCTGTGGGCTCATTGTTTTTTGTAACAAAATGAGGAAGAGCAAAAAAAGCTCTATACATAATGCTACTCCCGTCTATCAGTATTAATTTATTCATTTACGCCACCCTTTGTTATATACTATATTAATACCAGCGAATTTCTCCAAATCTTAACTGAACATTTTTTAATCTTTCTAACAATTTTCGGGGAAAATACGCCACATCGGCATAAAAAGGTAAATTATCAAATTTGAATTGTTTGCCTGTTAATAAAAATGTTTTTCCCTCGTGTTCCAGGATCACTGAATAATTATCGCCCGTACCTTGAACCAGCCCGAAAGTCATATCCCCAAAATGAATTTTGCCAGTATCCGAAACTGTATACATGTGAGTTTTTTCAGCATTTAGAGTAACGAAAGCTTCCTGCAGGTCGCTTTCACCTTTTGGGAGAACAATGCTTCCCACGGAAAATTGTTCTATAAGCTGAACACTACTGGCTCCTTTTTGTTTAAACGGTGCATTAAAAATCATGAGATCAATTTTGTTTATACCCCTTTCTTTCAATGCAAGCTGTATAGAATACAAATCTTTATCTTCGTTTGTCAAATAGGTTGGGGAGCTTATATATACAACATCATTACCAGATTGAATGATAAAACCATCTTCGCCAGAAAGTTGAAGGGGTGTAATGCAGAACCCGGGCCTTACAAAAATGGAAGCAGCTACTAATAAAATGAGTGGAATAAAAACAAGATTTCTCCACATCTTTTTTGTAGTATAAGAAAAAACAAGAAGAGAAATAACGACAAAGTATGCTGCCACAAAGTAACCATTAAACTGTATATTCAATGATGCAAAAGGTATTTTTGAAAACATTTTTACCAGAGAAAAAAGAACAGAAAAAAAGAAATTCGTTACAGGAGCAAAAAACAGTGCTAATCGAAAACTCAACACAGTTAAAATAAGTTGTATCAAACTAACAGGCATAAGAATATATAAAAATGGAATTACAACAAAATTTGAAATAACCGCAACAAGTGAGACATTATGAAAATAATAAGCAAAAAGAGGGAAAAGCAAAAGCTGAACGGAAATTACTTCTGCGAGCATCTTAAAGCCAAACTTGCGTGGAAGATGCTGATAAAGTAATGGCGCAATAATTAAAATGGCGAAAATAGCAAGAAAAGATAGCTGAAAACTTACCGAAAAAAGGGCAAATGGGTTAATAAGAAGTATAATAAGTGCTGCAAAAGAAAGTGTATTAAGCGGAATAAGTTCTTTTCCAGTGGCTTTAGCAAGCACGCAAGCGCCATACATAAAAAATGCACGGAGAGCAGAAACCCTGAAGCCAACGAGAAAAAGAAAAAAAGCAAGTATCACAAACGAAAATTCATAAGCAAATGGAGTGAATAAGGCCAAAGTTCTATAAGAAATCTCGCCAAGGATCCCAAAATGCAGCCCCGATATGGCAAAAAGATGCGCAGTGCCTGTGTCTATAAACGGTAACTTTTCATCACTGGTCATTGATGAAATGCCAGGCACAGATGAAAGAAAAAGAAAGGCTTCTTCGCTTTTCATTGAAAGAAGTGTTCTATCCTCTATTGTATTCCGAAGATTGGCAAAAAAATCAAAAAACGCAAAACTCTTAGTCACAGAAACGTCTTTACCAAAAATTGTATAACTATATCCTGTAAATTTTTGGAAATTATCCTGAAAGCCGCTTTTAGAAATAACTCCTTTCACAACCACAGTACTGAAAGGAGCAGGAGCTGTTTCTGCATATACTCTTGCGCTGCCTGCAAATTTTTCTCCCTCTATAGATAAATGTGAGATTTCAAAATTCTTTGTATAACCCGTCCCTTTAGAAAATTCTTTAACTTTTCCTGTAATCTGAATTTCCACACCACATAGATGCTCTGGAATTTCAGGATTTTTAAAAGGAGCGACAGCCAGAGTTGTCGTAAAAATGCCTAAAACAAAGAAAAAAATGATATAGACATAGTAGCGCTTATCAGCAATCAGCAAAAGAAATAATATAAACAAAAAAACAATACATAAAACAAGAAAATTTCTATTAAAAATAGAAAATAATGAAAAAATACCCGCAATCTCTCCAAGTAAAGCAAATAACGCAGGCATTAAGGAACGACGATGAGGTCCTTTATATTTTCAAATGTTACATCGCCAATCCCTGAAACTTTCACAATATCTCTAATCTCTCTAAACAAACCATAATCCTTTCTGTACTGAACGATGGCATTGGCTTTTACTTCTCCAATCCCAGGTAATGCTTCAAGTTCCTTAGCTGAGGCAGTGTTAATATTTATCTTTCCGCTAGCATTCGTACCTACAGTGCTATTTGGATCACCTGAATCGTTTACATTGCCTGAGTCTGATAGAAATACTTGTTTAGCTGGCACAATAATTTCTTCTCCATCCTGCACTTTCCTTGCAAGGTTTATTGCAACAAGATCTGCATCTTCGGTAGGACCACCAGCTTTTTCTATTGCATCTTTTATAATACTGTTTATAGGAAGTTCGTATACATCCGGCTTATTGATTGCACCTACTATGTAAACAGTAATATAAATGGGCTCGTCCAGATCTTCGACTACTACTTGCTCAGAAGGCCCTACTTTCGTTTCTGCAAGGGTTTTCCCCATAATCATACCTACCCCCAGCATAACAGCACTCACCAAAACAACTACGCTAACCCATTGCTTCCAGGAAAGATCCTTCATCGTGCCTCCTAACTCATATATCTTCCTATATTAGTTTTTAAGCTAACCAACTGCCTCTCTTTCAATACCTTTTATTTATTTAAGTTAGAAAATTTCTTAAATATAGATTTTCCTGCATATATTGCAGCACAACCTAATTCCTCTTCTATACGTAAAAGTTGATTATATTTTTCCACCCTTTCAATTCTACATGGCGCGCCACTCTTTAACTGACCGGCATTCATACCAACAACAAAATCAGCGATAAAAGAATCGGCAGTTTCTCCAGATCTATGTGAGACAACTGAAGTAAACCCTGCACTCTTGCCAAGCTTAATTGTCTGCATCGTTTCTGTAACAGTTCCTATTTGATTAAGTTTTATCAAAACAGAATTAGAGGCCTGCAATTCTATCCCCCGCTGCAATCTTTTAGGGTTAGTAACATAGATATCATCTCCCACAAGCTGAACTTTTTTACCCAGCCTCTTTTCTAATTTTATCCATCCATCCCAATCTTCCTCGTCAAGACCATCCTCTATAGAGATAAGAGGATAACTATCCGATAAATATTCATAATAATCAATCATCTCTTTTGCTGTACATTTCTTTCCTTCGTACATATATTTACCTTTCAAATAAAAAGAGGAAGCAGCAGCATCCAACCCTAAGTAAACATCCTCACCTGGTTTATATCCCGCCTCTTCAATGGCTCTCACAATAAATTGTATTGCCTCTTCGCCATTTTTTAAATGCGGAGCAAATCCCCCCTCATCTCCTACTCCTATACTGTAATTGCTTTTTTTCAAGATATTTTTTAGGGTATGGTACACTTCTGAACCACATCGAAGTGCCTCTCTGAAACTGGAAGTTCCAACAGGTAAAATTAAAAATTCCTGTATATCCAGTCCGGAATCGGCATGTTTCCCTCCATTTAAAATATTGAATTGTGGAACAGGAAGAAGAGTTCCATTGATTCCACCAATATATCTGTACAGTGGAACTTCATATTCATTTGCTGTTGCTCTTACAACAGCCATTGAAACACCAAGTATCGCATTTGCCCCAAGTCTTGCCTTATTCTCTGTGCCATCAAGCTCTATCATTGCTTTATCAATGCCTGTCTGATTTTCTGAAAACATTCCGGTTACTTCTGTAGAAATCAAGCCATTCACATTTTCTACCGCTTCCAGCACTCCTTTACCTTTAAATCGCTTAGGCCCCCCATCTCTTAATTCCACAGCTTCATAATTTCCGGTTGAAGCACCAGACGGGACTGCTGCTCGTCCTGAAACCCCACTTTCAAGCAACACTTCTGTTTCTACAGTGGGATTTCCTCTTGAATCTAAAATTTCTCTTGCAAAAATAGAAATAATTTCACTCATTTTCCCCTCCTTAATCTTTATATTTCTTTGCGCTCCTTTATTGCCATTGATAATGTTACAGAATCAACAAAATCAATTTCTGTGCCTTTCGGAAGGCCAGTAGCAATACGTGTAATTCTAATGTTATAGGGTTTCAAAAGTCTTTGAATATAAAGTGCTGTAATGTCTCCATTAAAATTAGGATTCGTTGCAATAATAATTTCTTTAACATCTTCTTCGCTAACACGTTTAACAAGCTCTTTTATTTTTAAGTTTTCCGGGGAAATATGGTTCATCGGATCAATTCTGCCATGAAGAACATGGAAAACCCCGTCATAATATTTCCCTTTTTCAATGGCAAACAAATCTCTAACTTCCTCCACAACGCAAATGATAGAATGATTTCTGTTAGAGTCAGCACACACAGTACATCTTTCCTTGTCTGTAATATTAAAACATACAGGACATAGATGCATGTTTTCTTTTGCCTTTTGAATTATATTCACAAATTTTTCGACTTCACTGTCATTCTTACTAAGAATATAGAGAGACATTCTTTCGGCGCTTTTTGGCCCTACACCAGGAAGAGAAGAAATTTCTCTAATAAGCTCTTCAATTCTATCAGGAAAATCGCTCATTTAAGTAACTCAGTTTGGAAAACTTGGCATGCCTCCCGGCATCCCAAGTGCAGCTAATTTCTCCTGAGAAATCTTCTTTGCTTTCCCTTGTGCTTCTTTTACCGCTGCAACAATCATGTCTTCAAGCATTTCCTTATCGTCTTTTTCAATCACCTCCGCAGAAATATCTATGGAAACAATCTCCAATTTGCCTGAAACAACTGCTTTTACAACACCTCCACCCGCAACACCGGTTACCCTGGCCTCTTCCAGTTCTTTATTAATTTCTTCCATCTTCCTCTGTAATTCCTGGGCTTTCTTCATCAATTCATTCATGTTTTTCATTATGCTCAACCTCCTCAACTTGCGCTACATCCGTAACGACTCCTTCAAATTCTTCTTTCACCAGTTTTACCTCCTCAAGATCTTCTGCTTTCTTTATTTCTTCCTCTTTGTTAAACATCTTTTCCTCCTCAGGAGAAACAAAAGAAACTCTAAACTCTTTCAGTAAAACTTTTTCTAATATTCTTTTTAATGTGTCGATATTGTCCTGTTTATTAAGCATCTCAATATAAAACTTTTTTTCAGGAATAAGTATAAGTAAATCGTCCTTAAGTTCAGCAGGCATTACTCTCATAAACATTGCAGCTAAAGCCGGGCTTTCTTTCTTTACCTCTCTTACTATTTCGTCCCAGTGTAGCCTGACACCACCCAGCGTATCAGACCCCTCTATCGGCACCTTTTCTTCTGGTTTGCTTTTTTCTTCCACTTCAGGCTTTTCCTCTATTATAAGCTTTTCCTCTCCAGCATTTTTGTTTGTCACAGCAGCTTCCTCATCAATGCAGGAAAGTGCAGCAAGTTGAATAGAAAAAAATGGATCAGGAAAAAATTTTAAATCATTTAATGCATTGGCAAAAATAAAAGAAATTTTCACCAGTCTTTTCTCAGAAATATGCTTTGCCTGATCCTTCATTACCTTTAAAACCTCTTGGTCTTTTCTGCCAGTCAAATGTTCAAATCCGAGAATTTTACCGGTAATAAGATCCTGAAGATACATGAGAAATTCATTGATAAATACCTTGCCGTCTTTACCGCTATCGCCTATCGAGGAGATAATCCGTAATACGCCTTCGGAATCATTGTTAATAATGCTGTACAAAAGATTTTTTAACACATCTTCCTCTGGAATTCCTATGAGCGAGCGGACATTATCTTCGCTAATCTCATCAAACATTGTTATAGACTGATCAAGAAAACTCAAAGCATTTCGCAATGAGCCAGACGAAAAGCGAGCAATAAGCATTGCCCCGCCGTCTGTAATCCTTGCATTCTCTAACTCTGCCACCTCTTTTATTTTTCTCACAAGTCCTGTTATCGAGATCGGTTTAAAATAAAAGCGTTCGCATCGGGAGAGAATCGTTGCCGGAAGCTTTTCAGGTGCCGTCGTAGCAAGAATAAAAACCACGTTTTCTGGTGGTTCTTCTAATGTTTTTAGCAACGCATTAAATGCCTGTGGAGTAAGCATATGTACTTCATCGATGATATAAACCTTATACTTTGAAGAAACGGAAACATACTTTACCTTCTCTTTTAAATCTCTTATTTCGTCGATGCCTCTATTCGAAGCTGCATCAATTTCGATAACATCCAGATTAGTGCCATTGGTAATAGTGAGACATTTCTGGCACGTCATACAGGGCACTGGGGTAGGCCCATTTTCACAATTTAAACCCTTTGCGAAAATTCTGGCAAGAGAGGTTTTGCCGCTTCCCTTTGGCCCTGCAAAAAGATATGCATGCCCCACTTTCTTCTGTCTCAATGCCTCTTGCAAAATTTTTACAACTGTTTTCTGCTCAACCATTTCTTCAAATGTCTGAGGCCTATACTTACGATAAAGTGCTAAATATTTCATATTTCCATTATAATTAAATTCATAAAAAAATTCAATTTAAAAATATGTTCAGGACATTTATCTGCCATCATTTTTACCCATATAAATAACTTGAGTAGGATACGCAAAGCTAATACCTCTTTTCCCAAATTCCTCAATAATTTTAAGATTGAATTCGTGCTGAATATTTACATATTTTAAGTAATCTCTATCAGAAACATAATACACTATTTCAAAATTGAGACTAAAATCACCGAAAGAAATAAAAGGTGCCCGATCAAATGTAGCATTTTCAATTCCGTCTATAATGGATTTTATTACAATTGGAATTTCTTTAAGCAGCACAAGTGGCGTTTCATAAACTACTCCTATACGGAAAACTACTCTTCTTTGTATCATTCTTCTGTAGTTTTGAACGCTTGTCCCAGTAAGATCTGCATTTGAAACAATAATTTCTTCTCCGCTCAAACTTTTAACTCGCGTTGATTTTAACCCTATTCGATCAACAGTCCCGGAAAAATCACCAAATGCTATATAATCGCCTTCCTCAAAAGGTTTGTCAAGAACAATTGTAAAATAGCTAAAAAGATCACCCAACACTGATTGAACAGCAAGGGCTACTGCAATACCTCCAATGCCGAGACCCGTAAGCAGTGTAGATATATTGATGTTTAAATTGTTTAAGAGTAGTAAAAAACCAAAAACATACACAATGAATTTTACAAATTTCGATATTCCTTTTACTGACCTGGCTGTTACGCTGACGTCTTCTTTCTTTATATATTGTCCTGCCACCCAATCTATTGCATTTAAAAGAATATACACCACATACAATACAACAATCACCTTCAATGAAGTAAGACAAAGAACTTTCATACTGTCACTCAAAGTAAGCGCAGAAATACTTACATACAAAACTACTATATAAAACATAGGGATAGATTTTCTAAAGAAAATTATAATCAAATCGTCCAGAATGCTTTTTGTAGCTTTCGCTTTCGCTTCCAACCTCCGAAGTGCAAACTTATCAACTATTTTTATCGCAAACACAACTATTAAAAAGATCAATAAAACCGAAAAATATTTTGCAATGGTATTATTATAAAATGTAATCTGCAAAAATGTTTTTAGCTGTTCCATATAAATCATTTCCTCCTCTGACTATTTTTGTTCAAAATCCGAACTTAATTTATATTATGAATGAATTCGCCTTAAAGTCAACTTGTCAAAATAAAATTTTTATTGTTTTGAAATACATTTTACTCTTGACACCGGTACTATATTATCATACCATAGACAAAAGGCCTAGGAGGTTATCATGCTGGCTAAAAAATCATTTGCAAGCGATAATAACGCGCCTGTCCACCCGCTTATCTTAAAAGCAATAAGAAATGCGAATCAAGGAGACTACGTTGCCTATGGAGATGATCCTTACACTGAAAAAGCTGTAGAAAAATTTAAGGAGCATTTTGGGAAAAATATCGATGTATATTTCATGCTTACAGGTACTGGCGCAAACGTGCTTGGACTAAAAACCGTTACGGACTCATTTAATTCCATCATTACAGCAGAAACAGCACATATAAACACAGATGAGTGCGGAGCCCCTGAAAAATTCACGGGATGCAAGATCATTGCCATTCCAACCGCAAACGGGAAAATCACAGTAGCTGAAGCAAAAAAGCTTATGCACGGAATAAGCGATGCTCACCATTCGCAGCCAAGGGTTGTGTCAATTACTCAAAGTACCGAGATGGGCACTGTATATAAGAAAAAAGAGATCGAAGAAATAGCAAACTTTGCCCATAAAAACGGCATGATTCTTCATATGGATGGCGCAAGGATTGCAAATGCAGCAGCTTCATTAAATATGGACTTTAAAAAGTTTACAACAGACGCAGGCGTGGACATTCTTTCCTTTGGTGGCACCAAAAACGGCATGATGCTCGGTGAAGCCGTTATCTTCTTTAACAAAGAAATGTCAGAAAATTTCAAATTCATAAGAAAACAAGGGGCGCAGCTTTTCTCTAAAATGCGTTATATATCTGCACAATTTATAGAATACTTATCCAATGACCTATGGCTTAAGAATGCAACTCATGCAAATGAGATGGCAAAGATTTTAGAAAGAGAAATAAGAAAAATAGATAAAATAAAAATCACCCAATCAGTTGAAGCAAATGGACTTTTTGCCATTGTGCCTAAAAAATATATTCACAGTTTACAGAAAAAATCCTTTTTCTATGTATGGAATGAAAAAAGGGGAGAAGTAAGATGGATGACTTCTTTTAATACAACCAAAGCAGATATATACGACTTTGTAAAAAATATAAAAGAAGTACTGGAAAAGTAGTTAAGAAAAATTTCTATAAAAATTTGCTTTAAAAATATACAATGAAATACAAAAAGATGAAAAAGG
>JAUXIC010000025.1 GCA_030621215.1 Caldisericota bacterium
GTAACAGCAGGAGAGAATGCTGAAATAAAGGTTGGTAATGCGCTTCCAATAAAAAATATACCACTGGGGTCAATTATTCATAATATAGAGCTGTTTCCAGGAAGGGGAGCTATGTTAGTACGGTCTGCTGGTGGAGGTGCCCAGTTACTTGCTAAAGAGGGTAAATACGCACATGTAAAGCTTTCATCCGGTGAAGTAAGGATGATTAATTTAGATTGTTGGGCAACTATTGGACAGGTAGGTAATGTAGACCACGGAAATATTAGCCTTGGAAAAGCTGGTACTAGCAGGCATATTGGACGTAGGCCCAGCGTACGAGGCGTAGTTATGAATCCGGTGGATCATCCACATGGCGGAGGCGAAGGCAAATCTCCTATTGGACATCCTGGTCCTTTAACTCCCTGGGGAAAGCCCACTCTTGGCTATAGAACGAGAAAGAAGAATAAATCTTCTGATAAATATATTGTTAGAAGGAGGAAGTAAGGATGAGTAAGAAAAATATGTTTGTGGATCCAAAGCTTCTTAAGAAGATACAGGATTTAAACAAAAAAGGCGAAAAAAGAGTGATAAAGGTATGGTGCAGGAGGTCTTCAATTACTGAAGAAATGATAGGGCATACAATTGCAGTGCATAATGGAAAAATACATATTCCTGTTTATATTACGATGGATATGGTGGGACATAAACTTGGTGAATTTGCTGCGACTCGTACCTTTCGTGGCCATAAAGTTCCTACTGCAAGACTTGTTACTAAAACTTAAGGAGGAATATTATGGAAGTGTATGCTAAATCTAAACATTTAAGATTATCTGCTACCAAAGCGCGACTTGTAGCCGAACTTATAAAAGGTAAAGATATTGACGAAGCATTTGCAATTTTAAAGGTTCTTCCTCAAAAAGCTGCTGGCTATCTGGAGAAGACCCTCAGGTCAGCTGTTGCGAACGCTGAAAATAATTTTGATATGGATAAAGACTCATTATATGTTTACAGGGCATATGTTGAATCCGAAGGTCCCATGAAGAGGATATTTATGAGAGGCATGGGTCGAGCTGATATACAAAGAAAACCTGTAAGCCAAATTACCGTAGTGGTAAAAAACAAAGAGGAGGTATAGAGTGGGACAGAAAGTACATCCTTCTGGATTTAGGGTAGGTATAACGAAAGACTGGGTAAGTAAGTGGTATGCAAGTAAAAAAAATTACGCCAATTTTGTCATGGAGGATATTATAATAAGAAGGGAGTTGGATAAATTAGGAATTGATGCAGCTATTTCTCATGTTGAGATTATTCGTAAAAGTGGAGAAGCTGGCGGCGAAGTAAAAGTGATTATTCACAGTGCAAGACCTGGCATGATAATTGGAAAGAAAGGCGCAGAGATTTCTAAGCTCCAGAATACATTAAGCCGCGCAATTAATGATTCTAATATAAAGATAAACGTAGAAGTAAAGGAAGTAAAGCGTCCTGAAACGAATGCTCAACTTATTGCGCAAAATATTGTGAGCAAGATTGAACAAAAAGTTTCATACAAACGGGCAATTAAGCAATCTATAGGCAGGGCGATGCGATCAGGCGTTAAAGGAATAAAGATCCAGGTGTCTGGTAGACTTGGTGGAGCTGAAATTGCACGAACTGAATGGTATAGAGAGGGAAGAGTTCCCCTTCATACCTTAAAAGCCGATATCGATTACGCTGAACTGCCTGCCTTGATTAAATTCGGAAGAATTGGGGTAAAAGTTTGGGTATATAAAGGTGATGCAAAGAAAGTCACTTTCTTTACTACTGAGAGATAAGAGAGGTGGATGATTATGTTAATGCCAGAAAGAGTTAAGCATAGAAAGCAGCAACGAGGTAGAATGCGTGGAAAAGCTACGCGAGGTAATTTTGTTGCATTTGGTGATTATGGAATACAGGCGATGGAGCCTTCTTATATTACTTCCAGACAAATTGAAGCAACAAGACTTGTTTTGATACAGGCAGTAAGAAAAACAGGAAAGCTCTGGATTAGGATTTTTCCGGACAAGCCTGTAACGAAGAAACCTGCAGAAACCAGAATGGGTAGCGGAAAAGGAGATCTTGATCACTGGGTGGCTGTTGTAAAACCAGGAAGAATTCTCTTTGAGATGACGGGGATTCCAGAAGAAGAGGCTACAAAACTTGCAAAGCAGGTTGGGTTTAAACTCCCCATTAAAGTCAGGCTTGTTAAACGCGAGGAGGTTATTTAGTTATGAAAGTAGAAAAAGTTAGAGATATGACTGATGCTGAAATAGAAGAGCAGTTAAAAAGCCTTCGAAAGGAACTTTTTAATTTACGTTTCCAGTTTGCTACCCATCAGCTGAATAATCCTGCACGTATAAGACTTGTGAGAAGAGATATTGCAAGGTTTCTTACCATAAGAAGAGAGCGTGAACTTAACAAAGAAGAGGTGTAATTATGGCTAAAAAAGAGATTACCGGAAAAGTTATTAGTGCTTATCAAAAAACTGTTGTTGTTCAGATAGATAGGCGTGTGCCACACCCACTTTACATTAAAATTATAAATAGAGCATCAAAATTTTATGCACACGATGAAGATATGAAGGCAAAAGTCGGTGATGTTGTCAGGATTAGGGAAACGAGGCCGGTCAGTAAATTGAAACGCTGGAAAGTTATAGAGATTATTGATGGAGGTGGAAAATGATTAGAGATTATTCACGGCTTATTGTTGCAGACAACAGTGGAGCAAAAGAAATTTCTTGCATAACAGTGCTTCGTGTCGGGAAAAGAGGATCAGCTACTGTGGGTGATAAAATTGTTGCTTCGGTCAAAAAGGCAGTGCCAAATAGTGCTACGCCGAAAGGTAGCGTAGTGAGGGCAATTGTTGTAAGAACAAAATATCCTTTAAAAAGAGAAGATGGAAGCGTAATTCGGTTTGATCAAAACGCAGCTGTAATTATTGATGAAGATGGAAATCCTAAGGGAACCAGAATTTTTGGTCCTGTAGCAAGAGAGTTGAGAAAGCAAGGATATTTAAAGATAGTTTCGCTTGCTCCAGAGGTTCTGTAGGAGGAATTTATGAATACTAATAAAGTGAGACCAAAAATAGAATTAAAAAAAGGTGATATAGTTATAGTGTTGACTGGAAAGGATAAAGGGAAGAAAGGCAAAATTCTCCGGACAATTCCTGACAAAGGAAAAGTATTTGTTGACGGCGTAAACATGCAAACAAATTTTCTTCGTCCTACGCGGGATATGCCGCAAGGTAAAATTACAAGGAGAGAAGCTCCTCTGTATGTAAATAAAGTGCAGTTAGTTTGCCCTCATTGTCATGAGAAAACCCGTATTGGCCATAAAATTCTTGAAAACGGGAAAAGTGTTCGGGTATGCAAAAACTGCCACGAAATAATTGATAAGGTCTAAGGTGAGGTAAATATGGCAAAAACAGAAGAAACAAAAACAAAGACAGCAACTAAATTAGATAAAGGACTTGAAAAACTTTTGGAAGAGAAACTTACTCCTTCTCCCTTAAAAGATAAGTATGAGAAAGAAGTCAAGAAGAGGTTAATGGAGAAGTTTAATTACAAAAGTGTGATGCAGGTGCCTAAAATTGTAAAAATTTCTCTTAACAGAGGAGTGGGTGATATTTCTCAATACCCAAAAGCAATGGAGAAAACTATAAGCGAATTTGTTTTAATTACCAGGCAACGGCCTACTATCACCCGGGCAAAAAAATCTATTGCTTCATTTAAGATTCGTGAAGGTGTAGCTATTGGTTGCAGGGTTACATTGCGTAAAAATGCGATGTATACATTTATGGAGAAGCTTGTGAATGTGGCTCTTCCAAGAATTAGAGATTTCAAAGGACTTTCACCTAATTCATTTGATGGCAGAGGCAATTATACATTTGGCATAAGAGAGCAGTTGATTTTCCCCGAGATTGACTATGATGCGATTGACAGGGTTCGTGGATTCAATGTTACAATTACCACAACTGCTAAAACTGATGAAGAAGCAAGAGCACTTCTTGAGTTTATGGGTTTTCCTTTTAGGGAAAGGTAGGTGTTAGAATGGCGAGAAAGGCAATGATTGAAAAAGCAAATAAAAAGCCTAAGTTCGAAGTGAGAAAGCATAACAGGTGTAAAGTTTGCGGGAGACCAAGAGCTTATTACGGTAGATTTGGTCTTTGTAGGCACTGTCTACGAAAATTAGCACTGGAAGGCAAACTTCCCGGTGTCAAAAAGGCAAGTTGGTAGGAGGAGATTATGGTAAGCGATCCAATTTCTGATACGTTAATCAGAATTAAAAATGCAAGTATTATGTATCACAAATCTCTATTTGTTCCTTATTCAAATGTAAACAAAAGCATTTTAAATATTATGAAGAATGAGGGATACATTGAAAATATTGAAGAACAAGAGATTGATGGTAAAAAAATGTTGAGGATTTATTTAAAATACGGGAACAAAAGGGAGAAATTTATCTTGGGCATCAAGCGGATCAGTAAACCTGGAAGGCGAATATATGTTGGCAAGGACAGGATTCCGCGTGTGTTAGATGGTTTTGGAACAGCAGTAATTTCTACCCCTAAAGGTTTAATGACAGATAGAGAAGCTCGTAAAGAAGGACAGGGCGGAGAAGTTATCTGTTTCATCTGGTAGGAGGTGCATAAATGTCTAGAATTGGGAAAAAACCAATTATTATTCCTAAAGAAGTAAAAATAACAATAGATGGCGACAACTTTGTAATTGTTAAAGGACCTAAAGGAGAGTTAAAAAGAAGTTTTCATCCTGAAATGAAAATTATTTTAGAAAAAGATATAGTCATTGTAGAGAGGCCTTCCGATAGACCTTTTTATAGGGCTCTTCATGGTACTACTCGCGCACTTATAAGCAATATGGTTGTGGGTGTTACAGACGGTTTTTCAAAACAGTTACAGCTTAATGAAAAAACATATAAAGGAGAAGTGCAGGGTAAGAAAGTTACATTTAATTTGGGATTTTCTCATCCAATTGTTCTGGATATTCCGGAAGATATCGACGTTGCAATAGAAAAGCGCATCATTACTGTCTTCGGAATTAATAAAGAATCTGTTGGAGCTTTTGCTCAAACGATTCGTCGTTTAAGAAAAGTGGATCCGTATAAAGCAAAAGGTATTATATATGTTGGCGAGAAAATTATACGAAAAGCAGGCAAGGCAATTGCTGCTGGGACTAAGTAGGGAGAGTGTGAAATGATTAAATTGAAGAATAGAAAAGAGTTAAGAGATATAAGACATAAGCGCTTAAGAAAGAATCTCTCAGGTACTTCTGAAAGACCACGGCTTGCTGTTTTTATTAGCCTCAAAAATATTTATGTCCAGATTGTAGATGATACAAAAGGAATTACTCTTGTATCTGCTTCTACGAAAGAAAAGGAAATAGTAGATAAATTTGGTGGAAAGAAGAATGTAGAAGCTGCAAAAGCTGTAGGGACTCTTATTGGGAAAAAAGCAATAGAGAAAGGAATAAAAGAAGTTGCTTTCGATAGGGGTGGTTTTGCATATCATGGAAGAGTCAAGGCACTTGCTGAAAGCGCAAGAGAAGCCGGATTAAACTTTTAGGAGGTAGAGGTGTATACAAGAAGAGGCAGAGTAGAGGAGAAGAAAGAGTTTGAGGAAGGCGTTCTTCAGATAGACAGGGTAACGAAAGTTGTTAAAGGTGGAAAGATTTTAAAATTCAGGGTAATTATGGTAATAGGCGACAAAAAAGGAAGAGTTGGTATTGGTATTGGAAAAGCCAGAGAAATACCATCGGCGATTAAAAAAGGTATAGCTGACGCAAAAAGAAACCTTGTTACTGTCCCCATTAAAAACAACACGATACCGATGAGAATTACATCAAAATCTGGAGCAGGATATGTATTTCTTGCACCAGCAGTTAAAGGTACCGGTATTGTAGCTGGAAGAGTGGTAAAGGCTATTGCAGAAAAGGCAGGAATAGAAGACCTTCTTTCCAAAACACTTGGAACAGCTAATCCGTTAAATGTGGCTAACGCAATGCTTGCAGCGTTCAGAGATATGGATGCAATAATTAATAGAAAAGAAATGATGAAAAGAGAAATAGCCGGAGGTGGAAATGAAAATACAGAACTTTAAACCAAAAGCTAATTCAACGAGGAGAAAGCGTATTGTAGGAAGAGGAGACGGGTCTGGAAGAGGCACGTATTCGACACGGGGTTGTAAGGGTGCCAAAGCTCGTTCCGGAGGAACTAAAAAGAAAGGTTTTGAAGGAGGGCAGACGCCTCTCTATCGAAGACTTCCTAAACTGAAAGGTTTCAAACCATTAAACAGAGTGGAATACGTTGAAATAAATGTTGAAAAGCTTGAAAAATTTTCTGATGGGGCAAGTGAAATAAATTTAAATGAACTATTTAATGCAAAAGTTAAGGTACTTGGCAGAGGAGATGTGAAGAAGGCGTTTGTTGTAAAGGCATCCAAGTTTTCAAAAACAGCAAAAGACAAGATTGAAAAGATTCAGGGAAAAGTTGAGGTAATCTGATATGTGGGAAACAATAAAAAGAGCCTTTAGACTTAAAGAGTTGAGAAAAAGAATTTGGGTTACATTGTTTCTTTTTATTCTTTTTAGACTTGGAACATATATCCCGGTTGCCGGGATTGATCGTGCTGCCATTCAGGCTTTGGTGCAAAAGGGAGGTTTTCTTGCCTTACTTGATTTATTTTCAGGCGGTGGTTTTGGGAACTTCTCTATTTTTGCATTGAGTGTTATTCCTTATATTAATGCATCTATTATACTTCAACTACTTACTGCTGTTATTCCTGCTCTTGAACGACTTGCAAAAGAAGGCGAAGCAGGACAGAAGAAAATGGCACGTTACACAAGGCAGCTCACTGTTTTCCTTGCTACACTTCAGGCATTTTCTGTTGTTGTTATGTTCCAAAACTACCTTGTAAGCACAAGCATTTTGTTAAAAATTGTTATCGTCGCAAGTCTTGTTGCTGGTTCTTATATTGTGTTGTGGCTTGGAGAAATAATGACAGAAAAAGGAATAGGCAATGGTGTATCTTTGATTATATTTGCAGGAATTGTTAGCAGGCTGCCTGTGGGAGTTATTGAGATGAAGCAGTTATACTTTGCACATTCTTTGGGCATTGGGTCAATAATAGGAGAAATTCTTGGTATGCTTATTTTAATAGTAATTGTAATATTTGCCTATCAGGCTGAGCGAAGGATTCCCGTGCAGTATGCTAAGAGAATTGTGGGAAGAAAAGTGTATGGCGGACAGTCTACGTATATTCCACTGCGTCTTGTGCAGGCAGGCGTGCTCCCGATCATTTTTGCTGTATCTGTTATGATGTTTCCTCAAACACTTGGCCAATTTTGGCCTACGTCCTGGTTCACACTTCATATTGCAACTCCTTTTTTTGGAAACCCTTCAGGTTTTAGGTATAATTTAATTTATTTCGGCCTGATTGTTTTCTTCACTTATTTCTATACATCACTTACGTACGATCCGATAAAACTTGGAGATGATCTGCAAAAATATGGTGGATTTATCCCCGGTATTCGTCCTGGTATGCGGACTGCGGAGTATATTGCAGGAGTACTGAATAAAATTGTTTTGCCTACTTCTATTTTTCTTGGACTTGTCGCAATAGTTCCTAATTTAATTTTTAGAAACATGGCAGTATCAGCTTTTGTTTTTGGAGGAACTTCGGTGCTTATTATTATTGGTGTTTCACTTGAAACAGTGAGAGAAATTGAGGCATATCTTCTTATGAGGCACTATAAAGGCTTTTTGAAATAATGAAAACCTACCTTATTTTGTTTGGCCCTCCGGGAGTAGGAAAAGGGACTCAAGGACAGATTTTGAGCAAAGACCTTGGAATACCTTTTATTTCTTCCGGCGATGCATTGCGGGAAGAAATAAATAAAAAAAGCGATATAGCCGAGAAAATGTGTTCCTTTATGAATAACGGTGAACTTGTTCCAGACATTGTTGTAGAGGAGTTTATAAGTAAAATGCTGGATCAATACCCTCTCGATAAAGGTTTTGTTTTTGATGGTTTCCCCCGCACTATTCACCAGGCTGAGTTTTTAGATAGTTATCTTGGCAGGATTAATGTGAATCTTGATGCAGTGATTTCTCTCCTGCTTCCCAAAGAAGAGATTGTCAAAAGGATAAGCGGAAGAAGAACCTGTGAGCGTTGTAAAGCTGTTTATAATATCTATTTTAATTCTTTTGAAGATGATGCAAAATGCAAAAAATGCGGCGGGAATCTTGTTCAAAGAGAAGATGATAAGGAAGAAGTAGTGATTAGAAGGGTAGAGGTTTATGAAGAAAAAACCGAACCTTTGATTGCTTATTATAAGAATAAGGGATTACTTATCGAAGTGGATGCTCTAGGGACAGTAGAAGATGTGGCAAAGCGCATAAAAGAGGTGCTAAGTGATAGAGCTTAAGACGTTAGAAGAGATTGAAAAAATAAAAAAATCTGGTAGAATACTTCAGCAAACACTTGATTTACTGAGAGAAAATGTTTGCGCAGGGATTACTACAGGTGAACTAAGCAGCTTAGCCGAAGATTTTATTTTTTCTGCTGGCGCCATTCCTGCAATTAAAGGATATGGGGGCTTCCCTGCTGCTGTTTGTATTTCTGTAAATGATGAAGTAGTGCATGGAATTCCTGGCGCAAGGAAGCTAGAAGAAGGAGATTTAGTTTCTTTTGATTCAGCAGTACTTCTTAATGGCTGGCATGCTGATTCAGCGATTACAGTAATTGTTGGAAAAGAAAAAAATGATGAAGATAAAAAATTAACCGAGATAACAGAGAAGGCATTGTACATAGGCATTGAACAGGCAAAGGTTGGCAATAAAGTTAGCGATATATCATTAGCAGTTCAGCAGTGTGTTGAAAGTAATAATTTTTCTGTCGTGAGAGACTATACAGGGCATGGAATTGGGAAGCATTTACACGAAGATCCCAGTGTGCCAAATTTTATAACCGGAAACAGCGGGATAGAATTGAGAGAGGGTTTATGTATTGCAATAGAACCCATGGTTTGTAAAGGAGGTTTTGAGGTATACACAGAAAGGGATGGGTGGACTGTTAGAACTGCCGACCATTCTAATGCAGCTCATTTTGAACATACTATTGTGGTGACCAAAAATGGGCCGGAGATCCTTACATTATGAAGAGAGGAAATAGACGTGAATAAAAAGCAAGTGATAGAAACCGAAGGTGTAGTTATTGAAACTCTACCTGGTACTAGATTTAAGGTGAAACTTGCTAATGGCAAAATAGTGCTTGCCCATATTAGCGGCAAGATGAGGCTTCATTTTATTAGAATATTGCCAGGCGATAGAGTAAGACTTGAGTTCACACCCTATGATCTTTCTTCAGCAAGAATTGTTTACAGATTGTAGGAAAGGAGTATAAAAAAATGAAAGTACGAGCATCAGTGAAAAAAATGTGTCCCAAATGCAAAATTGTCAGGAGAAAAGGCAAAATAGCAGTAATATGTGAAAATCCAAAGCATAAGCAACGGCAAAAATAGGAGGCTGGACTGTGGCAAGAATTAGTGGTGTTGATCTACCAAAAGATAAACGAATTGATGTTGCGCTTGTCCATATATACGGTGTGGGAAAGCACAACGTGAAAGATGTTTTAGTAAAAGCAAAAGTTCCTTTGAAGAAAGTGAAAGATCTGACTTCTGAGGAAATTAAAGCAATTGAAGGAGTTATTAGAAGCGACTATATGGTTGAAGGAGATCTAAGAAAATTAGTTGCTACCAATATTAAAAAGCTGATGGAAATTAATTGTTACAGAGGAATGAGACATAAAAGAGGTTTGCCTGTAAGAGGTCAGCGTACTCGTACTAATGCAAGAACCCGAAAAGGACCTAAAAAGACTATTGGGTCAAAGAGGAAAGGAGCATAATTTAAGGAGGAGTAATGAAAAAGAAAAGTAGAAAAGGAGCTAAAAAAAGAGCACGTAAAATCACAGGTAAAGCGAAAGTATGTATATATTCTACGTTTAATAATACGATTGTTACTATAACTGACCCACAAGGCAATGTTGCAACATGGGCATCTGCAGGTTCTGCTGGCTTTAAAGGGAGTAAAAAAGGAACTCCGTTTGCTGCCCAGCTAACTGCACAAAAGGCGGCAGAGAGAGCTATTGACCTTGGGGCAAAAACAGTATCTGTTTATGTAAAAGGTGGTGGTTCTGGGAGAGAAGTTGCTATACGCGCACTTCAATCCGCAGGACTTGAAATTGAAGAAATCAAGGATATTACTCCAATTCCACATAATGGTTGTAGACCAAGAAAATTAAGAAGAGTATAAGGAGGCGGTGAAGTGGCAAGATATATAGATCCTGTTTGCAGGAAATGCAGAGCACAAGGGAAAAAACTTTTTCTTAAAGGAGAAAGGTGCTATACAAAAAAGTGTGCATTAGAGAAGGGCAGAGGTATCCCTGGGCAAAAACAAGTTACTCTGCATTTTAGTAAACCCTCTGATTATAAAATTCATTTACAGGAAAAACAACGCGTAAAAAATATGTACGGTGTTCTGGAGAGACAGTTTAGAAAATATTTTGAAAAAGCTGCGCGGCAAAAAGAAATTACTACTGGTGATAAATTGATGGAAACCCTCGAGAGAAGACTGGACAATGTAGTATTCCGGATGGGTTTTGCTCCCAATAGAAGGTCAGCAAGACAATTTGTTCTCCATGGACATGTTAGAGTAAACGGAAAAAAAGTTAATGTTCCTTCTTTTATTGTGAAGGTACATGATGTAGTGGAAATTAAAGAAAACAGCAGGCAAATACTATTGATAAAAGATTCTATTGAGGCTGATGTCCAGGTTCCGGCATGGTTGGAGGTAAATAAAGAGTCTTACAAAGGAACAGTTGTGTCTATCCCAAATATTCCAGAGCTTGGCTTAGGCGTAAACCCAGTTCTTATTGTAGAACTTTATTCTAAATAAGGAGCGATCTGATATGTGGAATCTTGATAATGTGAAATTTACAATAGAAGAGGAAAAAGAGCATTACGGAAAATATAGCTTTGGTCCTCTAGAAAGCGGGTATGGTCTTACACTTGGCACTGCCCTGAGAAGGGTTCTTCTCTCTTCAATAGAAGGCGTGGCACCTGTCGGTATTGCCATAGACGGTGTAGTTCATGAATTTTCTACTATTGAGGGTGTTGTAGAAGATGTTGAAGAAATAATACTAAACGTTAAAAAACTCATCATTTCTCTTGAGGGATTAGATAGTACAGTTCTTACTTTCGATGTGAAAGGCGAGAAGGATGTAAAGGCATCTGACCTTAAAGGCAGTAGTGAGGTGACTATTCTTAATCCTGATTTGCACATAGCAACAATTTCTTCTTCAAGGAATTATTTTAAAGGGTCTATTTATATAAAGAAAGGCGCAGGATATAAGTTAGAAGAAGAAATTGTTGAAGAGAGTGATTTTCCTGAAACAGTGATACCCATTGATGCTTATTTTTCTCCTGTGCTTAAAGTTAGTTTTCATGTTGAACCAATGCGATTTGAAGAATCGGTTAATTTTGACAGGCTTATTATAGGTATTTCAACCAAAGGCAATAAATCACCGCTTGATTCGTTAAAAGAGGCTGTAAAAATTCTCATAAATTATTCAGAAAGGTTTGATTTCGTTCTTTCCGGTAATGAAACGGAAAAAGATGATGTTGCGGAATCTGTAGGGAAAATCAGCATTGAGGATCTTAAATTAGCGGAACGTGCTTTTAATGTGCTGGAGCAAAACGAGATTTTAACAGTCGGTAAATTGTTGGAGTACACAAAAGATGAACTTATGAAACTTGATAAGTTTGGGGCAAAATCGCTAGAAAGCGTAGAAGATTCTCTTAAGAAACTGAACCTGAAGTTAAAAGAATAAGGAGGTTGTCGATATGTATCATCAGATAAGACAAAGAAAATTAGGGATGTATAGTGGATATAGAAAAAGCGTACTAAGAAATCTTTCGACTTCTTTGCTGCTTTCAGGAAGGATAGAAACTACTGAAGCTAAAGCGAAAGAAGTGAGAAAAATTGTTGAAAAATATATTACAATGGCTAAAAAGGACGATCTTAATACGCGAAAAAAAGCTTATGGCTTCCTTTTTAAAAAAGAAGCTGTCCAGAAGCTTTTTGAGATGGCAGATAAAGAGTATGCAGATAGAAGCGGTGGTTATACACGAATTTCCAAAGTGGGACAGAGAAGAGGAGACGGAGCGCAAATTGCTATATTGGAACTCGTTAAGGAATAATGATCCGGTTCAAAGATGTATCTTTTGCCTACAAGGAAGGAAAGTGGGCGGTTCGGCATATAAATTTTGTTGTAAATAAAGGTGAATTTGTCTCAATTATAGGAGGCAATGGTTCAGGAAAATCCACAATAGCCCGTCTATCAGACGGGCTATTGTTACCTCAAGAGGGAAGTGTTTTTGTGGACGAGATGGATTCCCGTGCGAAAAAGGACGAATTCCTTATAAAAGAAAAAGTTGGAATTGTGTTTCAAAATCCCGATAACCAGTTTGTCGGAACTACCGTTGAAGAGGATATTGCATTTGGATTAGAAAACATTGGGATTGAAAGAGTAGAGGCAAAAAAAAGGATACAACAGATTTCATCATTACTTGGTATAGAAAAATATCTTCACGACTCTCCTTCTTACCTTTCGGGCGGAGAAAAGCAAAAAATTGCTATTGCAAGCGTTCTGGTGATGCAGCCTGACTACCTTGTTATGGATGAAATCACCGCTCTTCTGGACCCTGTGAGTAGAAAAGAGGTACTTAATCTTGTCCATTCAATAGCAGAGAATAAAAATATCGGCGTACTGTATATTACCCATATTACGGAAGAAGTGATAAACAGCGATAAAGTTTTAGTGCTGCATAACGGAGAAAAGATAAACGAAGGTATCCCAGCGGTTATTTTGCAGGACATGAAACTCTTGCGTTCTGCGGGAGTTGCTTCACTCCCTTCAATAATTATATCAGAAGATCTCAGAAAACACGGCATTATTGACACTTCCTTTATAGACGAAGAAGGTCTTGTAGGATTATTATGCTCGAATTAAAAAATGTATTTGTAACATACGACCCAAATACAATTTTTACGAGCGATGCCCTTGTCGACATTTCTTTGAAAATTAAAAAAAATGAATCGGTAGGTATTGTTGGCCGTATCGGCTCCGGTAAATCGACCCTTATACAACTTTTTAACGGGTTGATTAAGCCAGATAAAGGTATAGTGCTGCTGGATAATATTGATATAAACAGCAAGCAGGTTGACATTAGGAAAGTACGGAAGAAAGTAGGGATTGTTTTTCAATATCCGGAAGAACAGTTTTTTGCAGAAACTGTATTTGATGAAGTCGCATTTGGGCCTAAAAATATGGGGATGCGTGAAATTGTATTGAAGAATGCTGTGTTTTCTGCTCTTAAAGAGATGGGATTTTCTTCGGAGAAGATAGCAAAGCATTCACCATTTTCTCTAAGTGGCGGTGAAAAGAGGAGAGTGGCTATAGCAAGCATAATAGCAATGAATCCTGATATACTTGTTTTAGATGAACCTATGGCCGGGATGGATTTTGATGGGAAAGAAAAACTCATTAAATACATCAAAAATGAAATAAAAAATGGCAGGACGATTGTTTTTGTTACGCATAATATGGAAGAACTGTTGGAGATTGCCGATAGAGTCATTGCTTTAGATGAGGGCAGGAAAGTATTTGACGGCAGAGTTAGAGATTTTTTTTCTGACAAAGAACTTATTGAGAAAATTGGAATTGATATCCCTTCAGTTGTGAAGATACGCAATAAATTGGAAAAGTGTTACCCCGACATTCCATTTTGCAGAACTCCACTGGAGATTTCTTCCTACCTTAAAAAGAGGTACAGGCCTTGAAAAAAAGAAGTTTTTTCGGACAATATAATTTTTCTGACTCTTTGTTATGCAAACTAGATCCACGCGTTAAAATTGTGCTTGTGTTTTCTATTGTTGTATTCCTCTTCTTTGTGAAGACTATTTCGGGATATATGCTCCTTTTACTATTTTCTATTTTTCTTATTCTGCTTGCAAAATCAAAAATTTCTGATGTGTTTCGCTCTTTAGCGCCTATTCTCTTTCTTCTTTTGTTTACGGTACTTTTTCAGTTATTTTTTACTCCTGGAAAAGTAGTTTACTCTTTTCTCTTTTTGAAGATTACAAGTGAAGGCATATACCTTGCGACTTATATTGCAATGAGACTTATGCTGCTTTCGTTTTTTACTTTTGTACTTACTGCCACTACATCTAATATTGAACTTACCGATGGTTTTGAATCAGTAATTTCTCCTCTTAAGATTGTGCGGTTTCCTACCGAAGATGTTGCTTTAATGATTTCTATCGCTATGCGTTTTGTGCCTGTGCTTTTTGAAGAGGCCACTAGAATTATGAAAGCGCAAACATCACGCGGGGTGTTGTTTAACAGGGGCAGCTTAATGCAACGCGCAAGAAGCTTTTTGCCATTACTGCTTCCTTTGTTGCTTAATGCATTTAATAGGGCTGACCAACTGGCAATTGCAATGGAGGCAAGAGGGTTTGTAGTGGGAAAAGCGCGTACCAAATATCGTGAAATGCGGATTAAAAAAATTGATTTATTATTTATTTTTCTATTTATATTGGTTATGATTGCTTCTATTATGGTAAGAAACATATGAGAAACTATGTTTTGAGAATGGGATATATTGGAAGAAATTTTTACGGGTTTCAGAAGCAAAGAGACCTGCCGACTATTCAAGGTAGCATAGAAGAGGCTTTGACAAGGATTCTTAGAGTACCCACAAGTGTGAATGGCGCCTCAAGGACCGACAGAGGAGTTAATGCATTTAATCAGCATGTTAATTTTTATTTTGATGGAGAAATTGATTTAGGCAAACTCAAGAAAAAACTTAACTCCTTACTTGCAAAAAGGGGCATACTAATAAAAGAGGCACAAGAAGTTGATATGAAGTTTCATTCGAGAAAATCCGCAGAAGGAAAGGTGTATGCTTATATTCTTTCCAGCTGCCGTGAGAGAGATTTTTTCCTTTCACCGTATGTGTATTTTCATCATAGTGAGCTAGATAAGGATCTTCTCGCTCTGGCAATGAAAGGATTAAAGGGAGAGCATGATTTCTCTGTCTTCGCAAATATAGACAAATCAATTCCGCACCGAAATAATGTTTGTAATTTGTTTGAAGTTGGTTTTATAGAAAAAAATGGAGCACTTGTTTTTTACTTTTTTGGTAACCGGTTTCTATATCATATGGTGCGTAGAATGGTATACTATTTGATAAAAGCAGGTGAAGGTGCCATAAAAAAAGATTATCTTGAAGCCCCATTTAGGGTAAATGGGCTTCCATACACAAGGCAAGTGCTTCCACCAGAACCGCTTTTTTTAGTAAATGTTATCTATAATTCATTGACTAAATTTTAAAATATGTTATTATTTTTGGCAGTGATTGCGCATTATAGGAGGAGTAATAATTATGGAAAGGATTACAAAATTTACTAACGTAAGAGATGTGAATAAAAAGTGGTATTTAATCGACGCAAAAGGGCAGGCTGTAGGCAGGGTTGCTGTCGAGGTAGCAAAAATTTTGAGAGGCAAGAGTAAGCCTACATTTACGCCAAATATCAGCATGGGCGATAATGTCATTGTGATTAATGCTGCCAAGGTGAAAGTAACGGGAAGAAAGCTTGCTAATAAGCTTTATTATAGACATGCTACGAATTATGTTGGCAACTTGAAAAAGTTTACGCTGGAAAACATATTAGATGACAAACCCGAATTTGCCATAGAGCATGCTGTGCGGTTAATGCTTCCTAAAAATAAACTTGGGAGAAAAATGCTTAAAGGTTTAAGAGTGTATAGGGATGACAAATATCCCCAGGAAATGGTGGTTACGAGAGTCGAAGAAGCTGTAAAAGCTCCAAAACTTAAAGAAACTGTGAAAGTTGAAGAAGTAAAAAAAGTTGAAGAAGCTTCAAAGGTCGAAGAAGTGAAAGTTGAAGAAGTAGAAAAGGTTGAAGAAGCTCCAAAGGCCGAAGAAGTCAAAGTCGAGGAAACTCGCAAGGCCGAAAAACTTGAAGAAGTAAAAGTCGAAGAAGTAAAGGTTGAAGAAGTAGAAAAAGTCGAAGAAGCTCCAAAGACTGAAGAAGTAAAAGTCGAAGAAGCTCCAAAAGCCAAAGAAGTTAAAAAAGTAGAAAAGGTTAAAGAAGCTCCAAAGGCCGAAAAAGTTGAAGAAGTAAAAAAAACCAAAGAAGTAGAAAAGGTTAAAGAAGCTCCAAAAGCCAAAGAAGTTAAAAAAGTAGAAAAAGTTAAAGAAGCTCCAAAACCTGCGAAAACTAAAGAAAAAGCAAAAGCTGTAAAAACTAAGGAAGTTAAAAAAGTAGAAAAGGTTAAAGAGGTTCTAAAAACTGCGAAAACTAAAGAAAATACAAAAGCTATAAAAGCCAAAGAAGTTAAAAAAGCTGAATTAAATAAGGAGGAGTAAGTGGAAAAAGAAATGTATGCTGCAACTGGGAGAAGAAAAACAGCCGTTGCAAGAGTCAGACTTATTCCTGGATCTGGTGAAGTAAAAGTAAATGGAAAACCAGCTGGAGAATATTTTTCTGTAAAAGCGATTATGAATTCTATGTTCTTGCCTCTCAAAGCAACGAATACAGAAGGGAAGTTTGATATTTTTGTGAACGTTGTGGGTGGCGGATTTAGTAGTCAGGCTGACGCGGTAAAACATGGTATCGCAAGAGCTCTTCTGCTGGCTGACGAAACATTAAGGGATACCTTAAAAAAAGAAGGGTTCCTGACCAGGGACGCAAGGAAAAAAGAAAGAAAGAAATACGGATTACATCGGGCAAGAAAAGCACGTCAGTACCGCAAACGTTAATTTTTGCTTTTGATATGAGCTTACGAGGTAAGGCATACTGTGCCTTACCTCTTTTGTTTTTTGGTGTTCTACAAATTAAGATAGAGAATGTTATTTCGTGGCTCCCGACTTAACGACGGGAGCCATTGTATTCACCCCCCTGGATAAATGATAGTTATGCTTTTTGTAGCTCCATCCCAGGTAACCTCTGCACCTAATGCTTCTGCGATGAAACGAAGTGGAACCATTGTACGTCCTTTTATGATAAGCGGAGGTGAATCCAGTAAAACCTTTTTACCACCAACCGAAGCGTAAGACGTACCGATCTGAACGATAATTTCTTTCTCTCCCATTTTAATGAACACAAGTCTGAAAACCGGATTCCATTCGACCTTTGCACCAAATGC
>JAUXIC010000039.1 GCA_030621215.1 Caldisericota bacterium
GAACCTACAACCTAGTGGTTAACAGCCACCCGCTCTGCCAATTGAGCTAACAGGGAACCTGTTAGTGCATAAATAAGATATTCAAAAATGCATTTTTGTCAAGAGGAGGAGAGGGTTTATAATTTTTAATTCCCTGAAAGATAGTATAATCATGCTGTGAAAATGTATACTGAAAATTGTGCAGTGCGAATTGAGGGATGATGAACTATAAAACGATTGAAAGGGATGCTTTTGTTTCGCAGATTATCAAAAAATCCAAATTTTTGGGTTCTATTGCACCGGTTGAGGATGTATTGCAGGCAAAAGAATTTGTGAGAGAGGTATCCAAAAAATTTAAAGATGCGAACCACAATGTATTTGCTTATTCGGTTGGCGTAAAAAAAGAACTTTTTGCATTTAGTGATGACGGCGAGCCGCCAAAGAGCGCCGGGTATCCCGTATACCGCACAATAAAGGGCATGGGTATTACAAATACAGTAGTTGTGGTAACAAGATACTTCGGAGGCATAAAATTAGGGGTAGGCGGATTGATCCGCGCTTATGGCGATACCGCGAAAATGGCGATTGAAGCTGCAGGTATTGTGGAAAAGAAGGTTTTTAAAAAAATTTCTTTAAGCTTTCCGTATAATGAATCCCGATTGGTGATGTATATGCTGGATAAATTTGGGGCAGAGGTGTGGGAGAGGAAGTTCGGCGAAGAAACAGAGATGTATATCAGCATAGATGAGGATTTGGCAGAACGGTTTATGAAGGAATCTGTTTCTAAATCATATAAAATACGATTTAAAGATTTGTAGCAAAAAAGATATATGGCATTGTTAAGAAATGGATTTTTTTGTTTTGTGTCAGGATTAATAGTAGGAAGCTTTCTTAATGACCGGCAAACTCATTTAAGAAATAAAATGAACTGTAAGGTGTTAATTAAAAAATTAACTTTTTAAGCATAAATTAGCTTAGAAACAGAGTGAGAATAAAATTTATTACTCTGATAATTTTGATGCTGCCTTGTAAAATTTTTCTCTCCTTAGGTCTATTTCTATAATTTTCTCTTCCTCCAAAAGAAGTTCAATATATTTTAAAATTTCATCTCTGTGAGCTCCGAGTCCTTTCGCAAGATCATTAATTGTCTGCGGGCGAATTGCTATACTATCAATAATTGCTTCTTCTAAATCTGCTCTGTATGCCTTATTCGTTTTTTTATCGAGTGGTTTTATAATCTCAGCATTACTTCCGATAATCTTTCTTGCAAACTCTAATTCCTGGTCTGTCAACGGCTTAGCAAAACCATAAGCAGATGGGCGAACTACAGTAGTTATTTGCACCTTGTCAGCTTTAATTCTTTTAAGCATCTTATGCAGTGTTCTATAATTTTCCTCTGTATCATTTACACCCCTCACCAGCATTACTTCAATTAAAAGTTTCCCTTTATATGTTTCACTAAATTTGATAATTCCGTTAATAATACGCTGAATTGTTAGAGATTGCTCGGGTTGATTTATTCTTTTAAAATATTTCTCTTCTCCTGCATCAAGTGTGCACTTTACAAGTTCTGCGTTAAGAAGTTCATCCCTTACATCTTTCCGATAAAGCAAGGATGCATTGGTCAAAACTGCTACAGGTATATCGGTGAACTTCTTTATTTTCTTTATCATATAACCGATTTTTGAGTTCAATGTAGGTTCGCCAGAGCCTGAAAAAGTAATATAATCAATCTGTTGCTTGTTTTCCTTAAAAAAGTTTTTTAATTCTAAAAGAATCTCTTCAGAAGAAATATACTCCTTCCTTTCTATGGTAAGGAGGGTTGTCCTTGCTACTTCACAATAAATACAATTGAAAGTGCAAACTTTTAAAGGAATAGGGTCGATACCTAAAGAAATACCCAATCTTCGTGAGGGTACAGGGCCATAAATATATTTATATTTCATTGTTTTATACCTAATCTCCCTTTTTCTATTTCAATTATCCGACCAGCGCCATTTTGTATAAATCGCTCTTTGAATACGTTTTTAAAAATCTTTTTTGCAGCTTCTCCTGTACAATGGGAAGGTGCGATATAGTGTACTTTTTCAAAAAGATTTTCTGCAATTCTTCGGATTTTCCACCTATTTCTCCCGAGTAAATGAAAGCCTCCTATGAGAAGAAAAATGGATTTTCCAAATTTATCAATAACGAAATCTGTAATATTTTGTATGCCTGGGTGGGAGCATCCCACAATAAGAATCAAGCCATTCGATTTTTGAAATACAAGTGCCTGTTCATTAACAGCAGAACGGAAAGGCAGCACTCCTGTAGAATAAACATTAGGATAAATTTCAAGAGTGTCCTTTATCTTTACAGAATTTGCTCCCGCCTTCTGTAAGGTTTTGCTTAAATCAAAAGAGGAATACGGATAGTACACTACGCTATCTTTTTTTAATATAGCGGCTAATCCTCCTGTATGATCTAAGTGGAGATGCGAAATGAAAATTTTATCAGGAAAAGATATAGAAAGGGCTTTTGCATTATGTAGAAGGATATTTCCGCTGGCTCCTGTATCAAAAAGAATTGAACAGCCATCTTCTTGGACAAACAAAGAGAACCCCCAGTCTTCTTTAAAAGATTGGGGGTTCAAAGAAACATTATCATAAAGAGTGGTAAGTATCATTTCTCTTCCAGCTTATTCATCCTTTCTATTAACGCCTTCACCTTTTCAGCTAATTCCTTTAGATCATTTTTTATTACTTGTAAATCCTCTCCTGCAATTGTTGCTTTCTGGGATGGGACTTCTTGTCGAAATCCTCTTCCCATTCCATACTCTGCTTGTGCCGCACGGCCGGTACTGTGTAATTCATTTCTTTTGAATTTCTCCACTACATCTTTTACGGGACCTGTAATTCCCGTAATCATTTCAATGCCTGCGCTTTGTAAAACTCTAGCAGGATTAGGACCAATATTTCCTGATATAACAGTCTTAGCACCTTTATTTACAACAAATTGTGCTGCTTGAATGCCCGTATTGCCTCCTGTTGTTCCCGGAGGATTAGATGCTGCTTCATAGCTATCTTTCTCTGTATCATAAAATATGTAATAAGGACATCTTCCAAAAATTGGACTTATTACTCCATCTGCTGTAGGTTCGCTCGATGCTATGCAAATAATCATAAAAGCCTCCTTATTTCTTTTCTAATTCTGAGATTCTTCTCTCAATTTCTGAGAGAGCATCTGAAATTTCTCCTAATGCGCTATGCATTGCTGCAGTCTCATCTTCTTTAGAGGGTGCGCCTCCATATCCGTAAGGGGAAGGATAATTTTCTCTATAATCAGGATAACTATAACCTGTAGCATAATAAGGGTTTACGGGATTGATGTAAGGACTACGTCTCCATCTCCGAAACCCAAAACCTCTACCAAAACCTCGACCTCTGCCGAAACTTCTGCCCCATACAAAATCAGGAGCAACATAACCTACACAATATCCTAATCCTCGCCCAGTCATAGATCCTTGACCTAATGGCCCTGTTCCGTCTCCACCTGGCATATTTCTCACCTCCTTTTTTGTGAAATTTCTTTAATTCTTTCTTGTTGTTCGGGTTTTAGCATTTTACATACATCATAAGATGCTTCCCACATTGCAATAGCACGAGCACAATCACGGCATGTAGGATAACCGCATTCTCCGCAATTTGTCTTTGGCAAAATTTCATAAATAGCATTTGCTACTTCCTTGTTCTCTGTATTCAAAGGTCTAACAGTATTATCTTGAATCGGTGGAGGAGTAGAATAAATATTTCTTCCCATTCTGCCAGCACTTCCTCGTCCTGCACCCTTACCATGGCCTTTTCCTGCTCTACCGCCTCTTCTTCCAGTTATTGGCCCTTCACCTAATGGTCCTGTTCCATCTCTAAACGGCATACTCTCACCTCCTTTTTGTTTATTATATTTTCCAAAAACTCTTACATCAAGAACGGACGCATCAAAAGCATATTTCTCTTTAAGAATTTCTTTAAACTTTTCTATAGCTTCGTTAAACTCTTTATCCTGTCCTGAAAAATCCACTATTTTATTGCAATCAGTATGGATTAAATGCATTCTTACAGGATGCATTTGCTTTTTCAATTGAAAGCATCTTTTCCCCCAGCCTACGTTAAGCGTTTCGACAATGTCTTGTTCTTCAAACAACTTTAAAATTCTATAAACAGAAGCAAAGCCAATCCCGGGATAGATTTTTCGCGCAGTATCAAATATTTGTTCAGCAGTAAGATGCTCATTGCTGCTTTCTAAAACAGATAGTACAACTTCTCTCGGCTGCGTCATTCTAAATCTTCTTTCCTTTTTCATTTTTGTTCCTCTTTGAGAATGATTTTCATTATCAATTAAATTATAACTGAATATTTTGTTCTGTCAAGATATATTTCAACTTTCGACGAATAGATTTTGTAATTATAAAATAATTATTTATACTAAATATATGATATTGCTGAGAAATGGAGTTTTTTTGCCCTTTTTTAGTTTTGTGTTAGGGCTAATAATAGGAAGCTTTATTAATGTTTTGGTGCACCGCTTGCCAAAAGGTGAGTCTGTTGTTTATCCCGCTTCGCATTGTCCTAAATGCAAACATCTTTTAAAATGGTATGATTTAATACCTTTATTGAGCTACATTATGCTTCGCGGCAAATGCCGTTATTGCAGACACAAAATTCCTGTAAGGTATCCCGTTATTGAGATGATTGCAGGACTTGCCTTTATGGGTGTTGCTTTAAAATATGGATGGTCTTTTAATCTGTTAAAATATGTTATATTTTCAGGTTTGCTCATTACCGTTAGCTTTATCGATATATTTGACGGGGTTGTTCCGGACATTGTTGTGATACCTGGCGCAGCTATAGGGTTGATTTTTGCCATTATTCAGGGCAAAACAATGTTTTTGGATTCCTTGTATGGATTGCTCGTTATGGGCGGATTTTTTGTATTGATTATACTGATCACACGTGGAAGAGGAATGGGGCAGGGTGATGCAACATTGGGGGCTATGATTGGTGCATTTCTTGGATTGAAATTTTCTATTGCCGCATTGTTTATTTCTGTTATCATTGGAGGTATAGGAGGAATAATTGCAATACTTTTTATGAGAAAAAAAAGAAGCGATACAATGCCATTTGGCCCATTTCTTGCAATTGCTGCATATATTATGCTGTTGTATGGTTTTGAATTTTTATCTTTTTACTTGTCTTTTTTTAATTTTTAGAGAATTTTAGATTTGACATAACAAAATTGAGTAATATAATAAAATATTAGATTATAATTTTAGTAATGGTATTTTGTACATTAATGGAGGAATAAAGAGCTTAAATTTTGATTGGATGCGGCTTTTAAAATATTTTTTGAGGGGAGGTAATGGTGAGTGCATTTTTGAGACGCGCGAGTAGAACGTCACCAATTGGCGTTGATTTAGGCTCAGGCAATATAAAGTTAGCTCAATTTAAGCAGACACCCAAAGGTCTTTCCCTCGTAAATTTTGGCATACTTCCCACGCCAGAAGATGCAATTCGAGAGGGAAAAATTGTTAATTCAAAGATAATTGTCGACGCACTGAAAGAACTTCTTAAATTTCATTCCTTCGTTGGGCAAAGGATTGTTACTTCAGTTCCTGGCCAGTTAGTTATCGTAAAGGAAATTTTAATTGAAGAACTTCCCGAGGATGAGCTGAGAGAAGCAATTAAATGGGAGATGGAAAAATTTTTTCCTTTTCCAATTGAAAAAACTACATTTGACTACAAGATTTTAAACCGGGTTATTTCACAGGATGAATCTCCAGACAGGTTGAATATTGTGGTTGTTGCTGCACCATTAGATGCAGTTCAATCGATTGTCGATGTAACGAAAGAGGCAGGCCTTGAACCTATTGCTATTGAAGTAGAGCCGTTTTCCAAATTGAGACTGCTTCAGTTTATACCTGATTTTGATTTTAACTCCGAGATTCTTTTTGTTATGTTGAATATTGGACATACCTATACTTCTGTGAGTATGATTGATAAGGGGATGGTGAATTTTTTTAGAACTCTTCCTATCGGTGGGAAAAAGTTTACTGATGCGATAGTTCAATCTCTTGGTAAGGAATTTAAAGAGGCGCAGGAAATTAAGGAACAGCAGCTTGATCTTAATAAAAGAAAAGATCCGGTAACTAAAGCTGTGCTGCCTCTCCTGGATAATTTATTGCTCGAGGTTAGAAGGTCGATAAATTACTATTTTAAGAAATTTAATGATGGAAAGGCGATGAGTACGGCGATTCTTGTGGAAGGAGGCAGTGCAAACCTGAAAGGCATAAATGAGTACATTGAAGAGAGTACTTCTTTTCCTGCCAGTACGGATCGATTGCTTGCTGATATAGCAGAAGTGAACCCTGAGTTATTTACAAAGGAGTATTTACTTGAAATGGCTCCACTTTTTTCTGTTGCCACCGGGCTTGCTCTGCGAGAACATCGTGTAAAATCTGCCATAAAAGCAAAAAAGGCCAAGGAAGCTCAGAAACAACAAAGAAAGCCACTTTTTAAATATAAAAAGGGGTGAGATATGAATGAAATCGTAGATATCAATTTATTGCCAAGTAAGGCAAGAAGAAAACGGCTTTCAAGGGAAGGCAAGCAAATTCTTTTTATTGGGATTGCAGTCGTCCTGCTTCTGGTTGGGGTATACGCAAATAATGTGTATACACAGATGCAGAAGACAAATCATCTCAACGATGTCAATGCCCAGATTGGTGCTTTAAAGAACGCACAAAACATTCTTGATGAGCGAGCTGCTTTAAGCAGCGATCTTCTTTATTATGAAACGGCAATTCCTTCTCTTACCGGCAAGCAGGCTGTATGGAATGATTTACTTGATGAGCTTGCTCTGTTTATGCCAAAAGATGCTGTGTTAAATTCAATAGAATTTGACCGAAAAACAAATTTAGTCACGATAACGGGGCATGCGGTAGATTTCCAGAAACTTGCATGGACATTTAATGCTCTTTCGAAGAATGAGAATTTTATGCAGTTAACGTTAGAAGATTATACTATACCGTTCCCCAAAGAATCGGACATTGCCAAGGATGAGGAAAAAGCGTACCCGGCATTTACTATTTCCTTCCAGTGGAAAGGGATGATGAGATGAGAGACGTTAATTTCAGCTTTAATAATCCTAAAACTAAGTTTGTTTTAATGATAATACTCTACTTAATTATTGCATTTGCGTTCTACTGGTTTTTGTTAAAACCCCAGTTTCAGGAAATGAATGATTTGAACGCTGAAATAGTCAAGCAGGAACAGAAACTTTCCTTGCTTAATCTTGCCAACAGAAAAATGAAGCTTCTTGTGGAAGATAGTGATTTTATGAAAGATCGTATTCTCCAGCTGCAGGAAGTGTTACCTGTTAACGGAAATGATTTTATATTCGGGGAAGAATTTCTTGTTACAGGCACGATATGCGGCATAAATTATACTTCACTTGAGTTCCCAAAACTGGGCAAAGGGCAAGAAGTTTCTGCCAATGCGGCACCGTTTACACTGAATTTTACTACTAAAAAGTTGGATAATGTGCGATATTTTCTTACACATATATACCGGTTTCCACAGATTGTCCGGGTGAATTCTCTTTCTGTTACTAAAGTAAAAAAGCAGATAAAAGATGCAAGTGCTGATTCTGATACTGTGGAATACAATGTAAGCATTAGCGGAGATATTTATCTCTCTGAGAGAAAGTGAGGAGCTGCATATGGATGAGAAAATTGCTGGTAAAAACATAATCACGAAAAAGAAAAGAAGACGAAGAAGAAAATCCATTGTTTCAAAAGGCACCTGGGTTGCTATTTTTATTCTTATTGCGGTGTTTCTTGCCTGGAATTTTTATTTCATGCCTAAATTGTTTGCGCCGAAAGAATTCTTACCTGCTGCAGAGATACCAAAGATAACACGAGGAGATGTAGAGTTCGTGGATAAGCAGTTACAGGATAGAGCTATTGTAATACCGCCGCTGGAAGCTCCAGAAGAAGAGATAGGAAAACAAAATCCATTCGAGTAGAAAGAGAATGTTAAAAAAGACCGATAATTTATTAGGGCAGTTTAATAAAAATAATATTGATGCCTTTTTAATTACTGCAACTTCGAACATTCGTTATCTGACAAATTTTACAGGGGAAGATGCTTTTTTACTTGTGGCAAATAATAAATTATTTTTGATTGTAGATTCCCGGTTTACCGCTCAGGCGGAGGGAGAAGTTTTTGAAGGGGTAGAGGTGCTGGAGTACAAAGCACCATTTATCAATTATATTAAAGAACTCCTTCTTAAAGAGAAAGTGCATTGGCTTGGGGTCGAGAAAAACCGGATGGCGCTTGATTTGTATCTCTCGCTTTCTTCCCTTTCATTTTTAAAGATCGTATTTTTAGAGGGTGTGGTTGAAGATCTGCGAATTATAAAGGATCTTGAGGAAGTAGAAAAAATAAAGAAAGCCTGTGCGATTTCTTCACAATCTTTTAGAGAAACACTCGCTGTCATAAAAGAAGGAATTACCGAGAGAGATATTGCAAGTGAGCTGGAATATAGATTTAGAAGAAATGGCGGGCTAAAACCGTCTTTTGATACTATTGTTGCGTCAGGTGCAAGGGGGGCTCTCCCTCATGGTCTTGCCTCTGACAAAAAGATACTCCCGCATGAGCTCATTGTGATGGATTTCGGGGTATTTTTTGACGGATACGCTTCTGATACTACAAGAATGGTTTGCGTGGGAGAGCCGACGGGAGAAGAAAAAAAGGCATTTGAAGTAGTAAGAAAAGCTCAGGAGATCGGAAGAAATTTTGTGCGAAAGGGAATAAGTGCCTCGGAAGTCGATGTAAAAGTAAGAAAATTTATTCAGGATGAAGGATACGGGGATTATTTTATCCATGGATTAGGGCATGGGGTAGGGCTTGAAGTTCATGAATCTCCACGCCTGAATACTGATTCAAAAACTATTCTTGATGAAAATATGGTGATAACGGTTGAGCCCGGCATATATTTGCCGGAAAAGTTTGGTATACGGGTAGAAGACACTATGCTTGTCGGCAAAGAAAATGGCATAATCTTGACAGAGCTTCCTCGAGAGATATATATAGTCTGAACGATTTAAAAATTTGAGTTAGCACTTGCCAAAGGCAGATGTTAACTTATGAGAAATGTTTGGGCAAGTGAATGGACAGGCTTGGATTTAGCAATAGAAATGTTATGGAAAACGGATTTTCCACTTTTTTATTTCTTTAAGCGCCGAATAATCTGTCATGTCTGTTGACATCGGAGTTACGGCAATAAATCCATTTTTTACGGCTTCATTGTCAGTATTTTTTTCATTATTCTCAACTACTGTTCCTCCGATCCAGTAGTATGTTTTTCCGAATGGATCTTTTCCTTTAAACACCCGGTCTTTGTAGCTCCTGTTTCCCTGTTTTACAAATTTGACTCCTTTTATTTCCTGCTCTGGAATATTTGGGATGTTAATGTTGAAATAAATATTGCTAATTTTTTTCTCCAATACCGTTTTTACAAATAGATAAGCAAATTTGCCTGCAGCATCAAAATTTAAATCTTTGTAAGCAGCGAGAGATATGGCAATTGAAGGTATTCCATTTAGGGAGCCTTCTCTTGCGCCTGCTACAGTGCCAGAATAAATTACATCACTTCCGATGTTTGGCCCTTCATTTATGCCGGATATAACAAGGTCTACTTTTCCTTTTACTAATACGTCCACTGCAAGCAGTACACAATCGGCGGGGGAGCCTGAGACGCTCATTGCTTTTTTTTCGCCAAGGTTGAGCGAATATTCTGCTATTCGCAATGGTTTATGAAGAGTTGTTGAATGACTTCCTGCACTTTGAGGTGTTTTTGGGGCTACTACATAAACATCTCCTAATTTCGAAATGGCCTTTGGAAGGCATTTGATGCCTTCTGCTTCAATACCATCATCATTTGTTATAACAATTTTCATCTGCACCTCTTTATATTTATTTATCTAATGATATACTTTAATTAACTTTTTTCAAGGAGGATGTATGGGAAGATTTGCCCGACCAGCCTGGGTGGAGATTGATTTAAATAAATTAAAGAGAAACTTTCATAGAGTAGAACGAATCGTTGGTAAGCGAAAAATAATTGGAGCTGTAAAAGCAGATGCGTATGGACATGGTGCTGTAGAGGTTTCTAAAATACTTGAGAAGGAAGGAATCTATGCATTATCTGTCGCTTCTCTTGAAGAAGCATTAAGACTCAGAGAAAATGGGATTAAAGCATCAATTCTTGTTCTTGGTTATGTAGTTCCCTCTGCTTTGCCTGTTGCAGCAAAATTTAATATCCCGGTGACGCTTTTTGACAAACGCTTTATTAAAAGATTAAAGGAATACCGGGGAGATCTTGTGCTGAATATCCATATAAATGTAGATACCGGGATGGGAAGAATAGGAGTGGATCCTGCGGAAGTACCTGAAATTATCGATGCACTATCTGTTCTCCCTAATGTTGCTTTACAGGGAATATATACGCATTTATCTACTGCTGATTCGGATGTACGCTATGCAAATGAGCAGTTAAATATTTTTGAAAAGATATTAGATAAGATTAAGGAAAAAGTGGTATTGCCTCCCATTATACATGCGGCAAACAGCGCTGCCATACTAAACCTGAAAAGGAGCTATTTTAATGCAGTGCGTCCCGGCCTGCTTCTATATGGCTTGACTCCCTTTGATGAACCGATTAAACATTTTGAGCCGGTTATGGATTTCAAAACCAGGGCAATTTACTGCCGGCTGGTTCCCAAAAGAACTGCTATCAGTTATGGAAAGGCATATATGACAACAAAAGAAGCTCTTATTGCAACCTTGCCTGTTGGGTACGCAGATGGATATCCAAGATCTTTATCGAATATTGGCGAGGTATTAATTAAGAAGAGAAGAGCGAGAATCATCGGCAATATTACAATGGATCAGATGATGATTGATGTTACCGGTTTTCCTTATATCCATCCCGGAAATGAGGTAGTTCTTATTGGGGCGCAGGGAAAAGAAGCAATAACGCCGTACGAAATTGCCAAAAAGATAAACACAATAAATTATGAAATTGTTTCACGCATTGGCGAGCGGATTCCGCGCACTTTTATCCATAATGGCAATGTAAAGAAATATTGATCTTTAAAATTTTATTCATTTGAGATTTTTGCAATCGGATACTAACAGGGTTTTTATCAATTTGCAGTTATTTTGTTTATTTGATTTAAAGAGAGATATTGGCTGGAAGCCGTTGTTTTGTATTTTTGGGAAGTAAAATTTTAGATTAACATAGCTTTCAGGTGATACTTTATTTGAGGCTATTTGACAAAATAAAAAAAGCTATTTATACTTCGAGTACATTATACGGAGGAAGGCGTTGACGTTTGAATTGAACCTGGTTGCCTTAATTCAAACCGAGCCAATGGCAAAACCGGTCTCTCCCTTTTACAAAAAGGAGGAAAAATATCATGAAGTGGGGAAAATTAGTCG
>JAUXIC010000050.1 GCA_030621215.1 Caldisericota bacterium
AGAGCAAAGACTTTTCCTTGTTTTTTGACTTTTTGAGCGGCTGGTATTGTATTAAGACCAAGACCACAACCAAAATCTAAAATGTAATCCCCTGCATTTAGTCCTGCTAAACTTATTTCGTCTTCGATATTCCTAAACTTTTTTCTGATGCTCATAATCAGGGTCATTATCTTAAATACAAACCATGACATTGGTTTTTGACTATCGCTATACTTATTTTCATTACGTAAAACAAGGAATGAAAAATATATTATTAATATTGCTTGAATCCATGGAAATATAGGATACCACCAAATTCCATTTTGATCAGGATGAGCAAGAATAATATGGACTAAAATAGGTTGAAAAATCATAACTACTCCATCTATCATACCTAAAATTAATCCCCATTTATTTCTCAAGACAAGCAATATTATACTAATAACAAGTAATCCTGCGAATATTAAGGGTACTATTGCCCCGGGTCCTCCCATCTTAATTGCTCCTGGTATCTCACGAACAATTTTATGAACCAATTGAATAAGCAACAACGCAATAGCAGCCTGAATATAAATTGTTGGCGATTTTAATTTATTTTTTTTCATTTTTTTTATATCTCCTTTCTTTTTCATAATAAATATTTTAAGGTTAAAAATTTATTTAAGATGGTCAGTATTTCATATATCTCTTTATATCCGACATTAATGTCGGATATCCTTCCATTTTGGGGTAATATCCGAACTTCGGATATTTTTCTTTTCCAATGCCATACCCTTATTTAAATTGGTTATTTCTCAATTTCTCACCTCCAATTATTGACCATTTTTTATATTGTACGACAAAAAAATATAATCAACGAAATATCGTAGAAGATTTATCGCCATCTTAGGGCTCCTTTCCTGTATCTGTTTTTATGTAAGGACACATCATAGAAGAAACAAAACTCTATTCAGATTTCTTCTATGCAGCAATACTGTGAGAACCTGTTATCGTTTCAAAGCCTGAAACCCTTTGCTTTTCCTTGCACTCCTTTTATGATATTAGGTAAGCCTAATATTTTCTACAAAAAAATTTAAATAAAGAGTGAACCCAACCGATACACAACAGTTGCTAGCAGCCATCCTATAACAAGAGAGTAAGCTGTAATAAAAGTAGTCCACTTCCAACTACTCGTTTCTCTGTAGATTACGCCAATTGCAGCAACACATGGAATATAAAGAAGACTCATAACCATAAATGAATATGCTGAAAGCGGTGTAAAGTATTTTAGAAGAGAAACAGAGAGAGCTCCTTCTCCACCAAAAAGTGTCCCAAATGTTCCAACAACTATCTCTTTTGCAATTATCCCAAAAAGTAGAGCAACTGCTGCTTGCCAGAACGGAAATCCTGCAGGTTTAAAAAGTGGAGCAAAAAATTTTCCAATATACCCAATTAAGGTTGTTTCACTTGCATATTCAGCGGACATAGGAAAGCTTGCAAGCAGCCATATTAAAATAACGCCAGCAAAAATTATAGTTCCTGCTTTTTTAAGAAATTCCTTGCCTCTTTCCCAGGCATGAATCAATACTCCTTTCAACGTTGGGATTCTGTAAGGCGGAAGTTCCATCACAAGAGGAGAAACAGGACCTTTAAGTCTTGGTATTGTTGACTTAAACAATTTAGCAGAGAACACTGCAACAATTATTCCAAGCATATATAATGAAAATACTACAACACCCTGATTCGACTTAAAGAAAATACCAGTAAACATCACATAAACGGGTAATCTCGCAGAGCAAGATATAAAAGGGTTTATTAAGATTGTCAAAAGTCTGTCTTTCTCAGAGGAGATCGTTCTCGCTGACATAATTGCAGGAACGTTGCAACCAAAACCAAGAATCATAGGAATAAAAGATTTTCCAGGAAGGCCAATTGCGTGCATTGCCTTGTCCATGATAAATGCCGCTCGCGACATATAGCCGACATCTTCAAGAAAGGATAAAAAGATAAAAAGAATTAGAATATTTGGTAAAAAAACGAAAACAGCACCGACTCCGCTTATAATACCATCGCCAACAAGCGAAGATAACCATCCGGGCGCCCCAGCCGATGCAAGCCAAATTGCTGAAGATTCAGCTATCCACCCAAAAAAAGTATCTATAAAATCAGCAAAAAATCCTCCAACAGTAAAAGTTAATTGGAATGTAGCCCATAATAAAAACGCAAAAATTGGAATACCCAACCATTTGTTTGTAACAATTCCGTCTATTCTGTCTGAGGCTGTGACTTTCTCTTCAATCGTGGGCACCCTTCTCACGCATTGGCGAACAATGCTCTCTATAAATCCATATCTTCTCTCGATTATTTCTGTTTCAATGTCATAACCAAATCTTGTTTCAAGCTTTGATGCTTCATGTGTTGCAACCTCTACAGACCCTCCGTAGCCAAGTTCCTTAACTTCTTTAATTATTTCTATATCCCCTTCAAGCAGTTTTATGGAAAGAAATCTTGTTGGATAAGGAGAATTTATACCCGAAAGGGACTCTGCGATCTTCTCTATTGTTTCTTCAATCTCTTTACTATAATCAATTCTTAGCGGTTGTATCTCTCTGTCTTTGGAGTTGATTATAGTTTCTTTAAGTTCCTCAAGCCCGGCCTTTTTTGTTGCAGAAGTCATTACCACGGGTACTCCAAGCAATTCTTCCATTTTTTTAGTATCCACTCTGACTTTTTTCTCTTCAAGAATATCTGCCATATTTAAATCAAGAACAGAATTTACGCCAAATTCAAGAAAAGATACAAGTAAGTAAAGGTTTCTTTCAAGATTTGTGGAATCAGTTACAGAAACAACAACATCCAACTTTTCTTTTGCCACATAGTTTCTTGCAATTCTTTCATCAATTGAATAGGCAGTTAAGCTGTAAATTCCAGGGAGATCTGTCACAAGAAATTCATAATTCTTATACTTAAATCTTCCTTCTTTTTTTTCAACTGTTACGCCTGGCCAGTTTCCAACATGAGCACGACCGCCGGTCAATTCATTGAAAATAGTGGTTTTCCCCGCATTTGGGTTGCCTGCCAAAGCAATTCTTATGGTTTTACCTTCTGTACTTAATGTATTTGACATTAAAAACCTCCCTTTTTATTAAAATGCTTAAGTCAATTTTTTTACAAATATTTTTGCTGCCATTCCTTTTCCCAACGCAATCCTTGTATCAGAAAGAGCTATAATTATAGGCCCATTCCCAAAGTTTGAAATAATTCTTACCCGTACCCCGGAATATATCCCCATTTCCATAAGTCTTCTCAAAAAACTTTTCCCGCCTTTAACTGTTGCCACTTCAAATTCTTCGCCTGGCTTTCCAAGAATTAGGGGTATCATATTCCCTTCACAATGATATTTTCTGCTTCGTCTTTTCTTAAAGAAAGATGATAGCCAAGAATTAAAATATCAATCGGGTCTCCAAGTGGAGCCACTTTTTTAACCTTCACAATGGTTCCGGGAACTGCTCCCATGCCAAGAAGCTTTCCTTTTAAAGCACCTATATCTTTTTTGATTCTCACAATTTTTCCGCTTTCCCCTCTCTTTAATTCACTCAGGGGTTTTTCTTCGGTTTTATTCATAACTTCTCCCTCCTTATATTTAATCTCAGGGGTTTTTCCGGTTTTCATAAAATACTTAAACTCTTCAAGAAAGTGAAATCCACCCATTTGGGGAAATATTTCCACAAATTCTGCAAATTTTGTTAAACGATCAAGCGTACTTGCTGTTAAATCGTGCTCCATTCTGTGTGCATCTTTTTCTGCGACAGATTCAGTAGCTCCAAGTATCTCGTGCAGGAATTTAAAAACTGTCTTATGCCTGTCATAGAGCTTTTTTGCCTCGTTCAATCCTTTGTCCGTAAAAGCCACATAACTATACCGCTCATGAGAGATTAATCCTTTTTCTGATAATTCTTTTAGGGCATTTACAACAGAGGGGAGTTTTACTTGTCTCTCTTTTGCAATGTCCTTTAACCTTACTACCTTCTTTTGTTTACTAACAACAAAAATCCCAAGGAGATAATCCTCAAGACTTTCACTTAATGCGTATTTCATTTTTCACCTCCTTAAATTTGCAAGTATTTCTTAGAATACAAGATACGCAAGAATTAGAATTAAATTTTAATTCAGAAACAAATGAGAGTTTTCCTCTAGAAGACCAGAAATGCAGAGCCTTTATTGTCTCATTTCTTGAAAACCCTGTTTCTTTTATAAGTTTCTTCAAGTTTATAACTCCTTCTCTTTTTGCTAAAACAAGTACTATCTCATTCATCTTTCCCTCCTATTAGACCAATCTAATAATGTTAGACTAAACTAGTCTATATAAGAAATATTTATCTTGTCAAGTGGCAAAACAAGATTGTAAAATTTATATAAATTAATAAAACACAAAAGGGAATAAGCCTTACTTTCCAGAAAATATGAACTCATCAAATAATATAAAGTCTACCTTACTAAAATAAGGTTAAGAGGCTCTGAAAATTAAGAACACAGTATTCCAAAACCTTTTGAAAATACCTTCTATTAAACCATTTTTTGACATCAGAGAAGACTACAAATACGTAAAAGAAATAAAATACTTAAAAGAAAAAGGGATCATCAAAGGAGATGACAAAGGATATTTTAATCCAAAGGAAAACATCACAAGAGAAGAGGCTGTGCTTATTGCGTATAGAATAATAAAACTGTCGTAAAATTAGTTTTTGTATTTATTTTATCCTCTCCTAAGCTCTCCTGACTTAAAACTTTGGGAGAGCTTTTTAGTTAGGATGAAAAAAACTTATTTATATTTTAGACTGAACCTTAATTTCCTCGTGCGATTTTGGCTAACGCAACGAGTGTATCCGAAGTTGCCCGATAGGGCAACTTCACGAAGTGAAAGACGTAGCCCCATCGGATACACACTGTTATCCGATGGAGCAAAAAGTAATTAATAACCTATCTTCTGCCTCTTAATATTTTGATTAACAAAAATAATATCAACACAAAAAATCCCACAATGATGTATAGTAAATTCCGGGATATACTTTCTGGCAATATTTGGCGTATATTATCTGGCAACATTTGATATATATTATTTGACAATATTGGACACATATCCCTTAATTTTTCTGATGCAGCTATTGTTATTTTACGAACTTCCACCGAAATGTTGCTAATGAAGGGACCTTCTATAAAATCCTTAAATTTACCAAGCCAGTCGCTCACTGGTGAAGAATCCAGGAAGTGGTCATCTTCAGTTGACCACCAGAAGTCATCTTTTAAGACAGGGTTGATTGCAGTTACGGTCTCCCCTTTGACGGCTACAGAATCGTTAGCGGATAGAGTAGTTCCTTCTTCAGTAGCGTTGGGAGTATCCACAACAAGCTCACCCTCCAGGCAATGAACCTCTATATTCTCTCCGGCAGTAACAGCAAATTCTGTACCCTGTCCGGTGACTACAGCCTGAGGATTGCACTTCCACCATTCTCCCCCTTCAGACCTCTTAATATTTACGGGTACTGTAAAGTGGCCATCCTTCCCGCTCCTGAATGCAGCACTCCCTTTCCAGAGACGAACCTCCACCAGTTGTGGAGAGCAGTAACCCAGGAATATCTCGCTTTCAGGGTCTAAGAATATAACTCCCCAGGGACGGCCATTTATCGTCAGGTGTACGATTGCCATTGAGTCCTTGCCCGTTCGCAAGCTGTGCCAGGAATCAAACTTTGCAGGGGAAGATGCCAGCTTAGTCTCATCCAGGTAAACATCCCCCTCATATTTATAGACCTCTACACGCGAACCTTTTAATGGTGGCCGGTAAATGTCCTGGGTCAGCCAGCTTTTTACTTGATCCCATGTCTTAAGATATTCAGTGATGGCTACTTTCGGGACAACGGGAATATCCGGAGAGTGCTTTACATCAAGCTCAGTTACATAGTTCACGCCATTCAGGTAAGCTGATGCTGCACTGACTACCCAGTCATCAGGATACCCATATATGTTGCCATACTGTATATCGGGATTGAGATGAGCACCGGTTTTCTCACCGCTGTTGAGTTTTTTCATAAACGAACTCTCGGAATAAAGCTGCCCTGCCGGAATCCTGTGTGTCTGGTACCACCCAGCGCCGACATTTCCTGTTATCTTTTTGGTCCAGGAAACACCATGATTCGGCGTTCCGACCATTATCAGCTTTCTCACATCTCCATCGTAATCGGAGAGGCCATGAGAATAATAGCGGGAAATTAATCCCCCCATGCTATGCCCTACTATATCCACTTTTGTCAGCTTGATGTTGGAGTTGGCATAGTCAATCTGTTGCTTTCGAATGTCATGCTTTAATATTAGTGATAGTCCTTCAATAGACTGGCCTGTGGCGCCATAATTACCCATGTAGGTATCGAATTTCTCCCCCCGCAGATAAGTGGACATCTTGCCCCATGTAGCCAGTCCGCCAAGAAATCCATGCACCAGTATTACCGGAGGTCGGCAGACAAGGATTTCAGCCTCTATCTTCCCTTCCTGCTCACTGGCATCTGTGTAGGTTAAAGTTAATGGAACTTCAGCAATCCACGTCTTGGAATTTGATTGATGCACATCTAAGTTCCGGGTAAGCTGGTCCTTCGTGAGATAATCTGGCGGATAATATGTAATCTCAGCCATTCCGGCAGAATCCAGTGTAACACTGCCCAGGAAGTTTATGGCATCTCCCTTGATCTCGCCAACATCTGGTTTGCCAACCTTTACGTTGCTGCACCCCGGCAGAGAAATGGAAATGCGAAGAGAACTAACCCCGTCTGCAGCAATACCTGTGAAGGGATTTCCGGTCACGGGATTCTCTTCCAGTTGAATGCCAATTTCCCCCACGGCAAAGCTCGTGCTTTTGCTTGTACTGGGATAGCCGGAATAAGATGCCGTAGCTGTAACCGTATATAGGCCCTGAGGAATGTCAGCAGGAATGGGGAATTCACAGCGGTAATTGCCGGATGAGTCAGAGGTTGCAGTAATTTGTATGCCGTTGACATCGACAGCCATGGTTGCACCAGCCAGCTTGCCCTGTGCATCTGATACATTGCCCTGGATAACTACCGTTTCCCCAGCAGAATAAGCCTTCTTGTCCGTGGAAACAGTTAAACTCATTTCTTCAGCAA
>JAUXIC010000078.1 GCA_030621215.1 Caldisericota bacterium
GTAATGCCCCAAGCATAGGCACGTTTGGCGCATCAATGCCTAACAATTTGAGTGAAATGCCGGTTGCGTCGACTGTGTAAATTTTGCCGTTAAAACCTGTTATCTTTTTTGTTTCTTCAGCAGATTTTACAGTATTTACAATAAGGATTCCGTGTTTTTCACAAAGTCCCTCCGCAACGGGCACACTTCCTGCAATGCCCTGGTCGAATACAAGCACTACATCAGGATTAACAATTGGTTCATGTGTTCTAAGCTGTTTATCAGATATTCTTGTGTACGAAACTGTTGGTGCGCCTCTTCTTTCTGAACCATACTCAGGAAACGATTGAATCCACTTCCCAAGTTTAAATGCAGACTCTGCAAGAAGTTGAGATCCAGATTTTGCACCTTGACCAGCCCTTGCATGCATTCTTACCTCATAGATTTCCTTCATGTTGGCCTCCCCAACTTACAACTAAATAATCTCTCCAGGGAGAGATCCTCCCTGGAACGGTAACATTTAAAATAAAAAAATTATGCTATTTCTTCAATTTGAATACACTGTACCGGACAATTTTCTGCAGCATCTACGTTGCAATCCACATCTGATTCAGCAGAAATGGGAACAGCTTTCCCCTCATCATCCATTATCCAGTTCTCTGGGCAGATTGAAGCGCAAACACCACAACCGATACAGGCTTCTCTGTCAGTTGTAACCTTGTATTTTGCCATTTTTCACCTCCATACTTGTATTATAAAAAAATTCGTTAGATTTGCAATGTACTATTATTAATTAAAAATTAAAGATTTTCCTGTTTTCTCCACGGCTCAATGAGAAGCATAGCAGAGAGAAATAAAGCCGGAATAAAAATAACTCCACTATACTGCTCTATTACAAATGAACCAAGTACCCGCAAAGCCCAGACATTAAAAAATGCAAAAAGAAACACTACACCAAAGGCAAGTAAAAAAATTCGATTTATTAGAAAATTCCCGTTTCTTCCCTTTTCAATATTATGATGAATGAGAGAGATAAAATAAAATGGAATTACAAAGAGAATTAATTCTTTTAGCGGCAGTATGACAGGAAGCAGCTTTGTGCTGGATTCTGTCGTATTGAAAAATAGCGCTGAAGACATAAACGAAAGAAAGATGATCAAAATTGAAAGAATAGAAATTGTGCTATAGGCAAATCTTCCTTTTTTATGCAAAGCAGAAAGAACAAATACGCCAATGAGCAGCAGAAGTAAAGGATATAAATCTTTCACCCGCGATTCTAATATAAATATCAGAGAAAATTGATCGTTCAAAAAAACAACGAGTCCAACAGAGAAAAGCAGTATGGCAGCTTCTATTTTGTGCAGTAATTTCCCATCATACATGCAAAAAAACATAAATGTAAACACAAAGGGATAATAAAAAAATAAAATTTCAGAAGCAAACAGCGGAGGAATCATATTAAAAAACTGCGGAGCGACTGTGCCGAATTCAAATAAATTAAAAATGAGACCTATCGCAAACAGCGATATAAAAGCTATTCGCGAAAGAAAAACATTCTGCATATCGTACATAGAAAATAAGAAAAAAAGCAGCGCAAAAATAAAATAAGTAATGGTAATTGTGGAATAATGGATTGCATACCTATTCAAAAGAAGCAGGGCAAAACCTCCCAGAATCGAAAACAACAAAAATTGTTTTGCGCTGAATAGCTGTACGGATTTCAATTTTTTTGCCGTATATCCAAGAAGCAAAACCAGAAGCATAATGACGATAACCGTTGGATTGACCGGGAAGCGGGACGGCTGATTAACCGGTATTTCTGTTGTGTAATGCATCCCGTCGATTTCAATTTCCACTGGATTTTTATGAAATGTAGCATAAATGTATCTTTCTTCCAGAGGAGAAAAATGCACAACCCCGTCAAAAACTTCTACTCCGCCCGATTTGATTTTTACAGCGGCATTTCCTTCCCGCTCACCGGCATTGATAACTCTAACAGCAACTTTCTTTAGAGAAGTATGTGTAAGAAATGAAGCTTCTGGCAGATAAACCGGTGCAAATTCGTTTTCGGAAATCCTTACAATCCTGGTTTCCGTGTTTAAGGGAATATTAATTGCAGTGCCGCTTTCATCGAATAAAATGCTCTCATTGCTTACCCCGTCCAGTACTGTAAATACCTCATCGATGTTAAACTGTTCTCTGTTCAGCTCAAGCACAGTATCGCAACCTTTTACAGTGAAAAAGATATAAGGGAAATCGCCAAACTGATTTACCTCACAATTATTCAGCTCAACTTCTCCTTTATAGCCTGCCTGGTTTAATGCAGTTATGCTGGCAAGGGCACTTATAATTGCTGTTTTGCTGCTTCTTAAAACATCCTCATAATAGACAAAGTCGCCCTGGTCTGTATCTCTTCGAAATTCTGGATATATTCCGTAAAAAACCAATGTATCCAGCATTTTTGCGATATTGTCCTGAGAAAAATGTCCGTCGATTGTAACAAATATTGTCTTATCGGGATACATCGTTCTTGCTTTTCGCAGCAAATTTTCATCCAGACCTCCATTTACAACAATACCTACAATATCTCCAAATTCCCCGAAAGACAGAGTGGAATCATTTAAATTTTCAATGATGAGCAATTTCCCGCTGGAATGTAAATCTTTTTGCACTCTTTCAAGTGTATTCACAATAGAATCACGATAGTGTTCATCGGGAATTACATCGGGTATATCTACAAAAAAACCATCAAAATCAAGATTTGGATTGTCCTGGCGTGTACGCATAGCAATTGTATTCGCAAAACAAGGCTTTACGTCGTACACCATCGATATGTCGTACATATTGAGCCGCTCGCTATGCGGTTGCGTAAGCGGATCAAGCAAAAAATATGTATCAATTTTATCTGTGGGCTTTACCACTCTCTGAGTTTCATAAAAACTACCCTTTCCAGCGCTTTTCAGAGTATATTGTATCTCTATCTCAGGTTCTGCAGGTTTTGTATAAGCAAGTACTGCTCCGTCCTGTCTTACTGCTGAAATAAATACGGCAGACAGTATTTCACGGCTTGAGAAATCATCTGGAGCGAGCTCAAGATAATCCTTTTTTAAATCATCCAGTTTCGCTTCACTGTCACCTGTCTTTGTATAAGAAAATAAATTTAGTTCAGAAAATAACAATATGGAATTTTCATTATC
>JAUXIC010000026.1 GCA_030621215.1 Caldisericota bacterium
AAGAAAAAAACAAAAGATGAGATTCTTCTGTCGCTACGCTCCATCTAGAATGACATCAAGGGCGGAACGATTCCCTTCAGAATGACAAAAAGGAGCGGCAATGACCTCTATTGAACATACCCCGCCATCTGGAATATGGGAAGGTACAAAGCAATAAGAACACTACCGATAATACCTCCCACAAAGACCATCATTATAGGGTTTATAAGAGCTGTAATGTTGTTTATCATATAATCCACTTCTTCATTATAAAACTCCGACACTTTTCTCAGCATTTTATCCAGGCTTCCGCTTTCTTCTCCTATACTTGTCATCTCAACTACCATCACGGTAAACATCCCACTGCGGTCAAGAGATGCCGAAAGAGATTCGCCCTTCTTGATGCTAACGACAATGTCTCCTATTGCATCCGATATAATGACATTGTCGATGACGCCTTTCACTGTTTCCAGCACGTTAATAAGCGGAATGCCCGAAGCAAAAAGCGTAGAAACAGTATCGCTGAACCGCGCCATTGCCGCTTTTTTGTTAAGCTCCCCCAGTAAAGGCATTTTTAATTTTCCTGCATCAGTCCGCCTTTTCCCATTGGGCGTCTTCTGCCACCTCGCATAAATAATGTATGCGACAACTACAATAATTACAACTATCCATCCCCTATGTATAAGAAAATCAGCCACAGCAAAAACTATTTTTGTAGGCCCTGGCAGCGGCGCACCCAACTGGGTAAGGAAACCTTGAAAACGGGGAATAACAAATATAAAAAGACCAATAACAATTAGCACTGCAAATCCAAGTACAGCAACAGGATACATCATTGCCCCTTTTAACTTGCTTTTCGTTTCATAATCGCGCTGAAGAAATGCGCTCATCTTCAGTAAAGCATCGCCCAGCTCGCCACTTGTTTCCCCTGAATGCACCATACTTATATATAAACTAGAAAACACATCCGGGTATTTAGCAAGCGCCTGAGACAACGATTCCCCTCCACGCACACTATCCAGCACAGAATGTACTATACCGGCAAATTTCTTGTTCCCCGTTTGCTTTTCAAGCACACTCAAGCATTTTGAAAGGGACAAGCCCGCATTAAGCATCGTGCCGAATTGATTTGTAAAAATAGATAAATCCCTCACTGAAACTGTAATAAATCTTGAAAGAAAGCCTCCTTCGCTTTTGCCAGCAGAGCTCCGGCCGCCAGCGCCAATCCCTTTTAATTCCCTTATATATATAACCCTGTATCCTTTCCCGCGTAAAACATCAGCCACTTCAGAGGGGTTAGCCATATCCACCCTTCCGGTTTCAGTGGTTCCTGCAGCCGTAACTGCTTTATAAGTAAACATTGCCATTTCAATCACCTTCCCATAAGACGTCTAAAATTTTCTTTGTTAAATGCATACCTTAGCCCGTCTTCGTATGAAATTGAGCCATTCATTACCAATTTCTCTAAAGATTGCTCCATTGTCTGCATTCCCACATTTGATCCTGTCTGGATCGCAGATAAAATCATATGGGTTTTGCCTTCCCTGATGAGATTTCTTATAGCGGGAGTTGCCACAAGCACTTCAGTTGCAAGAACAAGGCCGCCGCCATCAGTGCGCGGTATGAGCTGCTGCGATAATATGGCAACCAATACTCCTGCCAACTGTGTCTTTACCTGCTCCTGCTGATGCGGAGGAAAAACGTCAACAATTCTATCAATCGACTGGGCAGCAGAGTTTGTATGAAGTGTTGTAAGCACGAGGTGCCCGGTTTCTGCGGCAGTAAGAGCCGTTGCTATTGTGTCAAGATCCCTCATTTCTCCTACAAGAATGACGTCCGGGTCTTCCCGTAAAACTGCCCGCAAAGCACCAGGGAAAGAAAGCGTATCAGTGCCTAACTCTCTCTGGACAACAACAGAATTTTTATGCTGAAACAAATATTCAATTGGGTCTTCAATTGTAACAATATGCTTTGATTTCCCTTTATTGATTTCTTCAACCATTGAAGCAAGCGTCGTTGATTTCCCGTGCCCTGTAGGCCCGGTAACAAGGACAAGTCCTCTTTCCAAATTTACAAGATTCTGTGCGACTTCCGGCACTCCAAGCGAATCAAGAGGTGGTATCTCAAAAGGAACTCTCCTGAACGCAGCAGCAATGGAACTTCTTTGATAAAATACGTTTATCCTAAAGCGCGCTACTCCTTTCACTCCGTATGAAAAATCATATTCGCGATTCTCCTGGAACAACTTTTTTTGCCTGTCCCGCATGATAGAAAAAATCATTTCCGTCATGTCTTCCGGGGTAAGTCTTTCCTCGCCAACATAAATAAGTCTTTTATGTACTCTCAAAACTGGCGGCAATCCTGCAGTAAGATGAATATCAGATGCCCCTTTCTTTGCGGATAATACAAGCAAATCATTTAATTCTATCATTTTATACCTCCACAGTAGAAACTACTCTTAACACTTCTTCAATCGTTGTAACACCTTCTGCAGCCTTTGCAAGTGCGTCATCCAGAAGTGTTTTCATTCCCTCTTCTCTTGCCTTTTCCCGAAGATCCCTGGCACTGGCATGATTAAGGATAAGTTTTTGAACCTCAGGAGAAATAGAAAGAAATTCCTGTGCAGCCAGCCTCCCTCTATATCCAGTATGGTTGCATTTGTCACACGTTTCCCCTTTATAAAAAGATAAACCTTCGATTTTGCTAATATCCAGGCCAACATGTTCTAAAACAGATTTTGGGGGATCATATGGCACCTTACACTCCTTACAAATCCTCCTTACAAGCCTCTGGGCAGTGGCCCCGATAAGCGACGAAGCAACAAGGAACGGTTCTATGCCCATATCGATAAGACGCGTTGGGATTGACGCTGCATCGTTTGTATGAATCGTAGAAAATACAAGATGCCCCGTTAGAGCAGCTTCAATAGCAATACGCGCTGTTTCTCTGTCTCGAATCTCACCTATCAATATAATGTCAGGGTCCTGCCTTAATATGTAAGGAAGAGTATTTGCAAATGTAACGCCGGCTTTAAGATTCACTTGTACCTGATTGATACCTTTCAACCTGTATTCTACGGGATCCTCCACTGTAACAATATTTCTCGCAGTTGCGTTCAGCCTGCTTAAAGCCGAGTAAAGCGTAGTAGTTTTACCTGACCCCGTCGGGCCTGAAATAAGTACCATGCCGTAAGGCTGCGCAATAGCATCTTCAAACTTTCTAAAATTTTCTGCAGAAAAACCCAACTTTTCAAGCGGCATAAGAGCAGAAGTGGCATCCAGTATTCTCAAAACAATCTTTTCGCCATGCACGGTAGGCAGGGAAGAAACCCTGAAATCAATTCTTCTTCCTTCAAATTTTAAAGAAATTCTTCCGTCCTGCGGCAATCTTCTCTCGGCAATATCCATATTGGATAATATTTTCACACGGGATGTGACGCCGGGCTGGATTTTTTTGGGAAGGCTTTGATGCTCATACAAAATACCGTCTATTCTATAACGCGTACGCAAAATTGCTTCCAGTGGTTCAATATGGATATCTGAGGCACCCTGGAGAATTGCTTCCGTTATAATGCTGTTTACAATCCTCACTATGGGCGCTTCTTCCCCCATTTCCCGCAACTTGCTAATATCAAATTCATCGCCTTCTTTAAGAATTGTAGCAGATGGAAAAGCTTCTTCTTCCGCCTTTTTAAGCGCATCTTCCATTTCATAATGTTTTTCGATGGCTTGCTCTACGTTAGCACGCGTAGTCACATGGAAGATAATATTCTCACCTAAGGTAAGCCTCACATAATCCATGGCTTCGATATTGGTCGGGTCAGAAATTGCTACATGAAACTTGCCTCCCTCTTTCTTCAACAAAAAAATGCCGTAATACCTTGCTCTGTTGGGATCTAAAGTGTGTAATGCTTCTTTGTCAACAGGGTAATTCAAAACGTCCACATACTCCATCCCCCATTGGATACCTAAAGTCTGGGCTGCCTGCTCATCCGTAATGCACCCTGTATCGATAAGGATTTTTAATAATGGCTCGTGCGTTACTTTTTGTATCTTTAGAGCCTGCTTTAACTCTTCCTCAGTAATAAATTTTTTATCTACAAGAATCTTCCCAACTTTATCATTTTTTCTTGATGAAATCATGCTTTGTCTCCTCCTTCCATTTGTATCACCTTTCCATCGCCTGCTGCAGAAGAAAGAGCTTCCTCTGCCAATTTAAAATCTGGAGCAATTTTCAATGCCTCTTCCAGTAAATTTTTACATTCATCAATGCTCCCGTCAAATTTTTTGCGAAGCGCGCTCCTGTATAATAAATGTGCTTTAGCATTATCAGTCAGATCTTTTAAAGATAAACCTTTTTCATACTGCTTTGTCGCAAAATCAAAAAGACCTATCTTTTCAAAACTCATACCCAAAAACAGACACATAAGCGGAATATAATGCTCTGACCGTATAACGAACTGAAAAGCTGCAATCGCTTCTTCATACCTTTCAACAATAAAGCACAGGAAACCCAAAACATAATGCACGTTGTAGTTTAAAGAATCCTTCGTCCTTTTTTCTTCATATTTTTTTATTACTTTTTCAAGCGATGAGAAAAAAAGATGAGAAGGCGTAAACTTATCAAAAAAATCTACTATATTATCTGCTTCTTCATTCTCAAGATGTACAATGAACATGTTAAGCGCAGCTTCTTTGCTATCTGGCTCTCTCTTTAGAATTAATTCATATATCTCAACTGCTTTATCAGAGCGATCAGCTATTTCAAAAAATTGTGCAATTTTTATCAGCTCTTTTACGGTAAGCTCTTCAGCCAGTTTTTTTGCTTCATCGCATACAAAATCGACGTTAGCGACAGGATTTAAATCAACAAATTCTAAAAATACCTCAACCAGTTTCTTTGTATCACCTTTTCGCTCGAGGAGGTAAATTTTTTTCAGCAAAAACAGCTTATTAGACGGATCTAATTTTAGCAGTAATTCAATTATCTGCTCTTTCTTGGAAAGATCCACTATGTCGTCCATACAGCTGTATAGCGCTTTAGCAACAATATTTTTTTCCACAGCGTCAGGGATATCAGCAATATAATTGGCCAGTTCCAGGTAGTCCTCAAGAGAAAGCTTGTCAATTCTATGCGCAGATATAAGCCATCTTATGCCTTCAGCTACTTCATTCGTGCTGCACAGGATTTTACCCAGTGTGTAGAAATACTGGAATGTTGTCTTGTCGCTAAGACTTTTATTCCTAAGATATTTGCTCACCGTTCTTAAATATTCAACATCCTCTTTAATTAAATGGAAAAGCGGCTCCGAAAGACTACTGACATTTGGCTCTGTGTCTGCAATTCTAAGAAACATAGATACTGCTTCGTCTTTTTTGTCAAGATTAACAAGCATATCGTAAAAATCCTTTTTCAGCTGTTTATCCTGTGGGAGAAGGTTCGTTATTTTGTAAAGAATATCAAACTTTTCCTCGCCTTTTGCATATTTGCAGGCAATTCTCAGATAAAAAACCGCGTCTTCTTTTTTCCCGCTTTCTTCGCTGAGATGTGAGAGTCTTCTAATTATTTCTACATTACCAGGATCTATAAGTAAAACTTTATTATAGATATGCTCTGCTTCTATAAAATTTACCTTTGCATACCTTTCTGCTACATTTACAAGCAATTTTTTTGCTTCTTCTTCGGCTCCTCTGTTCATACATTTTAAGCCTTTTATATACTCCGGGTCATTAGAAAATGTAAATTCTGTCATTCCAGCGCCTGGTGCCTGCACTTTCACAGTAGACGGCTCTTTTGCGGCAGGTATCTTCTCTTGTTTTTCACCGGGAGCTGCCGTTTTTTTGAGTTCCAACTCTTCTTCTAACGGAGTTAAGGGAGGTTTTTTGCCGGATGTATCAACTGAGGGTTGTACGGGCAGAATGCCTTCTTTGACAGCAAATTCCTTTGCAGGTTCTACCTCAACCTTTATGCCTTTTTCAGCAGAAGAAGTTTCAGAGTCTTTAAGCTCGAGTATCTCAGAAAGTCTTTTTAGCGCTACTTCATTATCTGGTTTCAACTTAAGGAGTACATTGAAATAATTTTCTGCATCTTCATACTTCTTTAAATTAAAAAGCAATACTCCGGCAAGCTCAATTAGCGCTGGGGTAGCCCCTTTTGTTTCAATAAATTTGTTCACAATATTAAACGCATTTTCAAGCTGCCCTGCAGCCACATGCACATTTACGGCCTTTAGAGCAATTTCCATCCTTCCGGGAAATTTACTCTGTAAAATAGATATAAGATTAACGGCTTCTTCTTTTTCATTATGTTTAAGCTTCTCGTCTACCAAAAGAAATGTGTAATGAATGCCATTTTTAGTATCATCTAACTCAAAAAAGAGCGGTATAGTTTTGTCGTAGACCTTTCCATGAAATGACGAAGGAAGCGTATTGATATTTTCACACATCTTTAAAAGATCAAGGTACACCTGCAAGGCACTTTTGGGATCATTTTTATCATAAAAATAGTCCCCCTCCTCCACAGCTTCTTTAAGCGCCTCATCAAAATGCCCTTGCGCTATAAATTTTTGCAGGACTGCCTTGTAATTCCTTTTCCCTAAAAATGCGCTCATATTATGCATTCTCCCTTGACTTTATTATAAATCTTTTTAATAAAATTCAAAACAACAAAATTGTTCAATTTCATGAAGGTAATTTAGCACTTCATCTTCTACTTTCCTGTCATAAAAAATGGACACCTCTTCATTGTTTCCCAAAGAAAGCGCAACAAGCCCGGTATCGGAAAGCAACGCCTGGACAAACCAGGTATACCGTTTATCTATATGGATTTTTCTCAAAACTTCTCTTTCCTTTATTTGTTCACTATGTTCTGCGCTGTGCACAATTATCCACCATAATACTTTGCAAGATTCCTGTTCTGTTCTTCTAAGGTTCGTGCAAATATTGCTTTCCCTTCCGGTGTTGTCATAAAGTAATAATAATTTGTATCAGGGGCATCAAGCACAGCGATGACAGACTTTATTCCCGGGTTGCATATAGGCATTGGAGGAAGCCCGGCATATTTATATGTATTATACGGGGAATCTATATCATAATCTTCGTCGGAAAGCCATTGCTTATGCTCCGGCAACACATAAACAATTGTAGAATCTGCCTGAAGCAGCATTCCGACACACATCCTATTTAAAAACACACTTGCCGCAAGAGGCCTGTCCTCGTCAAAACGCACTTCTTTTTCAACAATAGAAGCAAGGATAATGACCTGTTCCAGAGTCAATCCCTTTTCCGCTGCCTTTTCGTTAATGCCGTCTGGCAGAACCTCTAAAAATCTTTCCCCGAATCTGTTTATTACATCGCTATTCGTCATTTTTTCTGTAAACAAATATGTATCAGGAAAAAGATATCCTTCATACTGCCCTGCTTCTTTGATAAACGACTCTTTGTCTTCTATTACGTTCTTTTCGTAAAGCCTTTCCGCAATATCTCTCACGTTAAACCCTTCTGGAATGGTTACTTTTATATCTTCCGGCAATACCCCCTGTTTAAGTGTATCGATGATATCAAAAATACTGCGTACCCCGGTAATATAGTATTGTCCACTTTTTAAATTCCTCTCTTCTCCCTTGATTTTGACAATAATGGAAAAACCAACCGGGTCAAGAATAAAACCATTTTCCTTCAATAATGTTCCTATCTTTTTCACTGTAACATTTTCCGGGATATCAAGCAGTCCTTCGCTCTTGCCTGTAATCGATCCCGGATATATTTCAACGAAAACAGTCAAAAAAATAAGAAAAGAAATAATGAGGAGAATTATTCTTCTGAACTTTCTAATTTTTTCCCCTCCCTCTGTAATTCAGATAACTTTGAAGGATTAACAAAGCTTCGGCAACATCTTTTGTTGCACGCTCTCTTTTAGACCCGACACCCAGCAGCTTGAACATTTTATGTGCTATAACACTAGTAAAACGCTCATCCCAGAGAATGATTTCTACATCACTTAAGTCTCTTTTTAACCTATTTACAAAGGCAAGCACTTTTTCTGCCTGAAAGCCCACTTCTCCTTTCAATGTTTTGGGAAAGCCTATGACAACGGTTTTTGCATTGTAAGATTTTAACAGCTTTTCTATTGCTTCAAATTCATTTCCGTCTCTTGGAATCACAGCAACAGGATTTGCGGTTATGTGCAAAGAATCGCTTGCAGCCATGCCAATTCTCCCTGTACCAATATCAAGTGCAACAATTACTCCCTTTTCTTTCATTTATTCACCCGCTTTACAATTTCTTTTTAAGATCTTCCACGCTTATGCTCTCAGTGCCACTGCCTTGTGCCAAACGTTCGTTTCCTCCTCCTCTTCCACCAAGAAGAGAAGATATCTTATTAAAAATTTCAATGCTTGAAACATTTTCGTCCGCCAGCTTACCTACAAGCAAAAGAACTTTATCGGGTCCAACGGAACTGAACAGTACGACTCCTTTCTTCAACTTTTTCTTTGCCATATCCAACGCCTTGCGCAATTCTACAAATGAAACCGAATGAAATTCCTTAAAGTAAAAAGGAACACCGTCTTTTTCTGTAATTAAAATAACATCGTCCAATGCTGATTCAATGCCCTTTAACTTAAATTGGTGCAATTCACGCTTCAGTTCTTTATTTTCAGCGAAAATTTCTTCCATACGGTCTGAAACGAATTTTTCGTCCACTGATAAAATTTTCGCCATTTTTTTAAGGATTCTTCCTTTTTCCAACATCGCCTTATAAGCTTTTTTGCCTGAAAGCCCCTCTATTCTTTTTATGCCAGATGCAACACTCCTGAAAGACGTAAGCACTACGCAGTGAATATCCCCCGTATCGGGAACATGTGTTCCCCCGCAAAATTCTTTACTTATCCCGCCTATGTCGACAACCCTTACAGTATCTCCATACTTGTCGCCAAAAAATGCAAGAGCACCGGATTTATTCGCCTCATCAAGTGTCATTTCTTTAATACAAACAGGAATCCTGTTGATTATAATATCATTCATTTCTCTTTCAATCTTGCCAAATATTTCATCGTCCATCTTGCCTGTAAAATTAAAGTCGAAACGAAATTCATCAGGATAAACAGCAGAGCCCTGCTGCCCGATATTTTCTCCGAAAAAATTCCTCAGCACTCCCTGCAATATATGCACAGATGTATGCGCCCGCATAATTGCATGCCTTCTTTCCGGATCGACAGATGCTTCTGCCGTATCTCCCACTTTAATGGACCCGCTCTTTACCCTGCCTGTATGTATTATCAAGCCGCTAATCGGAGTTTCGGTATTTTCCACTGCAAATGTAAACTTTTCATTTTTTATAATCCCTTTGTCTCCTGTCTGTCCGCCGCCTTCAGCATAAAAAGGCGTTTTATCAAGCACGACAGAAATTTCTTCTTCTCCCGATGCCGAATTAACTAAATCACCTTCTCTTAAAATACCTTTTACTTTAACCTTCGATGAAAGAGCATCGTACCCGACAAAGTCAGTCACGCCTATCTCCTCTTTTATCTTGACAAAATTGACTCTCTCCGTAAAACTCTTCCCTCCGCTAAACGCTTTTCTTGCCCTTTCCCGCTGCTCCTCAAGGTATCCATCAAACTTCTCATTATTAAAGTTAAGTTCATGCTCTTTAAGCAGCAATTTAGTAAGCTCTATTGGAAAACCAAGCGTATCGTACAGATAAAATGCAGCTTCCGCAGAAAACTCTTTCCCGCCTGATGCTTCTATCTTCTTGCGCTGGTCTTTAAAATATTCAAACCCTGCATTTAATGTCAGGTTAAACCGCTCTTCTTCGCTTTTTATATTAGAAATTATCTTATCTTTATTTTCCTCAAGTTCCGGGTAAAATGCATCAAGAGAATCTACAACAACAGGGACAATGCGATGAAGAAACGATTCTTCGAGATCTAATCCCCTTCCAAAAAGCGCACTCCTTCGTATCAGTCTTCTCAACACATATCCTCTTTTTTCATTGCTCGGAACCAGTCCCTCGGCAATAAGAAAAGAAATGGCTCTTATATGGTCAGCTATGACACGGAAAGAACGGTCCTTTTTTTCATCAATCCCATACTTCTCTCTACTTATCTCTTCAATTTTTTTAATGAGAGGTAAAAAAAGATCTGTTTCAAAATCCGTTTCAACTCCTTCTATAATACTTGTAATTCTCTCAAGCCCCATGCCTGTATCAATGTTTTGCTTCGGCAATGGCTTAAATTCCCCGTTAGCCTGCCTGTCAAATTGAGTAAAAACAAGATTCCAGAATTCCAAAAATCTCTCACCGTCATCTCCGGGAAGCTGTTTTTCTTCCCCCGGTTTTCTTATACCTTTGTCAAAATAAATTTCAGAGGAAGGGCCGCAAGGCCCGACAGCGCCCATCTTCCAGAAATTATCTTCTTCGCCAAGCAAAATAATCTTTTCAGGAGCAATACCTACTTTTTTCCAGATTTCTTTTGACTCTAAATCATCCTTGTATACTGAAATCCACAAACGGTCTTTCGGTAAATTCAATACTTCTGTCACATACTGATACGCCCAGGGGATTGCTTCTTCTTTAAAATAATCGCCTATGGAGAAATTGCCCGGCATTTCAAAAAATGTATGGTGTCGCGCTGTATATCCTACATTATCTATGTCGTTTGTTCTCAGACATTTTTGCACTGTCGTTATGCGTTTACTTGGAGGCTCCTCTTCGCCAAGATAATAAGCTTTCAAGGGAACCATCCCCGCTGAAGTAAACAAAAGCGTTGGGTCCTGGGGAATAAGCGATGCACTTTTTAATCTCAAATGGTTTTTATTTTCAAAAAAAACAAGAAAATTCTCCCTTATGTCTTTACTTTTCAAATCTTCACCTTCTTTCTTTTGTTGAATTTTACATTGAGTTAAAATTTTGTCAACATTATAAAGGTACTTGCCTTAGTATCCAATTTGAATTATAATTAAACAAAATGGAGGTAGCAAATGAAACATATAAAAATAGTTGTTAAAAAACCTTTCTGGAATATTGATAAAAAGCACGATTGCAGAGAGTGTCAAACTCCTTGCAAATCAGCCTGCAAAACAAGCGTAACAATAGGCAATCAGGTTTGCGAAATCAAAAAACCGATAAAAAGATGGATCTGGTAGCTTGATGTATGATGCTTTCCCAAAAGAAAATGTCCACACATTTATATTCAATGGAGAACATTTTGCAGTTGATGTAAACACGGGTTCTTTATTCACGCTTGATGAAATGTCATATAAATTCATCAACACGCTCATTAAAAAACAATCATTTGATTTAACCGAAAAAATACTTTTCAGAGAATACGGAAAAGAAGTTTCAAACATAAGAAAAGAGATCGGGCAGCTTATAAAAGAAAATTTGCTCTTTTCCTCTTCGCCTGAGTATTTTAAATCTGAGCTTTTCCTCAAATCTCTCTGCCTGAACATTGCCCACGCGTGCAACTTTGCCTGCAAATACTGCTTTGCAAAGCAGGGAAACTACGGCAATAAAAACGCCTTGATGAGCTGGGATGTTGCAAAAAAATCCATTGATTTCCTGTATAAGAACTCTAAGGGAAGACAACATTTAGAGGTGGATTTCTTTGGCGGAGAACCCCTGCTTGCTTTTACCGTCATCAAAAAAACAGTCCAGTATGCAAGAAAAACATATCCAGACAAAGAATGGCGTTTTACAATTACGACAAACGGCTCTCTTATTACAAAAGAGATAGAAAAATTCCTCTACGATAATGACATAAGCATAGTGTTAAGCCTGGACGGCCAAAAAGAAGTAAATGACAAATTCAGGATATTGGGAGACAAAAATGGCACATTTGACCTTGTTTATCCAAAAATAAAAATAGTTACAGAACATAGAAAAACCTCTACAGGATATTATGTAAGGGGCACATACACAAAAAAAACGCCCCACATTGCAAAAACAGCAATGGATTTACATAATCTTGGGTTTGATTTTATTTCGCTTGAGCCGGTAGTAACAAAAGATAAAGAGATAGGCTTCTCTGAAAAGGATTTACCCGGTTTAAAAAATGAATATGAAAAACTTTCCAAAGAATACGTAGAATCACAGAAAGAAAAAGAATGGCGCTTTTTCCACTTTAACATAGACCTTGAAGCAGGCCCGTGCATACAAAAGAGAATCCATGGATGCGGCGCAGGCGTAGAATACCTTGCCGTTTCTCCTGATGGAAGCATATACCCCTGTCATCAGTTTGATGGAATAAATGAAATGAAATTGGGAGACATATATAATGGGATTTCAAATAAAACAACCGAAGAAAAATTTAAAGCTGCAAATTTTTTGTTTAACAAAGAAGAGTGCGCGTACTGCTGGGCGCGTTTTTACTGCTCCGGCGGATGCCTTGCAAATAATTACAGTATAAACGGAGATATATTTAAGCCATATAAAACAGGATGTGAGCTTCAGAAGATGCGCATAGAAGCAGCGCTTTTTGTGCAATCAAAACTAAAGGAAATGAATATAAATTACCACTCCTCGGCAACAGATTTTCAAGAAATAAAATAAACTACGCTTAATCAACATGAATTGTTAAAGCGCGAAGCATCTCCATCTTTTAAGAGAATTTCTGTTATGTAAGAATGCCCTTTCTGTTCCCTGTCTTTCTTTCGTACAACAAGCATTCCGATTCCAAGGAATATGACTGATGTAACAACAGATAATGCATTTTCCAAACTTCCAAGTTTAAAGCCAAAACTTTTTTCTAAGGTAACGCCTAAAATAACGCCAGCAGCAAAAAATAAAAACGGTATCACGTATATAATAAAAGCCCCGGTAAGGACATCTGCTTCACTTAGTTCAAATGCCACAAGATCTCCTTCCTTTGCGTAAATATCGTTTTTTACAATAATTGTAGCTTTATTATTTTCCCAGAGAGAAGACGATCCGCAGCTTTTTTCTCCTGCACAACCGCTGCATTCGCCTTCTGCTGCCGCTCTTAACTCTGCAAATTCACCCTTTATGCGCCTGACTATCCCTACTTCCCGCATATTTAATCTCCTTCCAGATGAGCACTTTCTCTTTTATCCTGTCCACAACCATACTGCATACCCTGAAGCCCTGCTCCCGATGCGCAGAAGAAATACCCACAAATAAAGAAGCTTCCTGTAAAGGAACTTCTCCAATCCTATGAATAATAATCACTTCTTTTATGCCATTAATGCCAAGTGCTTCCTGCTCGATTTTTTCCATTTCACTCAGTGCCATTGTTTCGTAAGCAGTATAATTTATTGATATGACATCCCCGTCTTCGGTGCTTTTCCTCGGTTCACCCAAAAAAGTAACAATAGCACCTGCATCATCTTTTTTCAGCAGTTCTGTATAATGGAGTATATCAATCTTTTCTTTCAGTATTTTTATCATCTATCCACCTCCCACAGGCGGTATCACAGCCAACACATCTCCGTCTTTTAATGCAGTGCCTTCCGCTACATATTGTTCATTAACAGCAAATACAACACTATTAAACGATGTTTCAAGGGAGGGATATTTTTCCAAAAGTTCTTCTTTAATGTCCAGAACTGTTTTCCCGGCAAAGTCTAAATCTACTTCACCTTTCCCAACAATTCTCTTTGCCTCTGCAAAAAATAATACTTTTACCATCATAATTTCATTATATTTAAAAACAGATTTTCCACAACCAACTGATAGAGCCAATGGTTAGGAAAATAAATTGAGACCAGAATAAAGGATAAGAAAATAGAGAAATGCCTGACTCTAAGATTAAAGACGATACAGCCCGTTATATGTTAATCTCCAAGTATAGAGAAATCGACAGTGATAGTTAAATATGAATCGCAATCACTAATGTTGCTTATTTTAAGATAAGTAGGCGTGCCATTGTACAGGTTGCTATTTGGCAAAGTATCCATAGAGAATACTCTATTGCCAGTAGATCCCGGGTAAGGATCCCCGTCATCCCCGTAGTCCTTTTTTCGTTCAAGATCCCACAAGCCATCTGCCTGTACTAAAGCAACTTTATAATGCCCCTCATTCGGAGTTTCGTCAAACGGAGACCATGCATAACTATTTGAAGTTGCAGATTCATCAATGTGGTATATTAAAATTCCTGCACCGGGCAACTTTGAGTCAAAACCTATTTGCTGCCTGTTTTCGATAAGGAAGTATTCATCCGGATTTGATTCCAAAACATACTTATAAATTTTGCCTTCCTCAAGCTCAATAGCAGGGATAGAAACAGATTTTAAATCACCGGTAATAATAATCGGCTCAATCCATCCAAGTTTTATCTTATGCCATGCATCGAAGTGCGAAGGAGTATCGCCTGAGCGTTTTGTCGCCCCCCATGTTCCATTTGCCATAATGCTCCACTTTCCAAGGCCATTGGATTTTTCGCCATCATATTCAAAATATGATAACCCATCTAAATCATAAAGGTCGATTGCGCCAAGTATGTGTCCAAATTCATGACAGAATGGCCCAATTGTTGCATCTCCTGGTTCGTATCTGTACTCAGGAAGTATGTCATAATCACAAATTATTTTCCCGTCTCTTTTCTCAGCCATAATTGACCACATATGAGGGTATATTTTATCAGGATATTGAGAGCTTGCCTGTCTGCCGGCATAAATAATAAAAATCCCATCTACAACTCCGTCGCCGTCGCCGTCATGCTTTGAGAAATCTACAACAGGATCAATTATATCAATAATATCCTCAACCAGCTTTTGTGTATTGTGCGGGTATACACCCATTCCATTGGATGATCCTACATAATATGAATACGGTTCTGGCGCTGTAAACCATTGGGCATCTGAACTGGAATTTGCATAAACTGTACCTCTCACTTCAAGTTTGCCTAAAGAATTTTCCAGATAATAATCATATAAGCTTTTAGTCCCTTCACCAAAGAGAAGATTTTGATAAAAAATGGGAGTTGAAACACTGTAATCTGCAGCTGAATCTCTGAAATCCACAAGGACAACAACTGGCTTGAGAACGCTAACCCGCGGCGGCCTCTTAACCAACTCTCTAGCCGAAACGGATTGTACCACAGATTTTCTGTTTTCAACGGGAATGATAACTTTTATTTCATTATCTCCCGATAATGAGAACGATATTTCATTCTGCCCGGATTTTAAAGAAAGAAGTTCATATTTATAGACTCTGCCAAAATCAAGAGGTTTATAATCGGCTGCTTCCATATCCGGTAAATTCAGAGTTCTTTGGGATATTATTTCAAATGCCTGACTATTTAAATTAATATTTACTGAATCGCTTCGATTGTAAGTTCTTAAGGAAACAAAAATCGTATCATCAGTTTTTATCGGGTTGAAAACAATTGTCCCTTCAGATTCATTGGCATCGATATAGATATAGTGAGTTTCACTTTGATAATTAGTTGAAAATATACTAAATAGGTTTAGGGGAGCAATCATAACAACAAATATGACTATTACTCCGCTCACTATTGCTTTTCGTCTCGATAACCAGGCTACTTTTTTCATCTCTCTCCATTTGGGCTCCAAAATTTCTGGCGTGCAGTAGCTTCCATGCTTGAGAGAGATTTGGCAAAATAAAAAACCAAGCCGGTTGCGCTACTGGCTCGTCCTTGTTCTAGCGCCCAAATTTAAACAAGGATTCAACGCCTCTTGGTACCACGTATAACCTGGTTTTTGCCTTAAGTATCCTTAGACAAAAAAACCAAGCCGGTTGCGTCATTAGCTCCTCTTTGCCCCGTGACGCCCACATTGGGAACAAAGGATCAAAGCTTCTTGGTACGTTAACACTATTTAGTTTTCAATGTTATCCCATTTTAACAGTTTTTTTTCGCTTGTCAAGTAAAAAAGCATAAATTTTAGCTTTTTTTAAAAAATTTTTTTTTATTCTTAACCGCCATTAGGTTTTTAGCCTACTATTAACTTTTTTATTAATGGAAGGAGGGGGAGGAGGGATTTTTTACCTCCCCCTTCGGAAAATAATCTGATTAGCTTTTATTGTTCACAGTTTATGGCA
>JAUXIC010000020.1 GCA_030621215.1 Caldisericota bacterium
AGCCGCAGATTTTCGAGCTGATGAAGTGGGGATTCCGTGCCGTGCCTGTCGGGAAAAAAGGAGAAACGGGACAGCTTTTATTGCCCGAGCATTTTCCTGAAATTCATTCCCTGCTTTACCTGGTCGGCGACGATGAGATGAAAGAAATTTTTGGCAACAATTCTTTTATCGACACTCTTTTTTGTATTGATAGCGATAAAGTTCCTGAGCGGGACGAGGCAATTATGCGCCTCATTAAGAATTATATTAGCTTTCTTAAAAGTGACGAGTGTTCTGACGCTTTGCTTGATATAGCAGGCAGGATTACGCTTATTCTTCGCGACGACTACGCTGTTTTAAAGCGGTTTATAGGCGTTCTGGGAGAGTATAAATGATAGGTTTTCTTAAAGCGGGTTCTGTTGGCGAAGGTTTTGTAGTAAGGCTGAATAAATTTGTTTCTCCTGAAACGTTGCGAATTGGTGATTTCGTTGTCATTCAGGGGAAGATCTACCAGTATTTTGGCATTATTGATGATTTGAGGATTATGTCTGCAAATGAAGATGTTTTTTTTGACCCGCCAGATTCTGATTTCAAAAAAGATGTGCTCACTGGCCCTGTTGTTTTTAGCGAAATGTCGCTTTCTCCATACGTTATGGTGGATAGTAGTGGAAATGTGCTTTCCATAAAAACTATTCCTGAACATTTTTCCATTGCAAGAAAGGCAACGGGCGAGGATTTAGAAACAGTTTTTATGAAAAAAGCAGCTATTCCGTTTTTTGTAGGAAACCCGCTTACTATGGAGGAAAAGATTCATGTTGACCTTAAAAAGCTTTGTGAACGCAATAGTGCGATTTTTGGCATAACAGGTTCGGGTAAAACATTCCTTGCAAGAATTGTGTTTTCAGGCATCATTAAAAATGATGTTGCATCTCTTCTTGTTTTTGATATGCATAACGAGTATGGGTTTACTGCAAAAAGTGGCGAAAAGCGTTTCCCTGCGTTAAAATCATTTTTCCCGGGCAAGGTAAAAGTATTTGATGTTGGTACTAATCCCGATGCGGATAATTATATAAATATTCCCCTTAAACACATTAAACCGCAAGACCTTTCCCTTCTTTCTTCGTCTCTTCATTATTCAGGCAAATCCGAAGAAACTGCATTTCTTGTGCACAGGAGAAAAGGCGGAAACTGGATTAAATATCTTTTTTCTCTTCAGGGGAAAAGTGAAGAAGAGGTGGCAAAAGAAGCAGAAAGCATCGGTGTCAATGCCAGCTCTCTTAACGCGCTTGTCAGGCATGTCAGCCGTTTAAGTTCCCTTGAATTTTTGCAGGACACGGATGAAGAAAGCAGTATCGAGCAGATGCTTGATTATCTTAAGAGCGGTGTTTCCGTTATAGTCCAGTTTTCCGGCAAATATGCAAGCGACCCTCTTTCTTATTTTATTGTTGCAAATGCCATTACCCGGCGCATTCATGAAAAATATTCAAGTCTTACAGAAGAGGAACGGGAAAAGCGGCGGATCGTCATTGTCATTGAAGAAGCGCACAAGTTCCTTTCTTCGGGTTTAAGGGATAGGAATATTTTTGGAACGATAGCACGCGAGATGAGGAAGTTTAATGTAACTTTATTTATTATTGACCAGAGGCCCTGTGAAATTGATTCTGAAGTTCTTTCCCAGGTAGGTACACGGTTTGTACTGCAACTGCTGGACGAGAGAGATACAGATGCAGTGTTTCAGGGCGTAGGCGGCGGGAAGCGGCTGAAAAAGATTTTGCGGACACTCCAGTCGCAGGAAACACTTCTTTTTGGACATACTGTACCTATGCCTGTTGCTATGCGGGTGAGGGAATACGGGAAAGCTTTTTTTGATGAAGTTCAGGAGAAGAGAGAAGACCCTTTAAAGGGAATTAACGATATTTACGGATAGAGGAGGTTGTTTAAATGCATCCAATTTTTATCACGATAGGAAATTTTGTTATAAAGTCATACGGTGTGATAGTGGCAATTGCAGTTATTGTCGCCATCTTTGTTGCACTGCATTATTCTAATAAGTTTAAGGTGTTAGATGAAGACACATTCCTTAACCTTGCTTTATGGGCAATTGTTGGCGGGATACTTGGTGCTAGAATATGCTGGATACTTACTTCTCCGTACGTTTCATTTTATTTTGATAATCCCCAGCACATCCTTGCTGTCTGGGAAGGCGGGCTTTCATTTGAAGGGTCAGTTTTAGGAGGGATAATCGCTGTTTTTCTCTCTGTCAAAAGATATAAAGTTTCTTTTTGGAAGTTTCTTGACATCGGAGCGCCAGGGCTTGCCATAGGGTATGGCATTGGAAAATTTGCCTGTTTTTTTAACGGCTGCTGTTATGGATTGGTTGTGCCTGATTGGTGGCCTCACGTTTTTCCCCTTGTAAATATTTTTACAGACCCGCGTTCTGGGTGTGATGTTTTAAATACAGCCCTTTTCCCGGCGCAGTTACTTGATTCGCTTGCGGGCTGGATAACATTTTTTGTAATAGTTTTTTACGTTATGAAGCGTAGAAAATATCACGGGCAGGTGTTTATCTTATTTTGCTATGTATTTTCTCCGTTGCTTTTTGCGGTAGAATTCGTTCGATATATTCCTACCCGGTTTCTCTTACTTACGCCCAATCAGTGGGGTGCAATAATAATGGTTGTTGCTGCTGTTATTGCTGAACGTTTTTTAAGAAAACGTCTTCCTATTGCGGAGGAGGAAACGTTATAATTTGAAGTGATTTAGGGAGTGCAGAAGAGGTAATTTCCAGGATATCTTTTTCTTTGTACGGATTGCCTTGTAGAAAATTTTTCAGGGGGAGAATGTCCAGCGTAAGAAACTGTGTCTTGTAATGCATCGGGATAGCTATTTTTGGTTTTAACTGCGCTATAACTGCCCATGCTTCCTCAGGCCCTATTGTGTATTTCCCGCCGACGGGAACCATTATTATGTCTACTTTCCCTATTTCTTCCAGCTGTTCGTTTGTGAGCAGTACTCCCAAGTCTGAGAGATGGAGCAGTGATATGTCTTCTAATTGAATTTTAAACATTGTTATTTTTCCGCGAAGCGAGCCCTTCTGGTTATCATGATATCCGGCGATTCCCTTTATCTTTATTCCTTCAATTTCTTTTTCTACGTTTCCTTTAATGACTTGCTTGTATGAAGGGACATTTTCTACCGCGTTGTGGTCAAAATGCTCGTGCGAAACAAGGACAATATCTACATCAGGAAAGATTGTTGCATACCCTATCGAGTTATCGAACGGATCTGTGAGGATTTTTGTCCCGTTTGTTTCTATCAAAAAGCTTGAATGGCCTAACCATTGAATTTTCATATGCACCTCCTTTTGAATAAATTTATTTTGCTTTTAAGGAGTTATTTCTTTTTTAATTCTTTTAAAAATCCTGCTAATGATTCGGCGTATTTTTTTTCTTTCAATAGGTCAAAACTATTTTTTAAGTTGTCTTCTATCTGTTGTGTTCGGATTATCGGCGCTATCTCCTCGGTTTTTTCAGGAAAAGTGTTTTCTGCTTCTTTTTTAAAGAAGGCTATAAATGGATTATCAGGGCTTTTGAAAAGTTCTTTTAGTTCGATGAATTTGCCTTGATCGTTTTTTTCGATGAACGCTTGTGCTTTTTCCTCTAAATATGGTGATAGAAAATCTACGTTAAGGATTTTTTCAAAATATTCTGTTTCTTTTTCTTCTTCTGCCTGCAGTTTTGCGATTTCTTTGGCAATAAACAGTGCCCTTGGGTAATTGGAGTATTGTGCAAGCACAGCGTCTATGTACATTTTTGCTTCTTCCATTCTATCTGCTTTATACAGCGCTTCTGCAATAGATGCTTTAAATATTGGATTTTCAGGATCCTGCTGGATGGCATCCTGAATTTTCTTTACAAGCGGTCCTTCCTTTTTGTATATGTCATCTGGAATGATGTACAGATCCTTCTCTTTTTCTAATTCTTCTTTTTTAAAATTTAGTTCGTTGAGAAAGATGTCTTTTTCTGTGTCCGGTAAGAAGAGATAAGCTTTTTCTATTTCACCGCAAGAGTCCCTGCCTTCTCTTTTTTCTATTAAACTGTTCAGTAGATGGGTATAAGCGTTTTCCGGGTCAATGGAAAGATTAAGTTTTACCTGGGCTTTACTGTTTTCAATGTCCCCAATTCCGATGTAGCCTAAAAGATGAAAATTTTCTATCAGTATATTATTTTGTATGTTGCTATTTATTACAAATTGTATGGTATATTCCAGGACCTCATTGTATTTTTTGGCAAGAGAAAGGTATGAAAGAAGCAAAATGTTTGCCAATGTGTCTAATGGTTTGGTTTTTACTATTTTTGTGTAAATATCGATGTTGTCAAATAATATATATTCTTTCATAGTTTGTTTCCTTTATCCTTTCGTAATTTTCTTTGTAGTATTTTATTGCATCTGGCAGTCCTTCTAAAATATCTGTTGCTGTCATCCCGTCTATCCCCTTTTCTTTTGCTTTTAAGTCTCCGGCGATTCCATGTATGAATACGCCAGTTCTTGCCGCAATTTCTATAGGCAGGCCAAGTCCGTACATTGCAGCGATCGTACCTGTTAAAACATCCCCGCTTCCTGCTGTGGCCATTCCAGGGTTGCCGGACAGGTTGATAAAAATTTTACCGTTTTTTGTGCCTGTCAATGTGAATGCTCCTTTCAGAATGATTGTGGCGTTGAGTTCCTGTGCGCTTTCCTGAAGAATTTTAATACGGTTTTTCTTTATTTCATTTATTTCTCTTCCCGTGATTTTTGCAAACTCTCCCATATGAGGCGTGATAATAGTCTCTTCTTTTCTTTTTTTGAGTATTTTTATCTCTTCTGAAACAGCCGTTAATCCGTCTCCATCAATAATTACTGGTCTACCGACTTGCTTTACAAATTCTTTTACAAATTCTTTTGTTTCTTTTTCAAGAGTTGCACCGGAACCAATGGCTACAATGTCCATTTGTTCGGATAATTTTAGAAGATTATCCAGATTTTGCATCGAAATGGATTGTTCTTTGGTTTCCTCTGCAGGGATTATTACGACCTCGTCTGCCTTCATTGCAATAAATGGCGCGATGCTTTTAGGCGTTGCAAGGTACGACAATCCACCGCCTGACTTGAGGAATGCATACGAGCAAAACACTGGCGCGCCAAGATAGTTTTTGCCGCCCGCTATGAACAGCGCTTTTCCGTAATTTCCTTTGTGCGTGTCTTTTTTTCTTGTCGTAAGCTCTACCGGCGTGTTCAGCTGAACGTTTATATCCGGATTTTCATATAGCGAGGGAGGATATGATATGCGGGAAACATACAGCTTTCCTGTGTGTTCTGCTCCGGGGTAGAGGAAGTGCCCTCTTTTTGGCAAACCGAAGGTAACAGTGTAATCTGCTTTTACTGCGATGCCCATCACTTCGCCTGTGTCGCCATTAATGCCGGATGGTATGTCAGCACTTATAATTGTTTTATTGCTGAGATTAATCCCCTGGATGATTTCTTTGTGTATTCCGCTGATTTTTCCTGACAGGCCTGTCCCGAATATGGCATCTATTATTGCATCTGATTTTTCTATACTGGCCTCGACAATTCTGTCAAAGAACTCTATATTGTATTGCTCAACCGGGAATCCGTTTAACCGGAGGTAATTTTTCTTTGCTGCCCCCTTTAATTTGTTTTTGTCTCCTATAAAAAAGAGAGATACTTTTGCACCTGTTGATGAAAGCTTTCTTGCTGCTACAAAGCCATCTCCTCCATTATTGCCGGGGCCGGCAAATATAACAAATCTTTTTTCTCTTACGCCTATTTCGTTTTCAATAACGTGAAAGACTGCATTTCCGGCATTTTCCATCAAAATTTCCTGTGAAATGCCAAATTTTTCTTCGGCGGCTTTATCGAGATTTATTATTTCATCAACCGATGCAACTTTCATTTCACTCCTCCCTTATAATGGCCATTGCAATGGCATATTCCCGTTCATGCGAAATTGATACGAGAATATTTTCTCTGCCGGCAACAAACGGCTCTCCGTCTTCTCTGCTTAAAATTTCTATATCCTTTATTGACAGATGTTTTTTAGCTGCCTTTATAACTGCTTCTTTTGCGGCAAATCTTCCCGCAAAATTTTCTATACTATTTTTATTGTTTTGAAAGTTATCAATTTCTTTTTCAGTAAATATCCTGTTCAAGAAGCGGTCACCGTATTTTGCCACCATTTCTTTCATCCTTTTTATGCTTATAATATCTATTCCGATTCCTTTTATATCCATCATATTATTATACTTGTATAAGAGTTTTTGTAAAATAATAAATTGTTGTAAAATGGATTGTCTGACAATAATTTTTTTGGGAAGGGAGGTTTTTGTGAACAGAACAAAAGAGCAACTTTTACGTACTTTGCTTAAGTCAAGCAAATCACTCTGGGAATTAATCAATCATCAGGACGGGGATATCAAGCACACAATCGAGCTGCTGAATGAATTCAAAAGGAACGAGCTGATTGGGCCTGAAGAAGACAGGATTGCCCTCACAGAGAAGGGCATTGTGCTTGCGGGTGAATACAGGATTTCCCCTGAGAAGGACTTCACTTGTTCTTGTTGCGAAGGCACAGGTTATGCGATAAGCGATCTGTTTGGCACTGCTATTGATAAATTCACGGAAGTATTTGAAGAGAGACCAAGAGCAATTGCGGATTTCGATCAGGGTATCGTTCCGCCGGCAATTTCTGTAAAGCGTGCAGAATTTGTTTACCAGAGGGGAGACCTTGAGAATAAAAAGATTTTTTTCCTCGGGGACGATGACCTTACCAGCATTGCAATGGCGTTGACTGGCCTTCCGGATGAAATTCACGTTGTGGAGATTGATGGCCGCATTGTAAATTATATAAATAGTATGGCTGCGAAAATGTCTTTAAATGTCAGAGCCGAGCTTTATGATACAAGAAAGCCGCTGCCAAAAGAACTCCACGGTAAATTTGATACTTTTCTCACTGATCCTGTGGAAACTGTCTTAGGGATAAGGCTTTTTATAGCACGTTGTGTTGCAGCGCTTAAAGGCAAGGGCAGTGCTGGCTATTTTGGCCTGAGCCATTACGAATCTTCTCTTAGAAAGTGGTTTGCCGTTGAGAAGGATTTATTGGATACAAATCTTGTTATTACCGATGTTATCCGTGATTTTAATAAATATCTGCTTGTCGGAGAGAGAATTATCGAAAAAGGATTCAGGGTGGTGAAGGAAGCGCCTTTTGAGGTAAAAGCGCCTGATTATCCATGGTATCGCTCTACATTCTTTAGAGTGGAGCTTGTCAGGGAACCCCACCTTTTGATAACAGAAGAGGTGGAGTGGGCACGGGAACTTTATTTTGATGAAGACACATACGTAGCTCTTCCCTGATGCGATGCTTGCTAAAATAAAGAGTGTTTCACTTAGAGGTCTTGAAGAAATAGACGTTATCGTGGAGGTAGATATTTCTCCAGGCCTTCCGACATTTACTATCGTGGGCTTACCGGACGAAGCGGTAAAAGAAGCAAGGGAAAGGGTGCGTTCTGCGATTAAAAATACCGGCTTTGAGTTTCCAATGCGTCGTATTACTGTGAACCTTGCACCGGCTGAGGTGAGAAAAGAGGGCTCTATATATGATTTGCCGATTGCAGTTGGGATTCTTACGGCAACGGAGGTAATACATTCGGCAGACAAAGTCGCTGAATTTCATTTTGCAGGGGAGCTTTCTCTGAACGGTGGGGTAAGAAAAATTTCCGGAGCACTTCCCATGGCAATTGGACTGTCCAACAAAGGGCATGCTAATTTTGTCGTACCTTTAGATAACAGAAAAGAAGTGGAGATTATAGACGGGGTAGATTGTTATCCTGTGAAGCATTTGAAAGAAGTCGTAGAATTTCTTAACGAGGACAGGGAAATTATTCCTGAACATATAGATATTAAAGAAGGGCTTGCAAAAAGTGTTGTGTCTGATGAATTAGATTTTGCAGATATCAAAGGGCAGTTCCAGGCAAAGAGGGCAATGGAGATTGCTGCAGCTGGAGGGCATAATATTATTATGATGGGCTCTCCCGGATGCGGGAAAACAATGCTTGCAAGGATGCTTCCTACAATTCTTCCTCCGCTGACAATGGAAGAAGCTATGGAAGCTACGCAAATATATAGTGTTGCAGGGCTTTTGAGAGACGGCATTATAATGGAAAGGACTTTCCGTTCTCCTCACCACACTGCATCTTCTGCTGCTATTATCGGAGGGGGGAATGTGCCAAGGCCCGGCGAGATAAGCTTGTCCCACCATGGAGTGCTGTTTCTGGATGAGCTGCCTGAGTTTAAAAGGAATGTGCTTGAAGTATTGAGGCAGCCGATGGAAGATGGATTTGTTACGGTGTCACGTGTAAAGATGAGTATTACTTATCCATCTCGTTTTATGCTCGTTGCGGCAATGAATCCTTGTCCCTGTGGCTGGTACGGGGATACTGTACACGTTTGCAATTGCAGTATATATGATATTAAGAGATACAGGAACAGGATTTCGGGGCCTCTCTGGGACAGATTTGATATTCAGCTTGAAATGCCCAGGCTTTTTCCTGAGGAACTGGTGAATAAACCAAAAGGAGAATCTTCAGCTGACATAAGAAAAAGAGTGATAAGCGCGAGAAAATTGCAGCAAGGCCGCTACGAAGGTAGAAGTATTTTTTCAAATGCACAACTTATGCCCGGACTGTTAAAGGAATTTGTGCCTTTAGACAGCGAGGAGAAAAGTTTTCTTCGCACTGCATCAGAAAAACTTGGACTTACAGGCAGGGGATTTGATAGAATTATAAGACTGGCAAGAACAATTGCAGATCTGGAAGGTGAAAAAAAGGTTGCACTACCTCACATTGCTGAGGCGTTGCAGTATAGAATTGATTTGAGTATTTAGGGGGAAGATATGAATGTAACCAGGATTCTTACAGGAAAAAAGGAAGAAAAATTATTTCTTCTTGGAAACGAGGCAGCTGTGCGTGGCGCTCTTGAAGGTGGCGTATCTTTTGTTTCTACGTATCCAGGCACTCCTTCTTCGGAAATTGGAGATGTATTTTCAAAGTTAGCCAAAAAAGCTGGTATTTATTTTGAATACTCCACAAACGAGAAAGTGGCGGTAGAAGTGTCCGCTGCTGCAGCTGCTGCCGGATTAAGGTCATTTGTGTTTATGAAGCATGTAGGGTTAAACGTTGCGGCAGATTCTTTTATGTCTACTGCCTATCTTGGCACAAAAGGTGGGATGGTTATTCTTACTGCTGATGATCCTTCGATGTATTCATCGCAAAATGAGCAGGATAATCGTATATATGCGCGGATTGCCGGTGTTCCTTTACTTGAACCTGCAGATCCCCAGGAAGTAAAAGATCTTATGAAATTTGGCTTTAAACTCTCTGAACAGATACATCTGCCTGTTTTAATGCGGACCACAACGCGTGTTTCTCATATGAGAGGTGTTGTCCATCTTAATGATATAGTATCTCCAAAGGGAAAAGGGTTTTTTGAAAAAGCACCTTCCAAATATGTGCCTGTTCCAGCTAATGCGGTGAGGATGCGTAAAGAGTTGTCTGATAAACTTGCAGAAGCCGAAAAGATAGCAGACAGTTCCGAGGTGAACAAGGTGTATGATTTTGGAAACGAATTCGGCATTATTACAAGCGGTGGTGCTTTTAATTATGTAATTGATGTAGTCAAAGAAAATAATATTCCTGCAAAGATACTGAAACTTACGTTTACCTATCCATTTCCACAGCATCTTGTAAAAGAATTTCTTTCCACGGTGAAAGATGTGCTTATCGTTGAAGAAGTGGAGCCTGTGATGGAAAAGGAAGTACTTGCTATTATAGGGAAATATCAGATTCCCGTTAATGTGTACGGTAAACTTACCGATACACTTCCCCGTATTTATGAGTATTCTCCTGATATTATAAAAGAAGGAATAAGAAAAATTAGCGCACATACCGTTAATAAACGGAGATATTTAAAAGCAGATATAACACTTCCTGTCCGTCCGCCGATTCTTTGTGCAGGCTGTCCACATCGCGCAACATATTTTGCTGTGAAGGACGCGGTTAAAAAACTTAAGCTTAAAGATGTGATTTTCCCTACTGATATTGGCTGCTATACGCTGGGTATCCAGCCGCCATACGAAATGGCTGACTACTTGCTTTCTATGGGTTCAAGCATAGGTGCAGGAACGGGTTTTTCTCATGCTACAGACCAGAAGATAGTGAGTTTTATTGGCGATTCTACATTTTTTCATGCCGGCCTTCCCGCACTTGTTAATGCAGTGCACAATAAGGCTAATTTGCTGATTGTTGTAATGGACAATAGAACGACTGCTATGACTGGCAGGCAGCCGAGCCCTTCCGAGCCTGTTAACGGAATGGGAGAAACGGCACCGGAAATTTCTATTGAAAATAGTGCAAAGGGGATCGGAGTAGAGTTTGTGAAAACTGTTGACCCGTACAATCTTGCAAAAGCAAGGGAAGTTTTTGAGGAGGCGCTTGGGTATGACGGGGTTTCTGTTGTTATATCAAAGCACCCCTGCGCGCTGATAACGGATGCAGAGAGAAAGAAGAAAAATATATGGATGACGTTTACCATTAATCAAAGCAAGTGTACAAAATGTATGGTTTGCGTGAAAGAATGGACCTGCCCTGCTTTCTATATAGAAGAGGACGGCACTGTCCATATTGACCCACTTATCTGTGATGGGTGTGGTGTGTGTGTTCAGGTTTGTCCTGAAAAAGCAATTGAGGTGAGAAAATGAAAACATATAAAATTCATCTTGCCGGTGTTGGGGGGCAAGGCACAATAAAGGCTTCTTCAATTGTTGGGGAAGCTGCTATGAAAAAAGGGATAAATGTGGTGATGAGCGAATTGCACGGGATGGCGCAGCGTGGAGGAGTGGTGATAACAGAAATAAAGATTGGCGATGCGCATAGTCCGGTTATTGAGAATGGCGATGCAGATTTAATTATTGGTTTTGAGCCTGCAGAAGTTTTACGTTCAATAAAAAAAGCAAGCGGAAAGACATTTGTGATAATGAATTCTGCGCGTATTGTTCCTTTTACTGTCTCTCTCGGGATGTCAACGTACCTGGATAATCCATCGCTCATTAAAGAAGCAATAAAAAAATTTAGTCATCTTTATATCATTGATGCAGAAAAACTGGCAAGAAAAGCAGGAAACATTATGTCGCTTAATATGGTTTTGCTGGGGAGCGCTGTTGCTGTGCCCGGATTTCCTTTGGGACGTGAAGAAATAATACAATCTATGAAAGAGAGCCTGCCGGAAAAAACCATTGAAATAAACCTCAAAGCATTTGACCTTGGGTTTGAACGGATAAAAAATATGTGAGTGGCTCTTCTCTTAAGCTTATTTTATAATCATAATATTTATTGCTGCGATGATAAGTCCCCAGATAAATCCTGCTGCAACTTCCAGGCCTGTATGGCCAATGAGTTCTTTAAATATTTTTATATCAATTACTTCGCGCAATTTTTTACCCCATGGTGTTTCCCAGAAGATTTCGTTCATTGTTTTGGAATGTTCTCCCACCTCTCTTCTTAAGGAGAGAGCATCAATAACTATTATTGATGCTACGACGAATGAAATTGTAAAGTAGGGGGAGTTTGGCCCATATCGTATACCCAGCAGTATTGTAAGTGTTGTCACTGTTGCTGTGTGGGAACTTGGGTTGCCACCTGTTGAAATGGCAAGGTGCCAGTTTATTTTTTTCTTTTGCGCAAAGTCAAATATTACTTTTAACGCTTGAGCGCTAATGTTAGAAATAAATGAAAATATTAAAATATCATTTGAAAAAAACTCTTTTATCCACATTTTTTCCTCTGCTCCATAATAAATTTTTAACTTTTTATATAAAGATATTATAATACTTTTGTGAAAAAAATAATACTTGTTAGTGCTTGTCTGTTGGGATGCAATACCCGGCATGATGGAAAAAATAGCGTAAACAAAGAGGTGCTTATGCTTCTGGATAAGTATTTAATGGTTCCTGTTTGCCCTGAACAGTTAGGCGGTTTACCGACGCCAAGAGTGCCGGCAGAAATCCAAAATGACGGAAAGGTATTGAAAGAAAGCGGAGAGGATGTTACTGAAATATTTTTGAAGGGGGCAAAAGAGGTATTGCAGCTTGCAAAACTTTACAAAATAAAATTTGCTGTGTTAAAAGAGGGGAGCCCATCTTGCGGAAGCCATTTTGTTTACGACGGGACATTTAACGCCACTAAAATTAAAGGTGAGGGCATTGCTGCCGGACTTTTGAGAAAGAACGGGATAAAAGTATTTTCTGAAGATGAGATAGAAGAGTTAATAGATGAAATTGAACAAGACTGATATTCCTTACGGAAATTTTGAAAAAGTGCTCCTTCATATCTGCTGTGCTCCAGATGCAACATACCCCTTTTTGTATTTAAGAGGGAGGCATTACAGAGTAACGGGGTTTTTCTATAACCCAAACATACATCCTTTGGATGAATATGAGAAAAGACTGGAAGAAATTGTACGCTTTTCCCGGGTTGTTGATATGGATCTTAAGATAGGCAGGTATGACAAGGATAACTGGTTTGAGTGCATAAAAGGCACTGAAAATGAACCCGAAGGCGGGAAACGGTGCTATATCTGCTATAAGATGCGTCTTGAAGAAACAGCGCGAATTGCAAAAGAAAAGGGATTTGATTATTTTACTACCACACTTTCTATAAGTCCGCACAAAAACATTAAATGGATATTTGATACAGGCGAACAGCTTGGGAATAAGTATGGAGTGAAGTTTCTCAAAGTGGACTTTAAAAAAAGAAACGGGTTTAAATCCAGCATTGTATTGAGCAAATATTATGAAATGTACCGGCAAAACTATTGCGGATGCGTGTTTTCAGGGACTAAGAAATAATCCCTCCCACAAAAAAATAATCATTAAAATGCTGTGTTTATTATGAAAGTGTCCTGGTATTAAGATTTTTTACTCAAACTCTTGAATTTTTTTTTCCGCTCATTCTCTCTATACTTAAGAAAGTGTAGATTTTAGCAAGATTTTATGTCTGTAAAAATTTTTTTAAAAAACTTTTTGAAATCTATTGACAGGAAGTTTTAATTTGTTATGATATCTTTCGTTGGGTGTATATCGCATAAAAAGATGGTTTCGAAAATACTCTTGACTTGTACAAAAAAAAGCATATAATGAATATGCTAAAATATTTAAAAGCGGATTGTACCTTGAAAACTAAACAGCGAAAGTAAGGTATTAATTTTTCGGAGAGTTTGATCCTGGCTCAGGATGAACGCTGGCGACGTGCCTTACACATGCAAGTCGAGCGAGATTTTTTTGATGGGGCAACCCATTGGAAAGCTCTAGCGGCAAACGGGTGAGTAATGGATGGGTAACCTACCCTAAAGACGGGGATAGCCTTCTGAAAAGAAGGGTAATACCCGATAATGTTGACAGACTTAGGTTTGTCAAAGAAAGATGGCCTCTGTTTCATGCTATCACTTTTGGACGGGCTCATCTCCTATCAGCTAGTTGGTGAGGTAATGGCTCACCAAGGCAACGACGGGTAGCTGGTCTGAGAGGATGGACAGCCACATTGGGACTGAGACACGGCCCAGACTCCTACGGGAGGCAGCAGTGGGGAATATTGGTCAATGGGCGAAAGCCTGAACCAGCGACGTCGCGTGGAGGATGGAGGCCGCAAGGTTGTAAACTCCTTTTATTAAGGAAAAAGGGATAGATCTCAAATAGGGAACTATTCTTGATGGTACTTTTTGAATAAGCCCCAGCTAACTACGTGCCAGCAGCTGCGGTAATACGTAGGGGGCGAGCGTTATCCGGAATTACTGGGTGTAAAGGGTATGCAGGCTGATTGACAAGTTGGATGTAAAAACTCAGAGCTTAACTCTGGGCTCGCATTCAAAACTGTTAATCTAGAGAGCAGTAGAGGGAAGTGGAATTCCAGGTGTAGCGGTAAAATGCTTAGATATCTGGAAGAACACCAGTGGCGAAAGCGGCTTCCTGGGCTGTCTCTGACGCTCATATACGAAAGCTAGGGGAGCAAACAGGATTAGATACCCTGGTAGTCCTAGCCGTAAACGATGGATGCTTGGTGTTGGGGAGGTTGCTTCTCAGTGCCGGAGCTAACGTGTTAAGCATCCCACCTGGGAAGTACGGCCGCAAGGTTAAAACTCAAAGGAATTGACGGGGCCCCGCACAAGCAGCGAGGCATGTGGTTTAATTCGATGCTACACGAAGAACCTTACCTGGGCTTGACATGCACGAGAAAGCTGGAAGAAACTCCGGCCCTTTTAGAGAGCAATCTCTGTTACCCGTGCACAGGTGCTGCATGGTTGTCGTCAGCTCGTGTCGTGAGATGTACGGTTAAGTCCGTGAACGAGCGCAACCCCTATCCCTAGTTGCTAATAGGCTTCGGTCTATGCACTTTAGGGAGACTGCCAGCGGAAAGCTGGAGGAAGGTGGGGATGACGTCAAATCCTCATGGCCTTTATGTCCAGGGCTACACACATGCGACAATGGTCCATACAAAGTGTTGCTAACCAGTAATGGGGAGCTAATCGCAAAAAGTGGACCTCAGTACGGATTGAGGGTTGCAATTCACCCTCATGAAGCTGGAGTTGCTAGTAACCGCAGGTCAGCTATACTGCGGTGAATGCGTTCCCGGGGCTTGTACACACCGCCCGTCACACCACCCGAGTTGTGTGTACCCGAAGTGGCTCTGTGAGTCACGAAGGTGTGCATGGTAAGGAGGGTGAAGTCGTAACAAGGTAGGTGTACGAGAACGTGCGCCTGGATCACCTCCTTTCTAGGGAGCATTTTTAGGTGTGTTTTATTAATTAACATACTTCGAAAAAATATTAATATTAAAACTATCTTTGCTTATCGCTGTTTAGTTTTGAGGGAATAATCTCCTCAATTTATAGTTTACTTGATTGTACCTTGAAAACTGTATGTAGGTGTAGTAAATAAGTAAGGGCGTATAGTGAATGCCTTGGCGTACGGAGCCGATGAAGGACGCAGAAAGCTTGCGATAGGCCTCGGGGAGCTGCATAACAAGTTTTGATCCGAGGATTTCCGAATGGGGAAACCCAGCAGGGAGAAATCTCTGTTATCTTTACCTGAATATATAGGGCAAAGAGGGTAAGCGAGGGAACTGAAACATCTTAGTACCTCGATGAAAGGAAAACAAAAGTGATTCCCTTAGTAGTGGTGAGCGAAATGGGAAGAGCCTAAACCATTTATGTGTAGAAGCTGGCAGGCGTTGCATAAATGGGGTTGTAGGGAGATTTTATCCTGCGCTGCTGAGCAGGTATGGAGTCAGAAATGAATTGGTTAGTCGAACACTCTTGAAAGGGTGGCCAAAGAGGGTGACAGCCCCGTAGGCGAAAACCAATTCACTCCTATAAATCTTTCCTGAGTACCGCGGGACACGTGGAATCTTGCGGGAAGCTAGGAGGACCATCTCCTAAGGCTAAATACTCCGGCGACCGATAGTGAACAAAGTACCGTGAGGGAAAGGTGAAAAGAACCCCGGAAGGGGAGTGAAATAGAACCTGAAACTATATGCCTACAATCGGTAGGAGGGCTATGAAATGGCAACATTTCAGCCTGACTGCCTGCCTATTGAAGAATGAGCCAAGGAGTTATGGGTAGTGGCGAGGTTAAGGGGTGATACCCGGAGCCGTAGTGAAAGCGAGCCTGAATAGGGCGTTAGTCGCTGTCCATAGACCCGAAACCAGGTGGTCAATCCATGGTCAGGATGAAACGAGCGTAAGAACTCGTGGAGGTCCGAACCGGTCAGGGGAAAAAACTTGTCGGATGAACTGTGGATAGCAGAGAAATTCTAACCGAACCTGGAGATAGCTGGTTCTCTCCGAAATGCATTTAGGTGCAGCGGTAGGTAATTCGCAAGTGGGGGTAGAGCACTGGATGAGCTAGGGGTCCTACCAGATTTCCAAACTCAACCAAACTCCGAATACCATTTGTTTTTACCCTACCAGTGAGTCGGCGGGTGCTAAGATCCGTCGTCGAGAGGGGAACAACCCAGATCATCTGCTAAGGTCCCTAAAATAGACTGAGTGTTCAGAAAGGATGTGGAATTGCTTAGACAGCTAGGAGGTTAGCTCAGAAGCAGCTACCCTTCAAAGAGTGCGTAACAGCTCACTAGTCGAGCGGTTCTGCGCCGAAAATGTAACGGGACTAAGTCTATTACCGAAGCAGTGGGCTTAAGATGTCTTCGGACGTCTTGAGCGGTAGGAGAGCGTTCCTATTGCAGAGAAGGTATACCGTAAGGAGTACTGGAGCGATAGGAAGTGAGAATCTTGGCTTAAGTAACGAAAAACAGGGCGAGAATCCCTGTCGTCGTAAATCTAAGGTTTCCTGGGGAAGGTTTGTCCGCCCAGGGTTAGTCGGTCCTAAGCCGAGGCCGAAAGGCGTAGGCGATGGACAACAGGTTAATATTCCTGTACCATGTATCTTCCGCTATCAGGATGGGGTGGTGGAGAAGGATAGGTTAAGCGCGGTTTTGGTTGTCCGCGTCCAAGCTCGTAGGAGGCATCCGGAGGTAAATCCCTGGATGTATTCAACTCTGAGAAGCGATGGGGAGCCGCAAGGCGAAGTAGCTGATTCCATGCTCACAAGAAAAACCTCTAACGAGGAGGATATGTGTCCGTACCGCAGTCCAACACAGGTAGATGAGGAGAATGCTCCTAAGACGTACGAAAGAACCCTCTTTAAGGAACTCGGCAAAATTGCCCCGTAACTTCGGGAGAAGGGGTGCCTGGGAAGGTGAAGGTAAATGCTTACCTTTGCGATTCTGGGCCTCAGTAAATAGGTTCAAGCGACTGTTTAACAAAAACACAGGTCTCTGCTAAGTCGTAAGACGATGTATAGGGGCCGACGCTTGCCCAGTGCTGGAAGGTTACAGGGAGGGGTTAGCAGATTTCGGTCTGCGAAGCTCTGAACTTAAGCCCCAGTGAACGGCGGCCGTAACTATAACGGTTTTGATAGTTAGCTACTTGACTAGGGCTGTTATAAAATTTGGCTATATGCTGGAACATCCGGTTAGTATCTGGCACTACGAGAGTTAATCTCGTGACAATGTGACCAGTGCGGACAATCAGCAGGAAAGGCTTTGAGTAGTGATCTACTTGAAGAATCCTCAGAGACTATACGCCAAACTCTGAATTTAATTCAGAGAAGATATAGTCCGATCTTTATGGCGACATAAAGTTAACACAAATACCTAAGGTAGCGAAATACCTTGTCGGGTAAGTTCCGACGCGCATGAAAAGCGTAACGACTTGAACGCTGTCTCAAAGAGGGATTCGGTGAAATAGCAGTGCCCGTGCAGATGCGGGCTACTTGCAGCAGGACGGAAAGACCCCGTAGAGCTTTACTATAACCTGATATTGAATTTTGGTATATTATGTATAGGATAGGTGGGAGACTTTGAACCCGGAACGCCAGTTTCGGGGGAGTCATCCTTGGAATACCACCCTTAATATGCTGAGGTTCTAACTCTATACCCTGAATCGGGTAGGAGGACAATGTCAGGCGGGTAGTTTGACTGGGGCGGTCGCCTCAACAGTGGGGCCCTTTAGCAGCAATGCTAAATGCAAATCTGGCTATATGCGGGAAAATCTGTTCCCTAAAAGGGATGCAGAATCCAGAGATACTTTTAATAGTAAAAATGCTCTGGTGCAGACAATCCGCAGGGAAGTTCCTAAGTGGAACCCCTCAACGACTAAACGCCAGACATCCTTAAAGGATGGTGATATAGTCTGAACTCGTATGCGAATACGAGCCCGTATTAAAGGGAGTCCAGTAAGAAGGTGTATATGTACAGCAAAGAAATTGAGAACTACAAAAAAAAGCTACGCTTAAATAGATTGCAACGAGAAGTGCTTGTGGGAATTTTGCTTGGAGATGCCTGTCTTGAAACACAGAATTCTGGAAGAACTTATAGGTTAAAAATCGAGCAAAGTGAAAAGCATAAAGCTTATTTAGACCATCTGTATAAAATTTTTGAGGACTGGATGCTTTCTGAACCACATAAAAGAGTTGTAATAAGAAATGGTAAAGAAAGTGTTAATTATGCTTTTTCTACAGTAAGCCACGGCGCTTTCAGGTTTTATGCACACTTATTCTATCAGGATAGTAAAAAGAAAGTACCGATGCTTGTGCATAAGTTTCTTACAGAACGATCAATAGCATATTGGTTTATGGATGATGGTTCTATAAAATCGAAGCAATCTAAAGGTGTTATCTTTAACACACAAGCGTTTTGCAAAGAAGATGTCCAAAAATTAGTTTTCGTTCTACAAAACAAATTTCAGCTACAATGTTGGCTGAGAAAACAAAAAGAAGGCTACCAGATTTATGTATCTGGGGAAAGTTTTGGACGTTTTCATCAAATTGTATCACCTTATATTATTCCTAGTATGCAGTATAAAATACCTGGAAAAACTGGATTAACATAATTGCCTAAAGAGTAACGGAGGCGCCCAAAGGTTCCCTCAGGCTGGTTGGAAATCAGCCATTGAGTGCAAAGGCATAAGGGAGCTTGACTGCATAGACTGACAGGTCGAACAGGCACGAAAGTGGGGCTTAATGATCCGGTGGTTGTGTATGGAAACGCCATCGCTCAACGGATAAAAGCTACCTCGGGGATAACAGGCTTATCTCTCCCAAGAGTCCATATCGACGGGGAGGATTGGCACCTCGATGTCGGCTCGTCGTATCCTGGGGCTGAATAAGGTCCCAAGGGTTTGGCTGTTCGCCAATTAAAACGGCACGCGAGCTGGGTTCAGAACGTCGTGAGACAGTTCGGTCCTAATCCGCTGTAAGCGCAGGAGATTTGAGGGGGTTTCCCCGTAGTACGAGAGGACCCGGGGAAGGAAACCGCTGGTGTACCAGTTGTCCCACCAGGGGCATGAGCTGGGTAGCTAAGTTTCTACCAGATAAATGCTGAAAGCATCTAAAGCGTGAAGCTGACCTCAAGATAAGATCTCCCATCCTTTCCTTCGGGAAAGGGGTAAGACCCCTTGTAGACCACGAGGTTGATAGGCACGAGGTGTAAGCACAGCAATGTGTTAAGCTGACGTGTACTAATAGGTCGAGGATTTACTACACCTTATACAGTTTTGAGGGTACAATTAAGTGCCCTGGTGACCATACCGAAGGTGAAACACCCGTTCCCATTCCGAACACGGAAGTTAAGCCTTTCTGGGCCGATGGTACTGCATGGGAAACTGTGTGGGAGAGTAGGTCGTTGCCAGGGCTTTTTTATTTCTTTATTTGTCATCGTACTTTTTTTGTCTTTGCGAGGACTTTGCAGAAGTCCGCGGCAATCTCGTTTTTATCCTTTTTGTCTTTTTCCTTACTTTTTCCCCGTCTTTGTATTTCCTCATTTCCTTGTCATTTCGTTCTTGTCTCGGAATCTCGCCTTTTCGCTTTTTTTATTCTGTCATTGCATTTTTTTCTTGTCATTCCGGGCCGACAGTTTCATCGTCGTTGCGAGAAAGGAGTGCCAGCGACTGACGCGGCAATCCCATCTTTATTCTCCCGGAATCCCGCCTTTTCGCTTTTTTCTTCCCTCGTCTTTGCATTTTTTTGTCAT
>JAUXIC010000049.1 GCA_030621215.1 Caldisericota bacterium
GCGCATCATCCTCTGGATTGTATGACATGTGACCGGGATGGAGACTGCACTCTACAGGATCTGGCATATGAGTTTGGCATAAAGAAAAGTGAATTCCTTGATGAAAAAGAGGCTTTTAAGATTTCAAAGGAAACTTCGTGGGATACAAACCCTTTTATTCAGTTTGACCCTCAAAAATGTATTTTATGCCGAAGATGTATAGGCGCTTGTGAAAACCAGGCAATTGTTGAAGCAATTGACATTGCAATGAGGGGGCACAAATCAGAAATTTCTACTCCGTTTGCTTTGCCTCTTGAAGAAACAACATGCCAATTTTGCGGCGAATGTGTTCAGGCATGTCCTGTTGGTGCATTAATTGAAAAACCGCGAGTCGGTAAGGGCAAAATTTTTCATTTAACGCCAACTGATACTGTCTGCGCGTATTGCGGTGTAGGCTGTAACTTACGATTATATAATGACAAAAATAACAATCTTATAATGGCAAGCGGTATTGAAAACCCCTTAGTAAATAATGGGCGAACTTGTGTAAAAGGCAGGTTTGGCTATGAGTATGCAAACAGTGGAGAACGATTAACTACTCCGTTAATCAGAGAAAATGGAAAATTCAGAGAAGCAAGTTGGGATGAGGCAATTCAATACACTGCCAAAAAATTAAAAGAGATTAAAGAAAAATATGGTTCAGATGCAGTTGGAGTGCTTGGATCTTCCCGATGCACAAATGAGGATAATTATGTTGTGCAAAAATTTGCAAGGGCTGTAATTGGCACAAATAATGTTGATAATTGTGCACGGCTTTGTCACTCTTCTACTGTAACAGGGTTGGGCAAGGCATTAGGTGCAGGAGCCGCAACGAATTCGCTTGACGACATTAAAGATGCTGATGTAATGTTTATTATTGGTTCCAATATGACAGAGACACATCCTGTAATTGCGCAAATGGTAAAAGAACACCAGAGAAAGGATGGAGCAAAAATAATTGTCTGTGATCCGCGAAACATTGATATTGCAAAAGAAGCTGACCTTTTCCTGCAACAAACCCCAGGCACAGATGTCGCGCTCCTTAATGGCATAATGAATGTAATTATTCAAGAGAGCCTTTTGGATAAAGATTTCATCGAAGCGCATACAGAGGGGTTTGAAGAGTTTAAAAAAGTTGTCGAAAAATATGACCTTGATACAGTTTCAGAGACTACAGGCGTGGATAAAGCTCTCATTCAAAAAGCAGCCGAGATATACGGCAGTGCAAAAAACGCAACAATCTTCTATACGATGGGTATTACACAGCATTCTACCGGCACTGATAATGTACTGAGTATCGCAAATCTTGCATTAATTACCGGAAATTTGGGAAGAGATGGTGCGGGAATTAATCCCTTGCGAGGCCAGGCAAATGTGCAGGGCGCTTGTGATCTTGGTGCATTACCTAATGTATATCCCGGGTATCAGAAAGTAGTAGATTCGGCGGTGAGGGAAAAATTTGAAAAAGCCTGGGGCGTGAAACTGTCTGAAAATGTTGGAATCCCTGTTTCAGAATTCGGGGACAAGGCTCTTGAAGGGAAAATGAAGGCAGTGTATATTATGGGAGAGAACCCTATGATGACTGAGCCGGATCTTATACGCGCCAAAAAAGGTTTCGAAAAATTAGAATTTCTTGCAGTACAGGATATCTTTCTTTCTGAAACAGCAGAAATTGCAGATGTTGTTTTTCCTGCTGCATCAGCATACGAAAAGAGCGGTACATTTACAAGCACTGAAAGGAGAGTGCAACTGCTCCGCCCTGCAAGGAGAAAACCAGAGAATACAAAACGTGACTGGGAGATTGTTGGAGAGGTTGCAACAGCAATGGGCTACAGTATGCAGTATAAGAATAGTGCGGAAATTGCAGACGAAATAGCATCACTTACTCCATCGTATGCGGGCATTCATCACTCACGACTGGAGGAACAAGGGCTGCAGTGGCCTTGCACAAGCGATGATCATCCTGGAACAAGATTTTTACATGGCGACGGTAATTTTAAACGAGCAAATGGGAAAGGGCTTATATCTCCTGTTGAATACAAACCTGCGAAAGAATTGCCTGATAAAGAATATCCTTTAATTCTTACAACAGGAAGGATTCTATTCCATTATCATTCCGGCAATGAGACAAGGAGAGTAAAAGTGCTTGATGCATTTGTCCCGCGAAACTATATTGAAATTAATCCAGCTGATGCCGAAAAACTGGGTATCGAAGATAACGAAATGGTAAAAATTTCTACACGCAGAGGAAGTATTGAGGCAAATGCGAGAATATCTGACAGGCCTAAACAGGGTCTTGTGTTTGTATCATTCCATTTCAAAGAAGCTGCAGCAAATGTTTTAACTAATCCGGCTTTGGATCCCGTTGCAAAGATTCCGGAATATAAAGTGTGTGCCTGTAAAATTGAAAAAATTCAAAATATAAGGAGGAAGAACGTATGACAGAACTGAATTTCTTTTCGCCGGCAGAGATTACTGAAAAAATGAGTGCTGCTGGGCAAAAAAAGGTGGTAACCCCTACCGGGAAGTTTTTCATGCTTGCTATTCTTGCGGGTGCTTTTATTGCTTTTGGTGCCGAACTATCTATTATGATAGGGCATCAAACTGGTCTGGGTTTTGGAGTAACAAAGCTTCTTGCCGGCAGTGTATTTAGCGTAGGGCTTATGCTTGTCATTATTGCAGGAAGTGAATTATTTACGGGAGACAATCTTATTGTGATTGCTGCCCTTGAAAGAAAGATTCGCTGGAGCCAGGTTTTAAACAGGTGGATGCTTGTTTATCTCGGTAATTTTGTTGGCTCTGTTCTTCTCGCTGGCATTATGTTTGGCACGGGATTGTGGCTTGCAAATGGGGGTCTTGTTGGCGCAAGTGCCCTAAATATTGCAAATGCAAAAGTGAATCTTACATTTATGCAGGCAGTAATGCGCGGTATTGGATGTAACTGGTTAGTCTGCCTTGCTGTCTGGATGGCAATTTCTGCAAAGGATATTACCGGCAAGATTTTCGCAATTTATTTTCCCATTATGGCGTTTGTTGCTTCAGGGTTTGAACATAGCGTAGCAAATATGTTCTTTATTCCTTACGGATTATTCCTTAAGGGCTCACCTGCAGTTGTAGATGCTACAGGAAAAGCAGCGTCAGCATTCAGCAACCTTACCTGGGGAAATCTTATTGTAAAAAACCTCATTCCTGTAACAATAGGCAACATTATTGGCGGAGCTTTCTTTGTGGGTATGCTGTACTGGTATATTTATCTTAAAAAAGAGGCATAACACGATTGATAATCAAGCCCGTCATTCTTATCGGAGGCAAGGGAAAACGACTGGGGAAAGATAAAGTATTTCTTTCTTTTGAGAATACTTTGCTTTTAGAACGGACTTATCGTCTTTTCAAAGAATCGTTTAAAGAAGAACCCCTCTTTATCGGAAGGGGGGTTCTTCCTTTTCCTTACAAAATTATTCCCGATAGTATTCCGGGAATTGGGCCTATCGGTGGATTGCTTACGGCTTTGACATACATAAACGAAGGTTTCATTTTTCTTACTGCTTGCGATATGCCATTCATCAATAAAAAGCTCCTTTTTTATATGAAAAGTATGTTGAATAAGAATGTAGATATTTACATCCCTTATTTCGACAACGGGATGATAGAACCGTTATTTGCCTTTTATAATAAACGCTTGGTGACGTTTGTTAATGAGCAGATTAAAGCTGGAGATTATAAGCTTCGTTCTTTATTGAATACTGCTTCTGTACAATTTCTCAGCGGAAGCGAGATAGAGAGCATTGACCCTGATTTTTTGACGTTTTTTAATGTGAATACTAAAAGCGATTTTGAGAGGGCACAGGAGCTATTAAGTGATAAAATTCGTTAAAATTGTACGGTTAAATAAAGGACGGAAGGAAAAACTGGACGACAAAATCGTTGAGGAAAGAAATATTAATTTGTATTTAAACGATAAACTTATCGAAAGAATTATTTATTCCCCACCCTTTAAGGAAGAATTAGTTTTCGGATACCTGTTTTTAAAAGGTTATATTAATGACAAAGATGACTTGAAACGAGTTGTTTTTAAGGACGAGGATACGGGTTACTGTACCGACTGTCATGCAGAGGTTGAAAGGATATCTGACAATTCCTTGCTGGAAAAGCAATTCTCTATTAATTCCTCAAAATTGTTTGCACTTATGAAAGAGCTTCTTTCGAAAAGTATAGTTTTTAAACAAACTGGTGGGACTCATATTTCAGGTTTATCGGATGGGCAGAAACTTATTTCGTTTTTTGAAGATGTTTCCAGGCAGAGTACTATTTTTAAGCTGGCTGGCGATGCGATTTTGGCCGATAAACTGTCTGAAGCCGTCATTTTATTTACGAGCGGGAGGATAAGCGAGACCGCGGTTCAATATGCAAAAAGGTTAGGCGTTATGGCTGTTGTTTCTCGTTCTGCGCCTACAGATTTTGCTATTGATATGGCAAAAGATGCTGATATTATGCTTATCGGGTTTTTAAGAGGCAGCAGGTTTAATATTTATTCAACCAGTAAAAACCTAAAAATCATTTGACATTTGCGAATTGGCATTGCCGGACAATGCTCCGCTTACTACTTATTCATTAACTTTTTACCGTTAAAAGAAATTAGTACTACTATCTCTTTTTAGCTTTAAGATCAGCAAGGATAATTTTAGGGGTGGTCCCATTTACAACATGTGTATCAATTCTAAAGGAAATAGTTTTTATATTCATAGGTAATTGAAATTTTATGTTTATGCTATTTACTTTTGAATTTATTACAGGGCTCTCAAATATTTTTTTATCATCTGCATAAGCTGTTAGTTTGGTATCAGATTTTACTTTAGTGCGATCGTCAAATCCAAAAATGCAACGTACTTCAGAGTATTGACCTTGTAGTATTTTGTACTTTATGAAGCTAAATTCCCGAAGATCTTTTCCTTCGATAGTAAGTCCGTCCATTCCCACTCCATGCTGATATGATTTACCATCGATCGTAAATACACTATTCTTCCCATAAGTATTTCCTACCTCATCTATATCCATATACCACTGATGAAACCACAGCCCAACCCCTTTACATTCGATGTCAATGAAATAGATGCCACTTGAATCTATATATTCAAATTCTTCTTTACCTATCTCTTTACAGCCATATAAGAAAGAGCTTACTACAGCTAAAATCAAACAAACGATAATTATTTTCTTCAAATAGCACCTCCTTCAATATTGATATTATATCTTAAACAAACAGTAATTTGCTATTTTTTTTTCTCATATTTTACCTCCTTGTTTAATAATTTTTATTCCTGCCTTTTCAGACAATTAATGTAAAAAACATTTTTGCTTCTAATCTCGTTTTTATATTTTACGCCTCTAATCCTTTTTTCAATTTCAGATTCTGTTTTACCAAACTCTTCTCAAGAAATTCCTCCATTTGCCTTTTGTCCATCAGTTCATTGCTCTCATGTTGCATTACCTTCCTTCCGAGGGTTAAAACTCGTCCTGAACCATGGACTGCAACGTTCCAGTGCAGACTCGTTTCAGGATTTATTCCTTCTCCTAATAATAGTGTAATCGTTTTTTTTACAAAAGGTTTTTTAAATTTTCCTCTCATATATATAGACTCCCAAACTTCAAAAAAGTTCCACAGAATAATTTTTCTACATTCACACCTTGCCACTTCCCTATAGCACAGCTTTATATTTCCCAAAACACATTTTCTATTTTTCAGTAAACCAATTCTTCTATTCCATTACCATTTTAATCGTTTTTTTAAGTCAATAGCTTTTCAAACTCACCATTCACAAAATCCTATATCCCAAATCCTGCATCCCGTATCTCTATATATTAGACACCTGAGAGGCAAAAAAGTTCCATATTTTTGGAAGATTTTTCAGACTTTTCGGCATAGGGAACAGTTCGGTTTTTATTGTATAAACGGTGTAATTGTTATCAATTTGCTGTAAATTTTTCTGTCTTTTCTTATATAATAGGCTATGAGCAAGGTTAAATCTGTGTTTGTAATTTTTATTGGTATGGTCTCTGTGGGCATTGCAGCTATTTTTATTCGTCTCTGCGCTGCACCGCCACTTGTTATTGCAACTTATAGGATGGGTTTTAGCGCAATTCTCATTGCTCCTCTGTTTTTTATTTTAGAAAGAGATAAGTTAAGATGTTTAGATTTTAAACGAGATATTTTACCTTTTGTATTATTGGGTGGTCTTCTTGCTGCTCATTTTGTGCTATGGATAAGTTCGCTTTCTTATACCACTGTTCTTGCATCCACTGTGCTTGTCACAACAAATCCCATCTTTGTTGCTGTTTTTTCGTTTGTTCTTTTCAGGGAGAGCACAAAAAAAGGTATAATTATAGGGATCATAATAGCATTTGTAGGAGGAGTGGTTATTGCTCTTTCAGCGAAAAATATAGGATTAAGCAATAATTACGGTAATTTTCTTGCGCTTATGGGAGCAATTGCCGTGTCTTTTTATTTAATCATTGGCAAAAAAGTGCGAAAGAAATTTAATCTTCTTGCGTATATCTTTTTTGTATACAGTTTTGCCGCAGTAATCCTTATTGTAATTTCAATTTTAACCCGACAAAATCTTTTTTATTATCCTAAGGAAACCTACCTTTATTTCTTTCTTTTGGCATTTATCCCTCAGATTATAGGGCACACTGCATTTAATTGGGCGTTAAAATATTTTTCTGCTCCCTTTGTCGCTGTTACAATACTTGGAGAGCCTGTTTTTGCTACATTTTTCGCATTGATTATTTTGCACGAAACGCCTGTCTTTGTAGAATTTGTTGGCGGAGCTTTAATTCTTTTAGGTGTGTACCTCTCTGTTATGGCAGAGGTTTGGAATATTTCTTAAAAGAAAATTTTTGTTTCTGTGTTATAATTTAATAGGAGGCAAATTATGAAAACAATAGCAGTGCTTATCGAAGACAATTTTAATGAATTTGAATTGATTTACCCCTATTATAGATTAAAAGAAGCTGGTTTTAATTCTGTGCTTGTAGGCCCGGAGAAAAAGGCCTATCATTCCAAAATAGGGCTTGTTTTAGATGCCGAGATGTCGATTAATGAGGTTCACTCAGAAAATTTTAGCGGTGTTGTCATTCCCGGTGGTTATGCGCCTGATAGGTTAAGGAGAAACTTAAAGATATTGCAGTTTGTGAAGGAGATGTTTGACGAAGGAAAACTTGTAGCTGCAATTTGTCATGCTGGATGGGTTTTGATTTCAGCACACATTGTTGACGGTGTGACTTTAACAGGCGTTTCTTCCATAAAAGATGATTTAAAAAATGCAGGCGCTAAATATGTGAATGAAGAGGTTGTTGTTGACGGGAATCTTATTACATCGAGAACTCCATCCGATCTACCTGCATTTATGAGAGAGATTAT
>JAUXIC010000041.1 GCA_030621215.1 Caldisericota bacterium
ACAAGAAGTATCGCAGCAATAGCACTGGACACGGCAAGGTTGTACTGGGTAAAAGCATCATATATTTTCACAGGAGCCGTCAGAGGATAGTACGCAACAATGATTACCGCGCCAAACTCTGAAATCGCTCTTGCCCAGGTCAGTAAAAATCCGGATAAAATTTCATCCCGTGAAAGAGGCAGATATATGTATCTGATCGTGGAAAAGAGCGAAGCACCCAGAGAACGCGATGCCTTTTCCAGAGAAATGTCAACCTTCTTAAAACCGTCCCTTGCAGAATTTACAATATAAGGAAGCGATACAAAAAGCATTGCCAAAACGACAGCAATACGCGTCCCGGTAATCCTAAGCCCAAACCCATTGTAAAAAAAAGCGCCAAGCAGACCTTGCCTTCCAAATATAAAAAGCAGCGCGATGCCTGCAACCGTGTGAGGCACTGCAAGAGGAAGATCCACTATTGTTTCCACCGCCTCTTCAATTCTTCCAAAGCGCTCCTTTGCCATAAGAAATGCAAGCGGCACGCCAAAGATAACAGCAATAAATGCGGCAACAAAAGAAAGGAAAACACTGTTCCAGATAGGCATAAGCACTGTTTTGTCTTTCAGTTCCTGCAGGATAATACCGGGAGAATGTATAAAGATAAGCCGCCCGAGAGGCAAAACAATAAATAAAAGAAGTATACCCCCTAATATGAAAAAAGATATGTATGTAAGTCTTTCTCTACCTTTCATTCCTCAAAATATTTTCTCAAAGCTTCCGGCAGTTCACCAACAGGCACATTTGTCTTAAACGGCACAAACGGCTGTCCGTTTTGCGCAAAGATTTCCCTGCCCTTATCGCTTAAAAGATAATCAACGAATTCAATGGCAAGCTCTTTATTCAGAGCATTCTTCGGGATAGTAATGCCGTAACATATAGGCGCACCTTTCACAACTTTGCCGTCTTTCATTGTAAATGCCGCTTGCCCGTAAAAATCAGCATACTCAACGCTGCCAAAACTCAACTGGTCCGGGAGCTCCACATATTTCAAGCCATTCTGCACAGCAACCGACAGATATTCAAACGCATAATCCAATTCACCCGATTGAAGCTGTGCAACCAGCTCCACCGCCTTTGGCCTTATGTTTCGCATAGGACACGCCGCCACAATTTTATCCTCTAACTCTTCATCTTCATAATAAATATTTGCAAGTTTAAACATCAAACGCGTTCTATACCCGCACGGATCAGCATCCGGGTTAGAATATCCAAATTCTACACCATCTCTTCTAATAACATCGTACCAGTTGTCCTCGTTTATCTCCTCTTTAAACCTGCTGATATCCGTATAAGCAATAACAAGCTTATTGCTCGCAAATTGAATATACCAGTCAGCATAATCCGGAATAAGATACTGGGGAATTAACAAATAATCCGCAACCGCAACAACATCAACCAGCTTATGAAGTTCGCAGACATTCTTAACGACCGTTACACTGCCATGCGATTCATCTTCAAAGATAATATCGCCACCATTTTCTTTCACAAATGAATCTTCCACTTCCCGGATAGGTTGCGCAAGACTTCCTGCATGACTCACTGATAATATAAGATTTTTACTTTCTCGTTCGTTACACCCCGTAAGTAAAGTAAGCAAAATACACACTCCCACTAAAACTGTTAGAACCTTTTTCATCACTTCCTCCTTTGCAATTGGCAGGCATAACCGTTTCCAGCTATACCCTCTCGGCATAGGAGCATAGGATTCCCTTTAGCCCATTATGCTCGGATTAATTTCATTGTAAAAAAATTAACTAAATTGTCAAACACATAAAAAGTCATAAAGTGTTCAACTGGTGCCAGGCACCAGGCAAACAGTTTGGAGAATTTTATAATTTTTTACCATTATATCTTTGAAAAATGACAGAATACGTATAAAATGAATTGGAGGTAAAAATGACAAAAACAAGCGGAGAATTAAAAATGGAATGGGCACTGCAAAATATGCCTATTATGAAAAGAATTGAAAAAAGATTCATAAAAGAAAAACCATTCAAAGGAGTAAACATCGCAATAGCACTTCACCTTGAAGCAAAAACTGCAAACCTCGCGTGTCTCTTCTACAAAGGCGGCGCAAACGTCGCTATCACGGGCTCAAATCCCCTTACAACGCAGGATGACGTAGCAGAAGCGCTTGCCAAAAAACACGTAAAAGTATTTGCAAAATATGGCGAAACAGAAAAAGAATACTGGGATAATTATAACAAGGTAGCAGATACCAAGCCAAACATCATTATTGACGACGGTGGAGATTTTGTTGCCCTCGTCCACACAAAAAGAAAAGAACTTCTCAAATATGTGTGGGGCGCCTGCGAAGAAACAACAACAGGCGTACTAAGGGACAAAGCGCTTGCAAACGAGGGAAAGCTCAAATTCCCTGTGATCGCCGTGAACAACGGCCAGTGCAAATACCTCTTTGACAACCGCTACGGCACAGGACAATCTTCCTGGGACGGCATCGTCCGCACAACAAATATCACGATAGCAGGCAAAAATGTAGTTGTCGCGGGATACGGCTGGGTAGGAAAAGGTGTTGCAATGCGCGCAAAAGGACTGGGAGGAAGAGTATTTATCACGGAAGTAGACCCGGTCAAAGCAGTAGAAGCATATATGGACGGATTTACCGTGCTCCCAATGAAAGAAGCAGCACCAATAGGCGATATATTCGTCACAACCACAGGCAACACAAATGTCGTTGACCTGCGCCACTTTGCACTGCTAAAAGATGGAGCAATCCTTTCGAATGCCGGGCACTTTAACGTGGAAATCGCCATGAAAGAACTCGAAGGATTTGCAGCAAAAAAACGTACCGTAAGAACAAATATAGCAGAGTACACACTGCCAAACAAAAAAAGAATCTATGTGCTTGGCGAAGGAAGGCTCGTAAACCTCGCCTGTGCAGACGGGCACCCGATAGAGATAATGGATCTGTCATTTGCTCTTCAGGCACTTTCAGCGGAATATTTAATGAAAAACAGAAAAAAACTTGGCAAAAAAGTGTACGACGTCCCGGAAGAAATTGATATTAAAACCGCAGAAACAATGCTGCAATCTTATGGCATAAATATCGACAAGCTTACAAAAAAACAGATAGATTATTTAACAAAATCGCACTAAAAAAAGGGGGGAAGCTATGTCATTTATAATAACGGTTTACGTGCCTTCAGGCATCATTATGGCATCAGACAGCAGGCAGAGCGTTACACTCCAGAGAAAAGATAACGCCACAGAAAAAAGTTACCCGGTGGTCCAGACCATAAGCTCGGACTTTGTCTACAAAACACACCTCATGCCAGAACAACAGGTAGGAATAAGTATCTTTGGCGAATCCATACTCGGGAAAATTACCGCTGAATCACACCTTAAAACATTCGAAGAAGAAAATTTAACAGAGCAAGACAATGCAGAAACTATTGCAAAAAAACTTTTAGATTTTTTCAAAAAAAAATTCCCGGAGGCAAACACATCTTTCCATATTGCAGGATATAGAAAAAAGGAAAAAATAAGTATCCCCTATGTATACCACTGCAATATCAAGCGCAATGAACTAAAACGGCTTAATATCGCCGCCGACCAAAAAACAGTGCTTTACGGCACAAGCTGGGGAGGAGAAGGAGACGTCATTGCAGAAATACTTCAACCTGCATGGATGAAAACAGCCGACGGAACCCTTAAACAAATATCCAAGCCTCCTATCATCTGGGAAGCAATGCCACTGCAGGATGCAATTGAGTTTGCCGTATTTGCCGTAAAAACAACAATTGACACAATCCGCTTCCAGGCACGGCCAAAAACAGTTGGCGGTCCGATAGACGTGCTGCTTCTCACCCCTGAAGGCAGCCACTGGATAAAGAAAAAAGAACTACACGGTTAAAAACTAACAGTTTATTGCCTATTGGTGCCAGGCACCAATAGGCAATCCCTGCATTTGTCATTCCGGACTTGTCTCGGAATCTCATTTTTTGTAAGGCTGAGATCGCTACGCCTGCAAGAACAGCAGGCTCGCGAAGACGGAAGGAGAGGGTCATTGCGAGTGAAATGAAGCGAAGCGGAATAGAGTGCGGCAATCCCATCTTTTGCCTTTTGCATTTTCTTTGTCATTCTGAACTTGTTTCAGAATCTCGTCTTTCCGCTTTTTTTTTGTCATTCTTGAGAGAGCATAGCAACAGAAGAATCTCGCCTTTGGTTTTTTGACTTTAAAGGAGTCTCGAGGGAATGTGTCCCTCGAATAAAAGTTAGAGGGGAATGCGTCCCCTCTATTAAAGGGAAATGTGTTTCCTCAAAATAAGCACGGTAATCTACTTTTCTTTTAGTACGGCAATGTACGGCAGGTTTCGATATCGCTCGGCATAATCCATGCCATAACCTACAATAAAACGATCGGGAATTGTAAAACCGCGATAATCAACTGCTACATCTACTTTTCTTCTGTCGGGCTTATCCAGCAGCACGCAGACCTTCACACTGTTTGCCTTCCTTGCATTAAGCAAATCGCGTATTGCTTTTAATGTGTAGCCCCTGTCGATAATATCTTCAACAATTATTACATCTTTGCCATCAATCGGTGCGGAAAGGTCTTTAAGTATGCGGACATTGCCGGATGATTCTGTCCCCTCGCCATAACTTGAAGCAGCAATATAATCAAGTGTAAGGTCCAGCTTCATCTCCCTGACAAGGTCAGCAAGGAAGAAACTGGCGCCCTTAAGTATAGAAACAAACACGGGCTTTTTCCCTTTGTAATCCGTGCTAATCTCGTCAGCAAGCTCTTTGATGCGCTTTTTCAAATCCTTTGCGCTGATTAATACTTCAAGGTTCTCTTTTTTCATTAGCTTCCCTCTCTTACAAAGATTTTACCCCGCACACAAAGGGCACAATTAATTATACTCGTTTTAAAAATATTTCATATTTTTTTCTATTGCTTTTGTCCTTGTACACTTCCCCTTTCCCTGTCATTCCGGACTTGTCTTTGTCATTCTTGAGAGAGCGTAGCAACAAAAAACAATGTAATTTGATAGCTTGCATTGTTTTTTGTTTGATGTATTATTTGTTAGAGAGGTGACAAAAGTAAATGAAACTATTAAGATATAAAATACTACTCAGGAAAGAACCCGAAGGTGGCTATACAGTAATAGTTCCATCTTTGCCTGGCTGTATAACTTACGGCGATACAATAGAAAAAGCAATAAATATGGCAAAAGAAGCTATTGAGCTTTATATAGAAAGTTTAAAGACACACGGAGAAGAAGTGCCAACAGAAGACGGAACGTTAGAGTACACTCTCACCGTTAAGGCAAATGCCTAAGCTTCCTGTCCTTACCTCTGAAAGTGTTGTTAAGCTCCTTAAAAAGAAAGGTTTTGTGTTAGACAGAAGCAAAGGAAGTCATCGCATATATTACCATCAGTTAACAGGAAAGAGAGTAGTTGTGCCTTTTCATAAAAAAGATTTACCAAAAGGTACACTGCTTGAGATTCTTAGGCAAGCAGGTATAAGTAAAGAAGACCTTAAAAAGTAAATTTTAGTAAAATTGTCACTAATAACACAATGGACTTCTCAGAAAGTAGGCTAGCGTTAGTCAATTTCTTCTTTACCACCAAACATCTGCAAGCAATGTAGACACGTTTTTTCTGTCATTCCGTTCTTGTCTTTGTCATTCTTGAGGGAGCATAGCGACAGAAGAATCTCGTTTTTGCACTCTTTTTATTCTGTCTTTGCGCTCTTTTCCTTGGCATGCATTACGTCAAGTGAGTGAGTGAAACGAACGACGCGGCAATCCTCTTTGTCATTCCCCTCTTTTTATCATTCCGGACTCGATCCGGAATCTCATCTTTTATCTTTTGTTTTTGTCTTTCAATAGGAGCCTTGAGTGAAATGTGTTCCCTCTATTAAAGGGAATGTGTCCCTCGAATTAAAACAAAGCAATCGCAAATGTATGTAACTCATACGAGGCCCCTGAAAACCCCCCTATTTTGTCACCTTGAATTTATTTCAAGTCTCAGAACATTTGATTTTATTAGATGCTGAAACAAGTTCAGCATGACATTTTGGATTATTTCACCACTTTTTCAGAGACCTCTATACAGATTATTGACATAAATACTTTTTAGTTTATGATATATAAGATATATAAAGGTGGTGAAAGAGTGAAAAAATTGCATTTACCAATAATTATAGAAATGGATGAAGATGGATACTATATCGTGAGTTGTCCCTCGTTTAAAGGCTGCCATTCATATGGTAAAACAATTGATGAAGCACTAAAAAATATAAGAGAAGTTATAAATATTTGCCTTGAAGAGACAAAAACGGAGGAGCTTAATGAATTTGTAGGCTTACGAGAAATGGAAATTATTAAGAATGCCTAAAATACCTGCAATTACTGGAAAAGAACTAATAAAGCTTCTTCAATCGATGGGTTTCGAAATTACAAGGACAAAAGGATCGCATGTAAGGTTGTGGTTAAAAGATAAAAAAGCAACTACCGTTCCAATACATGGGAACAAAGCAATACCTAAAGGTCTCCTGCGAAAAATAATAAGAGAAGATTTAGAAATGAGCATGAAAGAATTCTTTAATATTTACTCAAAATACAAGAAAAAGGGTTAAAAGATTCTGAATAGATTTAGAAATCTCTGCACAACTTTGCCAACTCGTAATCTTTTCCTTTTTTATCATTGAAAGCTCCGAAGGCGACGAGGCAGTCTCCGTCCTGTCATTCCGGGCCTGATCCGGAATCTCTCTTTTGCCTTTAAATATGTCCTCTCAAATTAATAAGAGACCCTTCGCAAAAAACGCTCGAGGGTGACAAAAAAAAGAAAGCCCTTTTGTTTTTTCTTTATCATTCCGGACTCGATCCGGAATCTCGTCTTTACGCTTTTTTCCTTGGCATGCATTACGCTGTGAAGCGACAGCATTTCTGTCGTTGCGAAGCCACATAGTGGCTGTGGCAATCCCTCTTTTGCCTTTTTCCTTTGCGGTAATCCCCCTTTTGCATTTTCTTTGTCATTCTGAACTTGTTTCAGAATCTCGTCTTTAGTCTTTTTTTCCGTCTTTGCACTCCGTTCTGTCATTCCGGGCTTGGTCCGGAATCTCTCCCTTGTTCTTTTGACTTTAAAGGAGTCTCGAGGGGAATTCGTCCCTCGAATAAAAATTACAATGGTTTTAAAAATACATAAAAAAGTACTTACAGTTTGCCTTTAAATTTTTCAAGATAATGCTATAATTTATTCAAGATATGAATAGATTCTATTCAGGAGGTGAATAATATGGTAAATAAAATATATAAAAAGAGATGGGCTGCAGAAAAAATGCGAAAAGCCTTAAATGTATCAAAAGTATTAATCCTTACGGGTGCACGGCAAACAGGAAAAACAACTTTGTTAAGAAATGAACTGCCATTTAATAATTATAAATACTTCAGTATGGATGATCTTGATACACTTACCCAGGCAGAAAAGGATCCCTCTCCAATACTCTCCTCCGGGGAAAATATCATTATAGATGAAGCACAACGAGTTCCAAAAGTTTTGTTCGCAATTAAACAAATAGTAGATAGTGAAAAAGACAGGCACTTTATACTCTCAGGGTCAGCCAACTTCCTGTTGTTAAAAAATATTTCCGAAACTTTAGCGGGACGAGCAACATACTTCACGCTTTATCCATTCACTTTTTCCGAGTCAAAAAGAAAAGAGATACCTTATTGGCTTTTAAATATGTTTAAAGGAGAATACCCAGCAGAAAAAAAAATTATTAATAAATTATCCACTACGCCAATGTTATTCAAAGGATTCTTGCCGCCTGTGTTGAAATTAGAAAATCCGGAAGAAATTTCAATGTGGTGGAACGGGTATGTGAAAACATACCTTGAAAGGGATTTAAGAGATTTATCAAACATAGCCTCGCTGGGAGATTTTAGAAATGTGATGGAATTGCTTGCTTTGAGAACAGGTTCCATCGTTGATCAAACAGGTATATCGAGAGATACAGGAATAAGTCAACCAACAGTACACAGATACATAAATCTGCTGGAAGCATCGCACTTATTTGTTAGACTCAGGCCATTTACAAAAATTAAATCAAAGAGCATTACTAAAACACCTAAGGGATATTTTATCGACACGGGAATAGCAACACACCTGGCGGGTTATAGCGACTCAAGCTCAATAGATGAGAAATTCAAAGGCCATTTGTTTGAGAGTATGATTTTAGCAAATCTTCTTACACTTGCAGATATCTGGAAAATGAGAATTTACTTCTGGAGAACAAGAGGAGGAAAAGAAAAAGAGATTGATTTTGTTTTAGAATACGGAAGAAAAATTTTGCCAGTAGAGGTAAAATTTAGTAACAAGGTTAATTACAGTGATATCCAGAACATACTTTATTTTCTCAGTGCAAACCCCAATGCAGTAGGAGGAATAGTAATATACAATGGAAATAAAATTTATAGACTTTCTTCAAATATTTTTGCTATACCATGGATGATACTTTAATAGAGTGCATAAGGATAAAAAGAGCGTCTTTGTGTCATTCCGGGCTTGGTCCGGAATCTCATTTTTTGCTTTTTGTTTTTATATGTTTTCGTTTTTCAAGGGGAGTTAGAGGGGAATTCGTCCCCTCTATTAAGGAAATGTGTTCCCTCAATTAAAAGAAATATTACTATGAGATCGCCGCAGCTGTAAAAATAACAGCCTCACAGAGACAGAGAGAGGGTCTTTGCGAGAGTGTCGTGTCTTTCGACACACGAAGCAATCCATGTTTTTTCGCTACTTCAACCGTGCCTCGGGGATTATCTCCATAAAGATCTTTCTGACTTTGTCAAAATCCATATTGCAAAACTTACAGTTGGATTCTTTTAAAGATTAAAAAAACAGTTTACCTTTTCTTCACTATCCATTTCCATATTGGAATGATATCTATAGATATATCATTTATCTTTGTGCTTTCTTCTTCATCATAAGTGATAATAATTCCTTTCTTTTGATCAAGCAGTTTGCAAGCTTTTGTCATTCCTCCCATCTCTCTATCTGTATTTTTTTTATTCAATTCATAGGTTACTTGAATAGGAAAGAATTTTCCGTCTTTAACGGCAATAAAATCACATTCCTTTTTATCTTCAAAGTAAAAAACTTCATAACCCTTTCTTTTTAATTCTAAGAAAACGAGATTCTCTAATCTCCTGCCTGTATCCTTTGAAGTGAGCCCTTTTGCAAGTCCTATATCTACGAGATAAATTTTTGCAGGATTTCTTGTTCTCTTGTATATAGATTCAGAAAACTTCTTTACCTCAAATACAAGCATGCTTTCCAAAATATGTTTATAGTACCTGAAAAGCAAATCCTTCGAAAAAGGAAATTTGTCTTTGTATTGTTTGTAAAAAGATGTAAGAGAAATTCTTGTTGAAAAAGAAGAGAACAATTTGTCAAGGAGAGTCTCTAACAGTTGAACATTCGTTATTTCATACCTTTCAACAAGGTCTTTGAAGAACATAGCATCTAAATATTCTTTAAGGAGTTTCTGCTTTTCAAACTCTGATTTGGCAAATGAAACTTCGGGAAATCCTCCCCAATTGAGGTATTCAAGAAAGTACTTTTTTACAATAAATTTTTCTGTGCTATAAAGTATGTTCTTTTTATCAGGATCTATATTCTTAGTGCGCAGATGCTCTCTAAAAGAAAAAGGAAATACTTCCATATTCCAGGATCTTCCTCTCAGCGCTGTGTTTATTTCATAAGGCATTATCTTAGAGGAAGAGCCACTGACAAATACGGTGGCATTTTCTCTTTCTATGACTCTTCTGCAGAACTTTTCCCATCCATTTACGTTCTGTACTTCATCAAAGAGAAATACAATTTTCTTGCCTATCAGCTCTGGCTTCAGTTCAAGCAATGCTTCTTTTAAGTTCTCGAAATCTTTCAGCTTAAATCCTTGCAGCCTGTCATCTTCAAAATCTACATATACTGAATTATTTTTGTGCTTTTCAAACAGATTAAAAAGAATAAAAGTTTTACCACTTCTTCTTACTCCATAGAAAATTACAACCTTTTTTAACAAATCAGGCAAGATAATGCCTTCCCTTTCTACAACACGGTCAACATTTTTGTTTATATAATCTTCATTAGAGAGAATTACTTCCTTTAATATCTCTTTATTCATATTTTATCCTTATCATAAGGATATTATATAAAAAATATGTCCTTGTGTCAAGGATTTAGTTTGTTGTTAGAACAAAGACTGCCACGGCAGTGGCTGTGGCAATCCCTCTTTGTGCCTTTTCCCCGTCTTTGCATCCTCTTTATCTCGTCTTTCCGTTTTTTTTGTCATTCTGGAGGGAGCATAGCGACAAAGCAATCTCGAGTTTGTTATCTGTTCATGCGGT
>JAUXIC010000033.1 GCA_030621215.1 Caldisericota bacterium
CAGGCGGATGTCTTCCCGATAGCCTTGCAGACACTCCTATCGATTATGAATCCATTACGAAAACCGGAGCTATTATGGGATCAGGAGGGATGATTGTAATGGATGAAAGCACCTGCATGGTCGATATAGCAAAGTTTTTTCTAAACTTCACAGTAGAAGAATCGTGTGGAAAATGTGTGCCATGCAGAATAGGATTAAAAAGAATGTTAGAAAGTATCGAGGAAATATCTAAAGGAGAAGGCAGAAAAGAACATATAGACTTTCTACACGAAACAAGCGACACAATAAAAAATACTGCGCTCTGCGGACTTGGCCAGACAGCACCTAATCCGGTGTTAACGACTCTGCAATATTTTCACGATGAATATGAGGCTCATATCTTAGAAAAAAGATGTCCTGCTCATGTGTGTGTAGATCTTATAAAGTTTGAAGTCAACGAAGAAAAATGCATAAAATGCGGTCAATGTTACAAAGTATGTCCAGTTGATGCAATTAAATGGGAAAAAGGCGAATATGCGGTGATTGATAAGGATAAATGCATAAAATGTAAAGCATGCATTGAGGTATGTCCAGTAGGAGGCATAGAATGATTAAATTAAAAATTGACGGCGAAGAACTACTAGTTAAAGAAGATATAACCGTATTAGAAGCGGCTCTCCAAAATAACATCTACATACCTAACTTATGCTATCACCCGGATCTATCTCCAATAGGTGCATGCCGATTGTGCATCATAGAAATAGAAGGGATGAAAGGCTTTCCCACTGCATGTACAACAGAGGCAAGAGAGGGAATGGTAGTGCATACGAACACTACAAAATTACAGGAATTCCGAAAGAATATTGTTTGGTTTATTCTAAGTGAATACCCTGACCAGCTAAATAAAACAACGCAACTAAATAAAGTTGTCCAATTTATAGGGAAAAAAGAGCTATTGCCTGGATATATGCCACATAAAAGAGAATTGCCAATTCGCGAAGACGACCCGTTATTTATAAGGGATCCAAATAAATGTATTCTCTGCGACCGCTGTGTCAGAGTATGCCAGGATGTTCGAGGTGTAGGCGCAATTGGATACGTAAATCGGGGTATCGACACCATCGTGACTACACCTTACGAGATATCTCTGGCAGATTCAGATTGCAAGTTCTGTGGAGCATGCGTAGAAGTATGCCCTGCAGAGGCATTGACTGACAGAGAAAAGTTTGAGCCGGAAGAACGTGAAGCAAAACTCGTGCCCTGCAAAAATGCCTGCCCTGCCAACATAGATATCCCCCGATATGTAAGATTAATTGCGGAGAGAAAATTTCAGGACAGTATCGAAGTAATAAGAGAAAAAGCTCCTTTCCCGAATGTGTTGGGCTATGTATGCATTCATCCCTGCGAAGAAGCATGTCGCAGAGAAAAAATAAATGAACCAATAGGGATAAGGGAATTAAAAAAGTATGTAGCAAGTAAAGATAACTATCGATGGAGAGAAAAACTACATATCGCTCCTGATACAGGGAAAAAAGTTGCAATTATCGGATCAGGGCCTGGTGGCTTAACCGCTGCATGGTTTTTAAGAATATCGGGTTATTCGGTCACTGTCTTTGACGCTCTGTCCGAAGCCGGAGGAATGATGAGAATGGCTATCCCCAAATATCGATTGCCGCGGGAAATTTTAGATCAGGAGATTGAAGAGATAGAAAATATCGGAGTACAAATAAAACTCAATACAGAAATAGAATCGCTCGATGAACTATTCAATCAGGGCTTTGATGCAATTTTTGTAGCCATAGGAGCCGCCAAGGGGATGAAAATGAACATTCCAGGTGAAGACAGCCCCAAAGTATTAGATGGTCTATCCGCACTGAAGGCAATAAATTTTGAAGAGAAGATCGATATTAAGGGTACTGTTATAGTTGTCGGAGGGGGAAATGTCGCCATGGATGTAGCGCGCAGCGTACTACGAAAAGGTGCAGAAAAGGTTGTCATACTGTACCGCCGCACGCAAAAAGAAATGCCTGCAGCGGAAGAAGAAATAGAAGAAGCCCTAAAGGAAGGCATTGAAATAAAATTCCTCGTAACCCCAAAAAGTGTAACTGACAAAAATGATAATTTGGAAATAGAATGCATAAAAATGGAATTAGGCGAGCCTGACGCCAGCGGCAGAAGAAGGCCAATGGAAATAAAGGGCAGTGAGTTTATGCTCAAAACCGATAAATTAATAATGGCGACCGGGCAAAAATCCGCTGTACCAGAAGGTTTCGGACTTCAATTAAACAAAAAAGGAACGATTCAGGCAGATGAAGAAACTCTTGCCTGCTCAAAAAAAGGTATATTTGCAGGAGGAGATGTAGTAAGCGGGCCAGCATCTATAATCGAGGCTATACAACACGGAAGAATGGCAGCTTCTGAGATCGATAAATTTTTGGGAGGAACAGGACAAATTGAACAAAAATTCGTGCCGGAAGATGTAGAAAATCCATATATAGGAAGAGAAGAAAAATTCGCATACAGAAAAAGAATCAACATGCCCACTCTCCCCGTAGATAAAAGGAAAAACAACTTCGTATTAGTAGAGCTTGGCATAGACGAAAAATTAGCAATAGAGGAAGCAGAACGATGCTTGAAATGCCAATTGCGATTAAAAATTTCCCAGGCGCCCCTGCCTCCAGAACAACAAACAGAATAGATATATCAGCATAGCCTGTTAGATATAATAATATGAAGTACATTAAATAATATTGGCAATCAAACATTAAATTCTGTGAATTAAAAAAATTTAATAAACAAATAACTCTGGTATACTAAATTATTAGAAACAGGATTTGTATTATATAGGAGATAAACAGCAAATGGAAGAAGCACTTTTATACGAAACGATTTCAAATGGCAAAGTACAATGCAATCTATGCCATTTCCACTGCATAATCGGAGAAGGCAAAGCAGGTATTTGTAAAGTACGAATAAATAATAAAGGCAAACTTTACACAATACTTGACTCGTATGCTTCATCTGTCCAGGTAGACCCAATTGAGAAAAAACCACTTTTTCACTTCCATCCCGAGACAAATGCACTCTCTCTTGGCACCTGGAGTTGCAATTTCCGCTGCAGGGGATGCCAAAATTACAATATTTCACGCTTTTACCCGGCAGAAAAAAATATTAAAAATATCAGTGAGGAGATTAGCCCAAAAAAAGCAATTGAACTTGCAAAATCATATGGAGCAAACGGCATTGCATGGACATACAATGAACCTACAATCTGGTTTGAATACACACTGGAAACAGCCAAACTTGCAAAAAAAGAAGGGCTTTATACGGTCTATGTAACAAATGGCTCCATAACAAAAAGGGGGTTAGACCTGATAGGTCCGTATCTTGATGCCTTCAGTGTAGACATAAAAGCATTCTCTGACGAAAGCTATAGAAAGATTACTCCAATTTTTGACTGGCATAAAATATTAGATACGATCGTCTACGCAAAAACTAAGTGGAATATTCATATCGAAGTAGTGACGAACATTATACCAACCATCAATGATAGCGCCAAAGAAATGGAAAAGCTTGCAAAATGGATAAAAAACAACCTTGGCAAAGAAACACCCTGGCATATAACAAGGTTTTTCCCATATCTTGAGCTTTCGCATATTCCTCCAACTTCTATTAAAAAACTTGAAGAATTACACGATGTCGGGATAAAAGAAGGCCTTAGCTTTGTATATGCAGGGAACATACTGGGGCATCCTTACGAAGACACATACTGTCCACGATGCAAAAGAAGAGTCGTAAGCAGACGCGGATTTAATATTACCGAAAACAACGTGCACAACGGCAAATGTGATTTTTGCGGAAAGGAACTAAATATCATTGAATAAAAAAAGAAATATAGTCACAGTACTGGGATGGATTTTTGTTGTATGCATTATTATTTTCTCATTTATCAACAAAGCAGAAAAACCTCCTGCAACAGCGGAATTATACACAATGAACACAATCGTCAACATAAAAATATATGGCAATAATAAAGAAATAATTTTAAAAGAACTCATCAAAAAAATAGAAGAAATAAACAGCTACATAGACAGTTTTTCTCCCAGTTCTGACATCTACAAAATAAATGAAAATGCAGGCATAAAAACTGTAGCCGTACACCCTGAAACAATTGCAATAATAGAAAAAGCACTGGAACTTGCGCACAACACCAATGGGGCATTCAATCCCTTAATTACGCCCTTGTCACAAATATGGGGATTCAGAGACAAAAATTATAGAATCCCTTCTGAAAAAGAGATTGAAGATGCTTTGAATCTCACAGACTATAACGACATAATAATAAACAAGGATACTGTTTTTTTAAAAAAAGAGGGAGAAGCCTTAGATTTGGGAGGTATTGCAAAAGGATACACGTTAGACTGCCTAAAAGAAATTCTAGATAAAATGAATGGAGAAAGAGCTCTTATCAACATCGGAGGAAACATTTTACTCTATGGAACTCCCCCAGACAAACAGTGGAAAATTGGCATAAAAAACCCAAGAGAAGACGGGATCATCGGTGCCCTGAATATTGAAGGAACTAAATTTATTTCTACTTCCGGTGATTATGAGCGTTTTTTCATTAAGGACAATAAAAGATACTGCCACCTCATAAGTCCATTTAATGGGTACCCGGCAGATAAAATCTTTTCCGTCACAGTTGTATCCGATAAAGGATACTATGGCGATGCACTTTCTACTGCTTTTTTTATAACAGGGAAAAATGATGCATTACAAGATGTAAAAAAGTTTGAAGTTGATATCATAGTAATCGATAAAGATTTAAACGTGTTCTGCAGCGAAGAATTAAAAGATTCTTTTATACCTGAAAATGAAAAAGGGTGACAAACTTCTTGCCTTAATTCTTGTAGTAGTTTTTATATTTGCAATTGGGCAGTATACTTTTATAAACATAAGTAAGACAAAAAGGGCAATCATTATAAGAAGTGATGGAGAAATAGTGCAGCAAATACCGTTAAATGAAACAACAGAAATAATAACCACAATAAAAAGCAAAGAGGGAGCGGTTACTGTGCAGATAAAAAACGGAAAAGTGCATATTATTGAATCTACTTGCCACGACAAACTGTGCGTAAAACAAGGGTGGATCAGTAGAACTGGTGAAAGTATAGTTTGTTTGCCTAATCGCATATCAATTTCCATCGTAGGAGAAGAAAAAAATGAAATCGACTCAATCACGCATTAAATTAAAAGAACTCATTTATCTATCCATTCTCATTGCGTTGGGTATTGTATTAAATCTGTTAGAGCCGCCTATATCCCCAATACCAGGGGCTAAACTGGGACTTGCAAATATTGTGATACTACTCGCATTACTTTTCTTTGGAGAAAGTGAAGCAATTGTAGTTGCTCTACTCAGAGCTGTGCTTTCAGCATTTTTTAAAGGAATGCTTCACCCCATCCCGCTCTTTACAAGTATGGGCGGTAGTGTAATGGCTGCTATTGCCATGATATTAGTTTATGACCTATGCAGAAAACATTTTAGCATAGTAGGCATAAGCATAATAGGAGGGATAGTAAACAATTTAACCCAATTTTTTATCGTACTGTATATTACAAGAAACAGTGCTCTCTGGTACTACTTTCCAATTCTTCTTTTTTTAGGAGGAATAAGCGGGTGGATTATTGGATTAATTACCAAAATACTTTATAATAAAATGAAAACGGTGGTAAAAAATGGAACGTAAGAGATTTTTGTTAATGATGCTGTATGTAATTATTGGTGCGATATTGGGAACAATATTAGGCATAGGGCTGGGAAAGGTCTTCCCAATGTTAAATAGTGCTGTTTCGTTCGGATTTTCACCTTTTACTTTAAATCTTATAATAATGAACATTACTTTTGGAATTACCTTCTTTTTAAACATTGGCACTGTCGTTGGTGTAATATTATTCCTATACCTCTTCCTGATAATATGAAATTTATACTCGCATCAGCATCACCCAGACGAATTAATCTTCTTCAGAAATGGCAATTTGACTTTGTCCCGGTTAATCCTCAATACGACGAAAAGATTTTGCTTCATGACCCTCCGGTAACTGCTATGCTAAATGCCTACCACAAAGCGTTTTCCACGCATAAAAAATATAAAAACAGTATCGTTGTAGGAGCCGATACTATAGTGGTAATAAATAACAAAATCCTCGGAAAACCAAAAAACAAAAGTGAGCTAAAAAAAATGCTTAAACTTCTTTCAGAAAATGTGCACCGTGTAATTACGGGAATTGCAGTTATTAAAAAAGAAAAATTTATGATAGACTTTACAGAAACAAAAGTGAAATTTAAAAAATTGTCTTGTAACGAAATAAAAACATACATTGCTACAGGAGAAGGATCAGATAAAGCAGGTGGTTATGCTATCCAGGGAGCTGCTTCGAGTTTTGTTGAGGGCATAGACGGCCCAGTAGATAATGTAATAGGTATTCCGGTAAATCTTTTAAAAAAATTACTAAAAAATTAGAGAGGTGAAAAATGGGATTTTTTAACAAAGAACTAGCTATTGATTTAGGCACCGCAAACACTGTTGTTTATATGAAAAATAAAGGTATTGTGTTGAGAGAGCCATCAATCATTGCACTAAATGCGAAAAACAAAGTTGTTGCAGTAGGAGAAGAAGCCAAACGAATGGCAGGAAGAACCCCATTTGAAATAAAAGTAATACGTCCATTGCGTGATGGCGTTATTGCAGATTTTGATGTAGCAGAAAAAATGTTGGACTATTTTATCACAAAAGCCGGCGGAAAAAGAGGGATATTCAGGCCAAGAATACTAATTGGCGTACCCTCCGGTATTACCCAGGTAGAAAAAAAAGCTGTAATCGAAGCATCAACACTTGCGGGAGCGAAAGAAACACTTGTCATCGAAGAACCTATGGCTGCAGCTATTGGAGCCGGATTGCCTATTACAGAAGCAAGAGGCTCGATGATCGTTGACATAGGCGGCGGCACAACTGAAATAGCAGTAATTTCATTAAAAGGAATTGTAGTAGTTAAATCTTCCCGAATAGCAGGTGACGAAATAAATGAATCGCTAATAACATACTTGAGGAGAGAATACAGTTTACTCGTTGGAGAAACAACTGCAGAACAAATAAAAATTCAAATCGGAAATGCCTACCCTCTTGGACAAGAAGAAATGATGGAAATACGAGGAAGAGATCTTATTGATGGACTTCCAAAATCCATACAAATTACATCAGAAGAAATCAGGAAAGCCTCTCAACTAGTAATAGAAGAAATTTTAGATACAATCAAATCAGCGCTTGAATCCACTCCTCCCGAACTTGCAGCAGATATAATGGACCGTGGCATGATGCTCTCTGGAGGCGGAGCCCTTTATAGAAATATTGACAAATTCATCACTCAAAGAACTGGAATTCTTGTCACCCTAGCAGAAGACCCTCTCTCGGCAGTCGCACTTGGAGCAGGAAAAGTATTAGAAGATATTAAGATATTTCGCGATACTATAATTTGAAAAAGAATCAACACCTTAAAATATTACTAATCCTTTTTCTTGTTATTCTTCTGATATTTATTGCGGGGCTCGCAGGAAGAGGCGTTACGCTGTTTAGCGTAGCAGATTTTCTGTTTATACGGCCAGTTTCTAATGTCACAAGCTATATAAATAAAACAAAAGCACAGATATATGAACTATCAGGTCTGACAAAAACTAAACTACAGCTTGAAAACGAAAATACAGAATTAAAGAAAAAAATAAGCGTATTAGAAGAAAGGATAAAATTAATCCAGGGCATTTACGAGGAAAACGAACGACTAAAAAATATCCTGGGGCTTAAAAAAAGATACGACTTCAAGTATAAAACAAGCACTGTGGTAAGTATTTTGGCAGACAATTTTAACGCAATAATCATCAACAAGGGAGAAAGGGACGGAATTAAAATAAATATGCCAGTTGTTTGCACTTATGATGGAAAGACAATAAATCTTGTAGGTATTGTTATCGATACTTCTTACAACTTCTCTAAAGTGCTAATCACAACGAATCCTGATTTCTATGTAGGGGCAAAAGACATTCAAACAGGTGAAATAAGCATTGCGCAGGGAAATGGGAAAAATCTTTCCATAATAATGAAAATTTCACTTCCAAAAATGCAAAATGGAGACCTCATTACAACAACTGGAGTAAGCGATATCTACCCTGAAAATATTATTATCGGAAAAGTTAGCGATATTAAAAAGAAAAGCAGTTTAACAACCGAAATAATAATAAGCCCTTATGTGAATTTTAATACCCTTTACGAAGTAATGGTTATATACGAAAAATGAAAAAGAAAGCAATACTGTTTTTGCTATTTTCGATATTGTTCATCATGGTTGATATTACGTTATCAAATACACTGAGAATTATTTTTTCATTTGCATACATAACCTATATTATTGCAACTTTAGAGGCACCATACAATTTTTATCCTGCAATTATCTTCGGTTTTTTATTTGACATTGTTTTCAGCCACTATCTGGGACCATTTATACTCCTTTTTTTCCTTATATCCCTCATATCATACACAATATGTACATTTTATAGCATTAAAAAATTAGTACTCCAGCTTATACTAGTCCCGTTATGCTTCATTCCATTCGCGCTGATAAATAAAAATATGAATGAAATCTTTTATTACGTACTCTTTACTGAAATTGCAGCGTTTGCCATCTACTGGCTGCTAAACAATGTCAGCAAAAGGATTGATTATGAAAAAGCTTAGTGAGGAATCAAAAGAAAAGCTCCTCTATATAATTATTATCATGCTTACTGTCATTTTGCTGTCACGATTGCTATACCTGCAAGTTTTAAAAGGAGATTCTTACCTCGCGCAATCTAAATATAACAGTATCAGAATAGCAGATCTACAACCTGTCCGGGGGAAAATTCTAGATAGAAATGGAGTTGTTCTTGTAGAAAACCTTCCTTCCTACGATCTTGAAATAGTCATTGAAGACATAAAAGATAAGGATAAGGAACTAACTTTTCTTTCTTCTGTCATAGAAATGGAAAAACAAGATATCGAAAATATTATTGAAAAAGCTAATTTACCAGTTTATGCTCATATAAAAATAAAAAGGGGATTGACAGAAAAAGAAGTAATACAGATAAAAGAACACTCGTTTGAACTTCCCGGGATAACAGTTAGCACCACAAGCGAGAGATACTACCAATTTGAAAACATTGCAGCGCCAATTATAGGGTTCATCGGGCCCGTAACGAAAGAAGATTTAGAAAAAGATAGTTTCTACAATCTCGATTACCTGACAGGCAAACAGGGAATAGAAGCTCAATATGAAAAACTTTTAAGAGGGGAAAAAGGAAAAGAAGTAGTCCAAGTAGATGCATCCGGAAGAATCCGGGATGTATTGTATAGCATGCCGTCAAAGCCAGGAAATGATATTTACCTGACTATTGATATAAGGCTGCAAAAAGAGTTAGAAGCCATCATAGGAGACAGAAAAGGCGTTGCTGTCGCAATCGATCCCAATAATGGAGAAATCCTTGCCATGGTATCACACCCGTCCTTTGATCCAAATCTATTTGTATCCGGAATTAGTCAGGAAGCGTTAGATAAACTCTATGCTGAAAATGCATTTATCAATAGAGCCATCCAGGGTCAATATCCGCCTGGCTCAACATTTAAACCTATAACGCTTATTTCAGCTCTAAATGAAAAAATTATTGCCGCAAAAACTGTTATTTATTGTGAAAACTCAATTATTGTGGGAAACAGAAGATTTAAAGACTGGATCTATCCCTCTGCCTTCGGATATCAAAATCCAGTACAAGCTATTGCAAATTCAAGCGACGTGTTCTTCTATACAGTCGGATTAAAAACAGGAGTAGAAAAAATTGCAAAATATGCAAAACTCTTTGGTTTGGGAGATAAAACATGGGTAGACCTTCCAACAGAAAATACGGGATTGGTGCCTACGGCGCAATGGAAACAAGAAAACATAGGAGAAAACTGGTATCCTGGAGATACAGCCAACCTTTCCATCGGTCAAGGATACCTACTTGTTACTCCGCTACAAATGGCTATAATGTATAGTGGGATTGCTAAAAATGGCACTGAATACACGCCTCATTTTTTTTTAAAGGCAGTGTCTCAGGAAGGAAGCATTATTGAAGAATTTACTGCCAGCATACTGAGAAAAATAGACATTAACAGTGAAATTTTAGACACTGTAAAGAATGGAATGGAGGCATTAGCAGATAAACCGGATATGAAAATATTAAGTGCTTATGGAGGAGATGTCTGCGCTAAAACAGGAACAGCAGAAGTAGGAGAAACTGAGGTAAACCACTGGCTTATTGCATTTGCGCCACGCGAAGAGCCGGAGATAGTGGGATTACTTCTCTTCGAGCGCTCTGATTTTCCGTCCAGCCACTCACTTGCGCCACTTATGTCAGACTTGCTTAAAAAATATTTTAGTATAAAAAGTAAATAGGAGGATAAGATGGAAAAGCCAGCTTTATTTAGAGGAACAGGAGAAGGCATTACAACGGTATTTAACCCAAATGCCCAATTTCACGAAATACTTGAATTTCTTAAAAACATGTTAGAAGAAAGAAAAACATTTTTTTCCGGAGGCACAGTTACCGTTGATCCAAATGGAGTACCTCTCGGAGAAAGCGAAATAAATTTAGTGAAAGAGCTATTTCAAAGCTTTGGAGTTGAATTCAAACTAAAAGGCGGCATAGAACTTCCCGAAAAAGAAGAATTAGAGGCAGTCCCTGACAATAAAGAATCCGTGGTAATACAACAAACTTTAAGATCCGGGCAATGCGTTAATTCTCAAGGCAATGTTGTAATACTGGGAGATGTCAATGAAGGCGCTGAAATTAACACAACTAAAAGCGTATATGTCTTTGGCATCGTAAGAGGTATAGTAAATGCCGGGGACCATATCGTTTCTCTTGGATTCCAACCATTACGTATGACTATTAATGGTATACAATTCGATGAAAAGTTTGTCGAAAAAACATACAGAAAACCAAGAATTGCACAGGTTGTAAATGGAAGAATCGAGATAAAAATCCTTGGGGAGAAAAAATCTTTGAGGAGAAAATAATAATGGGCAGAGCAATAGTCGTAACATCCGGTAAAGGGGGAGTTGGAAAAACAACAATCACAGCGAACCTCGGAGCATCTCTTGCAAAACTCAAGAAAAAGGTTGTTCTGGTAGATATGGATATTGGGCTGAGGAACCTGGACGTTGTAATGGGACTGGAGAATAAAATTGTATACAACATAATAGACGTAGCAGAGGGTAGATGCAAAATCGTACAAGCATTAGTAAGAGACAAACACCTTAATAACTCTTTATTTCTTCTTCCCGCGTCCCAAATACACACAAAAGATGATATAGACATAGATAAAATATGTGAAATAATAAGAGCAATAAAAGGGAGCTTCGACTATGTACTTGTGGATTCTCCAGCAGGCATCGAACATGGATTTGATTCTGCTATCACCTCTGCAGATGAAGCACTCGTCGTAGTAACTCCTGATGTTTCGTCAATCAGAGATGCAGATAGAGTAATTGGACTGTTAGAAAATAGAGGCATAGACGGCACATCTCTAATAATAAACAGACATAATCCTGAATTTGCCAAAAGGAAAAAAATACTGGATGCGGAAAGCATCGTAGACGTACTTGGAATTGATTTAATAGGAATCATACCTGAAGATACCCAGGTAATGGAATTTACAAATAAAGGTGAAATTTTCGTTCTGCACAAGAACAATCCAACAGTAAAAGCCTTTCAAAATACAGCAAAAAGAATTGAAGGCGAGGACGTTCCGTTTCTGGACCTCACGAAAAAGAAAGGTTTTTTAAATCTATTTAGGAAAAAATGATAAACGGTACATCAATGGAATTTTCCAGATACAGAAACATAAAAATCAATGCTAAATTCATGCAATTCTTAAAGAAATGGAAGGGGAAATTTTGAGCACAACAAAGAAATATTCAGACATCAATAAAAACAAGGCAGTTTCAGAAACATCCATTCCGGCGGAGGGAGTAAAAAAGGGGAATAAGTGAGAAAAATTCCCATATTTTTACTGCTAATATTAATTTCTTTGTCATTTATTTCAATATTCGCATTGCACTTCACCAGTACAAATACTTTACTTGCTAAAAAACAACTGCTTTACATCCTGGTTGGATTTATAATATTATATATCATGCTCCTTTTTGATTTCAGAAGTTTAAAATACTTTATGTGGACCATATATTTCACAGGAATAGCCGCTCTCATTGCCGTAGTCCTCGTCGGGAAAAGTGCTTATGGAGCACAAAGATGGATTTCATTAAAAATTTTTACTATTCAGCCTTCCGAATTCGAAAAAATTATACTTATTTTATGCCTATCCTATATTCTCTCGCGAGACCAAAGCGATATAAAAAAATTCATCTTATCAACCGCAGCTTTTTTGCCTCCAGCGTTATTTATACTGAGACAACCTGATTTGGGAACAACTATTGTTATTTTTATCATCTATTTCGCTCTGCTATTATTCTCCCTTGATTTAAAATACTTCTTTTCTATCGCCGTATTCTCTCTTATATCCATACCTTTTTTCTTTGAATTGCTTAAGCCGTATCAAAGAGAAAGAATTTTCACCTTTCTAAACCCACAAATGGATCCGCTCGGCAGCGGATACAATGTCATTCAGTCTATAATTGCAATAGGTTCCGGGAAAATATCAGGAAACTGGTTTGGAAGTACGCAAACGAGCTTACATTTTGTGCCAGTGCAATATGCAGATTTTATTTTCTCAGCCATTGGTGAAATGGGAGGTTTCGTTGGAGCATCCGTATTGCTTCTACTATACATCGTACTTTTTCTTTTTATGATAAAAGTATACAAGTCCGTAGACAATCTTTTCGGCAAATACATCGTAGTGGGTATATTTATAATGTTTATCACTCAAATATTCATAAATATAGGCATGTGCATTGGTATAGCCCCGGTAACTGGTATCCCGCTGCCGTTTATAAGCTTCGGCGGAAGCTCGACGCTGGTTAATTTTATTGCCATTGGTTTAGTGATGAATATCTATGTTTACAGGGAGGATATAAATATTTCAATATGAAAGATAAATACCTGGTACAATTTAAAAAACCATATTCGTACTTTGGAAATGAATTAAACAGCATCCACAAAACGCATAATGGAAAAATAAAGATAGCATTCATATATCCAAATTTGTATGAAATAGGGATGTCTTCATTAGGATTCAAAATCCTATACCATCTAATGAACAGTATGCCTGATGTCGTTGCAGAAAGGGCGTTTGCGCCACTATCGGATTTTGAATCTTATTTACGAAAAAACAATTTCCCTCTTTTCACGCTTGAATCACATACGCCGATAAAAGATTTTGACCTTATCGCATTTAGCGTACAAACATGCATGGATTACACAAACATACTAAACATCCTGGATTTATCACACATTGACATACATTCAAATAAGAGGAAATATCCAATAGTATTTGCAGGAGGCACATCTGCATATAATCCTGAACCCATGTCTGATTTCATTGATTTTTTTTGTCTTGGAGAAGGAGAATATCAAATACCTAAAATTGTAGAACAATTCAAACAATGGGATAGAAAAAATAAAGCTGAACTTTTGCAAACATTATCTGGAATAAATGGCGTATATGCCCCGGGAATATATCCAAAAAACAATAAAGCAAAAGAGGATAAAAATATCAGCGTAAAAGACATTGTCCCGGATTTGAACAATGCGCCTACACCGACAAAGCCAATTGTGCCATTTGGAAAAACAGTAATGGACAAAGCTAACGTAGAGCTTTTCAGGGGCTGCACGAGAGGCTGCAGATTCTGCCAGGCGGGCATAGTATACCGCCCCGTAAGAGA
>JAUXIC010000016.1 GCA_030621215.1 Caldisericota bacterium
TGTAGATATAGAAGTTGAACTGATATATCCTGTTGCTCTTGAAGAAACCCAGAGATTTGCTATCCGTGAAGGTGGTAGAACAGTAGGAGCAGGCGTTATCACTTCGGTAGCGGAATAAAGGAAGGGTTGTAATAATGAGAGATATTATTCTTCTTGAGTGTACTGAATGCCGTCGAAGAAATTATTCAACGTCGATAAATAAAAAAACGAACAGAGAAAAGCTTCAAATTAAAAAGTATTGTAAGTACTGCAAAAAGCATACTCTTCATAAGGAGGTAAAGGCATAAATAGGTCCGTGGCTCAATTGGTAGAGCATCGGTCTCCAAAACCGAGGGTTGGGGGTTCAAGTCCCTTCGGACCTGCCACTTATTATGGCTAAAAATAGAAACGCAAAAACAAAAGCAGCACAACAGGTAAAAAATGTTAGAGCAAAAAGAGAGGGTTTTCTAAGTTTTGTTTCTGGAGTGAAGGTGGAACTTTTGCACAGAGTTCTCTGGCCAAAATTGAAGGATATGAAAAGCTATAGCATTACTGTGATAGGCTTTATTTTATTTTGGGCTTTGTATATCGGGCTATGGGATTTCATCTTTGCTAAAGGGATGGAGACGTTGGTAACGAGATAAATGGAAGAAAGTAAAACTGTGAAGTGGTACCTTGTTCATACATATTCAGGTTCTGAAAAGAAGGTTAAAAATAGTCTGGAAGATCACATAAAAGCATATGGCTTTGAGGATAAAATCCTTGAGGTAATCCTTCCTGTTGATTATTACAGTGTTGTTGAAAAAGGCAAGAGAAAAATAAAGCCTTTAAAGGTATTCCCTGGCTATATTGTTGTAAAAATGATACTTACTGATGAAACCTGGCTGGTGGTAAAAAATATTCCGGGAGTACTTGGTTTTGTTGGAAGTGGCGGCAAACCTACGCCTCTCACAGAAAATGAAATCAAAACGATTCGCACAAGAATTGGAGAAGAAGAGGCGGAAGAGAAGCTAAATTTCGATATTGGCGACAAGGTAAAAATACTTGCCGGTCCTTTTAAAGAAATGGAAGGCACTGTCGAAGAAATTAATCGGGAAAAAGGTAAGGCAAAGGTGATTCTCCAGATGTTTGGAAGAGAAATGCCTGTAGAAATAAAAACCGATTTTATACAAAGAGTTTAAGAGGTGAAATATGGCTAAAAAGAAGAAAAAAGTTTTAGGAATTGTAAAGCTTCAGATTGAAGCTGGGAAAGCAACTCCTGCGCCCCCTGTTGGTCCGGCATTGGGGCAGAAGGGAGTCAACATCATGGAATTTTGCAGGAAGTTCAATGATCGGACTCAAAAGCAAGCGGGATTGATTATTCCCGTTGTTCTTAAGGTTTACGAGGATAGGAGCTTTGATTTTATTACTAAAACCCCTCCGGCTTCTTCTCTCATTAAGAGAACTCTTAAGATTGATTCTGGATCTGGCCAGCCTAATAAGATAAAGGTTGGGACGATACGAAGAGAGCAGTTAAAAGAGATTGCAAAGATGAAATTACCTGATTTAAATACGGACGATCTTGATCAGGCAGCAAAGATTATTGAAGGCACAGCCCGTAATATGGGCGTGAATGTTATTGATTGAAATGATTTTTTGTGGGAGACTTAGGTCTATCACCACAAGGAGGTAAAGATGAAAAGAGGCAAGAGGTACAAAGAATTGACTAAATTGGTAGAACAGGAAAAAGCATATACAGTGGATGAAGCAATTGCTATATTGCCGAAACTAAAAAGTGCAAAATTTGATGAATCTATTGAAACTGTATATGTATTAAATGTTGATCCAAAACATGCTGATCAGAATGTGAGAGGAGTGATCAGTCTTCCAAACGGGACAGGAAAAACGGTAAAAGTACTTGTATTTGCAAAGGGAGAAGATGCACGGGCAGCTGAAGATGCAGGTGCTGACATAGTGGGAGCAGACGAGCTGATAGACAAAATTGCCAGGGAAAACTTTTTAGATTTTGATGTTGCCATTGCGACAAAAGACATGATGCGTGATATTGGAAAAGTCGCAAAAATACTGGGTCCTAGAAAATTAATGCCTAATCCAAAAGCAGGGACAGTAACAGACGACGTAGCTAAAGCTGTAAAAGATTTTAAGGCAGGTAAAATAGAGTACAGAGTTGATAAAACCGGAGTAATCCACACAATTATTGGTAAAGTCTCTTTTACTGCGGGGAAGATTAAGGAAAATTTGTTTGCATTAAATGAAGCAATTTTGAAAGCAAGGCCTGCATCTGTTAAAGGACAATATGTTAAGGGTGCATTTATTTCTTTAACAATGTCACCTTCGTTACGGATTGATGTGCAGGATTTATTAAAATTGAAAAAGTAGACAAACAACCCAAGACAGTTGGCGGGTGGAACCCTTAAATAAATGTGCCAGCCGAGGTTTATCAAATATAGCAGAATACTATAATTGATTTTCCCTGGCAAGCACATAAAAATGCCAGGGTTTTTTGTTTAAGGAGGAATTTATGAAAAAAGAGCAAAAGGTAGAAGTAGTTAAAGAAATGGCGGAAAAATTAGCAGGACAGAAGAACATTCTGCTTGTCGATTTTTCTGGCATTAAAGGGAATGAATCTGCTGCATTTAGAAAGGCGCTTACCAAAGAAGGTATTTATTACAAAGTAATAAAAGCTTCTTTGGTAAAAAGAGCTATGGAGACGGCAGGTTTTAAGGATGTTGATGAAAACTTGTTTACTAATTCTGTTGGTGTAGCTTTATATGAACCTGATCCCGTGACATTAGTTAAGAAATTTGTTGAATTAAAAAATGAAGAAGACCAGCCTGTTTTTAAGATTAAAATGGGACTTGTTGATGGTAAATGGACTACAAGAAGTGATATAGAGAAAATTGCAATACTTCCTTCCAAAGAAACGCTTCTTAGTAAACTTGTTTACCTTATGCAATCACCTATTTCAAGGATTGTTACTGTATTACAAAAGCCAGAAAAGGATCTGGTTATTGTTTTAGGACAAATTAAAGATAAAAAAGAAGAAGCCGAAAAGGCTGCTTAAAAAATTTAAGGAGGATAACATGACTAAAGAAAAACTTATTGAAGCAATTGAAAAAATGAGTGTTTTAGAGCTTTCAGAACTTGTACAAGCTCTTGAGGAAAAATTTGGAGTAACTGCTGCGGTACCAATGGCAGCAATGGCAGGCCCAGCTGCAGCAGCAGTTGAAGAAGAAAAAACAGAGTTTGACGTAATGGTAAAAGGCTTTGATGAAAAGAAGAAAATCAGCGTTATTAAAGTAGTCAGGGAAGTTATGCAGCTTGGACTAAAGGAATCTAAAGAATTTGTAGAAGCTAGCGCAAATGAACCACAGCCCGTTAAAGAAGGAATGCCAAAGAAGGATGCAGAAGAATTGAAGAAAAAACTTGAAGAAGCAGGAGCAACAGTAGAGCTTAAATAAGTATTTTTGAATTGATTTTATATGGGGGATGTACTCTGCATCCCCTGTTTTTATTTTATACGATGTTATGCAAGGAAGGTAAATTGTGGAGTAATTTGGATTGTGAGACCGCCCAAAATTTTTGTTTGTTCTGTATTTTATCATTCTTTTTTGAAGTTTAATATTTGATCTTTTTCCTCTATTAATGAGAATAATTTTATTGCCTCTACAATTTCTATAACTTTTTCTTTCTTTATCTTAAAACAATAGCGAGTGGAGAGGCATCCGTCTGGTTTTAAGACTCTATACAATTCCTTTAACAAAGATTTTTTGTCTTCAATTTCAGGAAGTACGCCGTACAACAAAACTATATCAACGCTTTCGTCAAGCAACTCCGTTTTCTTATCAGATAGGATCGTCTCAATATTATGAATTCCTTCCTTTTGAGCTCTTTTTTTGACTTTTCTTATTGCTAAAGGTTGCTTGTCTAAGGCATAAACTTTTCCTGTTTTGCCTACTAACTTAGCAGCAGGAAAAGTATAGGAACCAATGCCACAGCCGTAATCCAGGACTATCTGCCCCTTTTTAAGATTGAGTTTTTTAATTTCTTCCTCTGGTTTAAATGGGATACCAAGTCTATCTCGTAATCCTAAAGAGAAATATTCTGTTCTAATCACAGCATTAAAACCTCTCATGTTTGTATTTAATCATTTTTCTCTTTATGTTCTGATTTTTAAGTTTGATGTAGGTTTCCGCTTTTGCGAAACGTTGATATAGTCAAATGCTTCTTTACTCATCACCATTTCAAGTTTCTTACTTTCATTTTCAGCTAATTCTTTTGGAATTCCTAGATATATTAAGAGTTTTCTGAGTGCCTTCCGTCTCTTTATTACTTTTTTAGCAATTTCTTTTCCCTTCCCCGTAAGTTTTACGCCTATATGAGGAATATAAGTTATAATACCATCTTTTGCCATCTTTTGAAGGGACTCAGTGACAGAAGGAGTCTTGTATCCTAACACTCTTGCAACATCCGATACTCTTACGAGTCCCTTCCCTCTACTTTCTTTGCATACTACCATAATATAATTTTTTATTGTAATGTTTTTCATTGATTTCTTCTCCTAAATACTTTTAATATCTTTATAGCATTATTCAAGCAACTTTTTTCAATTGCCACCACATCACTATTGCTGAACGCTTTTCCGCTATCTTATCTTGACCTATGTCTCTCATTTTATCAGAAACATACTTTTCAATAACTTCTTTTATGTGAGTATTGACCTCGACGTATTTGCCTATGAAACTTGCTATGTATCTTACTTCTTGATCAAGTGTTTTTGCAGGAGCATATTCAATCGGACTTACATTCAATAATTGTTCTTTTTGACGGAGGATAAGATAAACAAAATAATCCGCATCAGGATCAAATTCTCCTCTATAATCTTCGCCTGTTATTTTTGTCCATATCTCTTTTAATATAATGTCCTTTCCCGCAGGTTGTATTATTGCACAATACTTATTTGATGCATTCTCCATCCTTTTCAAGTATTTTTCAATATCTTTTACCTGCCATAAAAAGTGGGGACAAACAACAAGATCAAATCTACCTTCAATTCCTTGGTCGTCAATCTCCGACCATTTCTTATTCATTATTTCAATGTTCCCGATTTGACTTTCTTTTAAGTTTTTCCTTAAGTAATTCACTGCCGTTTTGGAAGATTCAACCGCAACTATCTTTTTTACTTTTCCGCAAATGGTACAGTCAATGTTTCAGGACCAGGACTTATTTCCAAAACTCCAAAGTCCTCATCCAGTACTTTGCTCAATGCCTCTGTTGTTTTTCTTCCATATTCGTAGTCGTTGTATTTTGCCATTTTAAAGGCCCCTTCAATGGCCTTATCCTTTGTTCTCGCATTTCTCTCCAGATTTCTTTCCAAACCGTATCAATTTTTATTTTGCCTCCATTTTTATATATAAATTAAAACTTAAGAGCATATTTATATCAGTTGCTAAATTTTTTGGTTACTATAACTAAAGGCAGATAACGGGTAAGTAAACTATCTCCTTAATTATTTTTTCTTAATTAAACTATGAGAAAGTCCATCGTCACCATTCCACGATTTTATGAAATCTGCCTTTTATCATCTGTGGCGCAAGCTTCAGCATTCTTTCGTCACCAGCTATTATTTCTGTATATCCCCCAGGTTCAAGCTTGTCAAGCTCTTTTGAAACCCTTTTTGGTCTTTCAGTTACATTCGGCATATTTCTCACATCAATTATTATTTTTGTTTTTTCTATTTTATTTACTCGCTCTTCCATTTTTTTGTTATGCTTCGGGTTTTTTCTTAAGTTCCCTCATTTTGCATTCCTCTGACCTTTTCCCTGTCTTAAAATAATACTCAAAGCTTTTTAACCATTCGGGCTTTTCATGGGTAGGACGGTTTTCCACAAACTCTATAAATTTCATTAACTTCTTGAAAGTTTGAGGGCTTATTGCGTGCTCCATTCTGCAAGAATCCTTTTTAGCAGTTTCTGGATCAACTTCTAATATCTTGGTTAGGAATTTAATTAGCACACTGTGTCTCTTTTCAACATCTCTTGCTGCCTTTTCTCCTTCGGGGGTAAGTTCTACATAGCTATATCTTTCATGGATAACAAGTCCCTTTTTAGCAAGAGTGTCTAAAATAGCAGTAACACTTGAAGGCTTTACATTCATTAAACGACTTATGTCTTTAACCTGCACTACGCCTTTTTTTTCTTTAAGAGCGATTACACGCCTGAGGTAATCTTCCATACTTCGAGTTAATTCTATAGGTTTCTTATCCTTTTTCATTCCTTGCCACCCCTTCATCCATTGAATAGCTCGTAACATTGTACGTTTCAGGAAGGTCTGTTATAATAAACTCGTGATCTTTGTAAAGAAAGCATTCTTCACTCAATCTTTTCACATTTTCACCTTACCTTTTTCTTCAATCTTTTCTCACTCATTCAATCTCCCCTTCTTTATATAATATATCACTGCAAGAGAGAAAGGCAGAAGCAATATTGCAGGCGGATAAGGTGGTGCATACGTTCCAAAGAATCCCTCTAAAGTATTGAACCAGGCTTCTTCTCCTGGAATGGATCCTGTAATCATGGCAAATATGTCACATCCAGCAACAACCCATATAAGGATGCTTCCCATTACTACCTTTGAAAACTGATGGATCTCAGAGAGATTCTTAATACCAGAAAGACCAGAAAGATAAAACAATCCAGCAAATAGCATAACAAGTCCACCCCATCCGCCTCTGAACATATCATTGGGTATTTCCAAGAGACCCAATGAGAAACTGCTTCCTCCTGCAGTTACTAGCAAATCAGCAATACCAAACGCTAACGCAACGATACCTAATATTCCAAAGTATATCTTACCTATTGTCCATTTATCCATCATGCTACCCCCAATAATATCCATATAAGATGTATTAATCCACCATAAATAAAGGTGGATGCTACAAGAACAGCCAGGGCCCCAAGTAGCTCTTTACCACCTTCTTTGAGTATCATTGCAAATGTTGCTAAACACGGGAAGTATATTGAAACAAGTACTACAGATGTTACCATCTGATACTTTGTCATCTCAATAGCAGAGAGTTGTGCTACGGCAAGATCTTTTCTCATAAATGCCGCTACTAAAGGACCCACTGTTTCTTTTGGAACACCAAACCAGTGTGTGAAAATTGGTCCAAATAGATTTGCCAGCCAATCCATTGTTCCTGTTAGGTACATCACACCTACGATGAGACAGCCCAATATTACAAAAGGAACTGCAATTTTCAAGAAGCCGCTCAATCTCACCCATACTTTTGTCATGACATTACGTGTTAAAGGTTTTTGATATGGCGGAACATCTATTAGAATTTCTGGAGTTTTCCCTGGAAAAACCTTATTCAGAATAAAACCTGTAACAAAGTATCCAAACAGCAAATAGAGTATAATCAATCCCATATACTCCGGAATCACCTCTTGCATGATACCAAGTTGTGCGCCGCATGGGATGAATATCCCGAGAAGTGTCATCATCAGAAAGCGTTGTTTTCTCGTCTCTAAGATCCTCGTTGCAGTTACTGCGGGTACATTGCATCCAAATCCAAGAATTGTAGGGACAATCGCGTATCCATGCAATCCTATTTTGTGTAATACAGTATCAACAAGAACTGCGAGACGGGGTAGATATCCTACATCTTCTAATACTGCCATCATTAAATAGAATATAAATATGGCAGGTAAAACAACACCAAATGGAACGAAAAGTCCAGAAGTAAGTGCACCAAAGGATTCAAAACAACTATTTGATGGTACAAGAGCCCCATTTTGTATATGCCCTACATCTACCATGAGATTATAGAACCAATTATGCAATCCACCCGGGAAAGCACCCTGTATCCATGGGAGCCAATGTTCGTCAAATAATTTAACTAGGAATCCATCAGTAAAGAACCCTGCGAATGAACTGAATACGCTCCAGAAACCGTACAAAACAGCTATGGCAATAGGTATGCCTGTTAAAGGTTTTACTGTTAACTCACCAATTACCTCCTTTAAAGTAGACTTATACTTCTTAAACTTTACCGTTTGTTTTGAAATCTTATCAATCAAATCCCATCTCTTATCAACAGTAAGTTCCATTATGTCTCACCTCCAACTTTCTTAACAATCGTTTCAATTTCAACTGATTTTGCTTTTTTTATTTTTGAAACTAACTCTTTAATTCCTTCACCGCTTATCGCTATCGTAGGCACCACCGGTACGCCTAAAATTTGTTCAAGTTTTTCTACATCGATTTGTATATTCTTGTCTTTAGCAACATCCCACATGTTCGATGAAATTACAACTGGATATCCTTCCTCAATAATTTGAAGTGTAAGGTAAAGCCCGCGTTCGACTTTGGTTGAATCAATTATGCATACAACTACAGCATCTCTGTTCTCTTTAAGCATCTTTACTGCAACCTCTTCTGCCTTATCTTTTGGTTCCAAGGAAAAGGTGCCGGGAACATCTATAACTTCAACTTCTTTGTTCTCCAATCGCATGTATCCTTTTGTATAATCAACCGTGGTACCTGGGTAATTCGATACAGTAACATTTGTTCCTGTTAAACGGTTGAAAAGAACACTTTTACCTACATTGGGATGACCCATAAGCAAAACTTTCATTTTTTCACCTCCACAATTATTTTATCTGCAACCCCTAATCCTAAGGAGGTAGTTGATTTGTCTACGACTACAACTACAGGTCCTTTTATGGGTTGCTTTGTAACCATTTTGAGTTTTTTGCCAATCCTAATTCCTATTCCTGATACTTTAATCCTTAGATCTTCCTCAATGTTCTTTACAATACCCTCCTCTCCATACTTCATTTCGGACAATTTTTTATTCATTTTATCACCTCCTAACTACTCTAATTTTTTGGGCTATTCCTCTCCCAATGGTAACAACACTTCTATTGACCTCAATCGTAACAGGACCAAAACAAGATACTATGCGAGCATCACACCCTTCTGATATGCCTCTTAAATACAGTTTCTGCTTCAGACCACGGCCTCCTTCTATTGCTACAATCCTTGCCAGTTCATTAGGTTTTAGTTGAGTTAGTCTCATTTTCTTTCCCTCATTTCTGGAGCAATAAGCATTGTTTTAATAAAAATTTTAACTTTTGTGTATGAGTTACAGACATTGTACGAGACCCCGAACTTATTCAGCAGGTAGTCCTGAGGATTTTTGGTCAATTCCATTTCTTATACCTCCTTTTTCTATTCTTTAATAGCGTAACACCATATAGTTGTAATAATATTTTCTTTTGTTGCATTTTTACTAAACCTCGCTTTTTTGCGTAATTTAAAGTAATCCTCTGAAAACGCATCATTTTTTTCTTCGACCTTCACAGAAATAGGTTTTGCTTTTGTATATAAAGGTTCAATAGCCATAACTGTAAGTTTTACACCTTCCTCAATGCCTAAAATTACACTTTTCATACCACCGCCTTATTAGATGCGTCTAATAATGTTAGTTCCTTCTAACTTTTAGGCAATTTTAACAGAAAAATAAGTCCTGTCAAGTATCCGAATAAAACTTGAAGATGCAGGAGCAATAGTAGAGCTTAAGTAAGTATTTTTGAATTGATTTTATATGAGGGATGCGGAATGCATCCCTCATATTTATTTGCAGGCTATCTTGTTTCTGCAAGCATTGTTTTGATATTTGTTTTTAGTTTGGTTTGCGCTTGTTTTGCTTCAGATAGATCGTCAAAAAGGGCAAACAAAGCTGAACCTGAACCGGTCAAGTGAAATTTTTTGCCTATCCTTTGTTCTAAATTTCTCAAAGTAGACGTAAAATTTTCGTCGATACTTAGATACATTTTTTCAAAATCATTGTGAAGACAGTTTTCTATTTCACTTAAATCATATTTCCTTTTTTCTAAAACAGATATGAGTTTTTTTGTGCTATTTGTTTTGTCTATATTGAATCCGTTGATTTGTGAATAAGAATTTTTTGTGGAAAACGAAAAAGAAGGTATTGCAAGTAGAATATGCAGTTTTTTAATGGGGTTGATTGGATGCACTCTCCCCCCTTTCCCTTCTACAAGTGCTGTGCCCCCAAGGAAGAAAAAAGGCACATCTGATCCAATTGTTTCTCCTGTTTTTATTATTTCATCATTTTTCATAGGGTACATGAAAAGTTTATTTAACAATAGTAGCGTTGTTGCTGCATCAGAACTTCCTCCGCCTAATCCGGATTTTATGGGGATATTTTTTTTGATTCTTATTTTTGCACGTTCTCTTATTCTTGTTTTGCAGAAGAATATTTCTGATGATGCGTGGACTGTGCTTTCTTTTGCATCTATTTTGGGAATGAACTTGATATCTAGTGTATTATTTTTTTCTATTTCTATTTCGTCGCACAACGAAATTTCCTGAAAGATCGATTTAATATTGTGGAATCCATCCGGACGCTTTCCAACAATTTCTAATGTAAGATTAATCTTAGCGTATGCGTTTTGTTTCATAATAATATTATATACTTTTTCTGCTATTATGAGAACTTTTGCAAAATAGCAGTAAAATAAAGGAAGCATATACTTATAATGATAGAGAAAAAGCATATTTAGCATGTTTTGTACAGGCAGATAGCGCGGTCGGATTAAATGCCGCATATTTTTTATGTGATTTTGCGGATTAAATTTTTAATTGACTTTACTTCACTTCTGTGTAAAATTGATAATCAAACGGAGGTTTGTTATGGAAGACAGAATTAAAAAAATAAAAGAGGAATTCCAGGAGAGAATAAAAAATAAATCTCTGAAAGAATTGAAAGAGCTCGAAGTTTATTTTCTTGGAAGAAAAGGTAAAGTAAGTATTCTTTTTCAGTCTTTTAAAAATGTGCCAAAAGAGCGGAGAAAGCATTTTGGCGCAAAGATCAATGAACTCAAAACTTTTATAGAAAAGAGTATAATGGCAGAAATTCAAAGAGCTGAATCAGTAGAAGTAGACCACAAACTAGAAGAAGAAAAAATTGACGTAACACTCCCGGGGATAAAGCTGCATACGGGAGGGCTGCATATTCTTTCTCAAACAATAGGCCGTGCGGAAGACATCTTTCTTTCTATGGGGTTTGACGTAATGATTGGGCCTGAAATCGAAGAAGATTATTATAATTTCGAAGCGCTGAATATTCCTGAATTTCATCCGGCGCGAGCGATGCAGGATACATTTTATCTATCTAAAAAAATTCTTCTCAGAACACAAACATCTCCTATTCAGGTAAGAACAATGGAAAAATATAAACTTCCAATACGAATTATTGCAATGGGCAGATGTTATAGAAAGGACGCTCCTGATAGTTCTCATTTCCCCATCTTTCATCAAATAGAAGGGCTTGTTGTAGACAAAAAAGTTACATTTGCAAATCTTAAAGGGACACTTTCTCTTTTCGCAAAAAGAATGTTTGGAGAGGAAGTAAATGTGAGATTTACTCCCTCTTATTTTCCGTTTGTTGAACCCGGAGCAGAAACATCGATCAGTTGTGTAATTTGCGGCGGCAAAGGCTGCTCTGTATGCAAAAATACAGGATGGCTTGAGATGGGAGGTTCTGGAATGGTCCATCCAAATGTGCTGGAAAACGTAGGCATTGACTCTGAAATATATCAGGGTTTTGCATTTGGTTGGGGAATAGAACGTATTGCGATGGTAAAGCATAAAATACCTGATATACGCATGTTCTATCAGAACGATTTACGATTTTTAGAGCAATTTAAAAGATAGAGGGGAGCCACATGCTTACATCGATAAAAATGCTGAAAAGTATTATTCAATTTGATTATACGCCAGAAGAACTTGGCGATGAGCTTTCAATGATGGGGCTTGAAGTAGAAGGAATCACGCAGGTTAGACATAGATTTGACGGCATTATGACGGGAAAAGTAAAGACGATTCGCCGCATTGTGGATACAAAGCTTAGTAAAGCTATTATTAATGTGGGTAATGAAAATGTCCAGATTGTTACTGCCGCTTCGAACTTAAAAAGCGGAGATATTGTACCTGTAGCATTGCCACATAGTAAAATTGTATCTGGTGCGGATGTTCTGAAAAAAGATTTTAAAGGAATTGCATCAGATGGAATGCTTTGTTCTTATTCTGAATTGGGGCTAGATCCTGAAATTTTAAGCGGCGAAGAAAAAGAAGGAATTTTAATACTTCCAACTGATACACCAGTGGGAGAAAAGCTTGAAGATATTTTACCTATCGATGATGATTATCTTGAACTCTCCCTTCTTCCCGATAGGGCAGATGCTTTTTGTTTGTGGGGCGTTGCACGCTGGATCGAGATTATAAAAGCAAGGGAAGAGGGCAGACGGGCAGATTTTTCTAAGCTGGAAGAGACGGTTTCCTTAAAAATGAAAGGCGTTACAAATATTCCCATCATCATAGCGGAGAAGGATCTCTGTCCTTTTTATTCTGGAAGATTTATCAGGAATATTACTGTTACAGCGTCTTCGCTTTCATTAAGGCAAAAACTCTTTATGCTGAGGATGCGTCCCGTAAACAATATTGTTGATGTCACTAATTTTGTAATGGGTTTTTACGGGCAGCCTTTGCATGTGTTTGATGCAGATATTATCAAAGGGAAAATATATATAAGATCTGCAAAAAAAGGAGAAAAGATACAGACACTTGACGAAATTGAAAGAAATTTATCTGATGCAAATCTTGTTATTGCAGATGAATCAGGGCCCATTGCTATTGCAGGCGTAATAGGCGGATTTAAAACGGCTGTTACTTTGAAAACAAAAAACATTCTTCTGGAGAGCGCTTACTTCTCTCCGGAATGTGTTGCAAGAAGTGCGAGGAGTTTAGGTATTGCTACTGATGCGTCTGCTACCTTTGAAAAAGGTGCGGATCCTCTATTTCCTTCGAAAGCTTCCAGTATTGCATCTGATCTTATATCGAAAGAGACTCATGGAATTCCAGCGAAGGAGAATGCAGTGTCGTGCCTTACGCCTAAAAATCCTGTAAATCTGAGAATAGCCCGTGCTGAAAAGATATTGGGCGAAAAAGTAGATAAGAAAAGTCTCAGGAAATATTTTAATTTTGAAGGTTTTGATTTTACAGAAAAGAAGGATCATTTTATGGTAGCTGCTCCTTCTTTTAGAACGGATATTAAAGAGGAAGTAGATCTTATTGAAGAAATTGTGCGGATGAAAGGGTATAACGAATTTGGGGAAACGCTAATTGTAGGTGAGCTAAAAGGTGCTAAACGAACCGGATATGAAAATTTTATATGGGATTTAAAAGAAAAACTTGTAAAATTAGGATTAGACGAAATACAAACTATTTCTCTTATCGGCGAATCTTCTTTCGATCTTATTGGATATACGGATAAAAAGAAATCAATAAAATTACTTAATCCTCTTTCAGCAGATATGGCATTTATGCGTCCGTTGCTTCTTCCGACAATGCTTTCTGTGCTGGAGCGGAACAAAAAATCTGAGAATGTAAATGTTTCTGTATTTGAAGTGGGAAAGGTATTTTGCAAAGAAAAGTTATTTAAAGAAACAGACGAATTGGGGATATTGCTCTCCGGTGCAAGGACTGGCAAGAACTATCTTGGAGTGCATTTCCCTTACAGCTTGTTATATCTTAAGGGGTTATTTGAGGAACTGTTTTTATATTATGATGTTCCTGTTACTTTTAAGACAGAAAAGTTTTCATTTATGTATCCGTACCAGTCTGCCGGCATTTATCATAAGGGAGAAAAAATTGGTTACTTAGGCACAATAAATGCGGCTGTATTGAATAAGCTTGGCTTGACAGATGAAGTTTTTTATGGTGTAATTAAAGTGGAAAAATTATTGCAGAATTATGGCGGGGAAATTAATTTTGAAACATTTTCATTATATCCTTCCGTGAAGCGGGACATTGCTGTTATTGTCGATGAAGATGCTACCGAAGAGGATGTGAGAAATGCAATTCTTTCTGTTGCTCCGTGTGAGCTTCGAAAAATAACCCTTTTTGACATTTATAAAGGGTCGCCGCTGCCTCTCGGAAAGAAAAATCTTGCATATTCTCTTGAATTTTCATCTGTTGATAAAACACTGAAGGGTGAGGAGATTAACAAATTTATTGAAATTCTTGAAAAAACTCTTCAGAAAAAAGTAAATGGAAAGCTGAGAAAAGAATGACGAATTGGAATATTGGCTGCGTCTTGTTAGATGCAAGAGACCTGCTCCTTCTTAAAAGGGAAAAGCTTCTTGCATCTATTTATGAAAATAGTGCTTACTCAGTGAGTGCACTGGAATTTCCTTTAAGTAATTCATGTGAGATTCCTCTTTTCCTGCCTCAGAATATAAGAGAAGACATACAAGAAATTTTGAATACAGGGAATTTTACTTTGAAGGAAAACCTTGAGAAAGAAGTTCCCAAGGGAATGCAGGTTCTATTGAGACTCCCTGGTATGCATCCGGAAAATATAGCGAAACTTTACACTATGACAGATATAGATTCTGTATCTGCTCTTTCAAAGGCGGTACGTGGTGGAGAAATTCGGAAAAATCGGGAATTTGGATTAAGAATGGAGGAACAGCTTAGAAAAAGTTTGTTGTTATACCAGAATAATACACGGGAGTTGACTCTTTTTGACGGACACACCTACGGAAGCAGTATAGTTGCTTTACTAAAGACAAAAGGTGTGAAGAAAATTGAAATTACTGGAAGTGTCCGCAGAGGGAAAGAAAAGGTAAATAATATAAATTTTGTTGTTTTGGGTGATGAAGAGAAAACAAAAGAAATAATCAAAAAAAATCTCTCTTATAAAAAAATAGAGAAGGAGGCAGACGGTTACATAGCTTTAAAAGATAAGAGAAATATTTTGCTCAAATTTCTTATTGTAGATGAGCCATATTTTTCTTCTGCTATGATTTATTATACGGGCTCTAAAATGCATAACCTCAGAATTAAAGAGATAGGAAAGGCAAAAGGATTTGAGTGTGCAAAAAGAGGGTACCTTCTTATTCAAGGGAAAGGTGAGGAGAATATTTATGAGAAGCTTGGTATGCAATATATTCCGCCTGAAATAAGGGAAGGTGAGGAGGAAATAGATTTATCTCTTCGCTTTTCATTGCCATCTTTGATACAGGAAGGGGATATAAGGGGAGATCTTCATGTGCATACGAATTTTAGTGATGGCATGAACAGCTTAAGGGAGATAAAAGAAGAGAGTTTTTTTCGTAAATATGAGTATGTCGCAATTACAGACCATTCCTCATCGCTGAAAATTGCAAATGGTTTATCTTCAAAAAGACTATTGAAACAAATGGAATTTATTGATAGAATAAACAAAGAAAGAGACTTTCCAGTTTTATTGAAGGGAAGCGAAGTCGAGATAAATAAAAATGGGTTATTGGATTTTGGGGATGAGATACTTTCCAGGCTGGATTTTGTGGTTTGTGCAATGCATAGTGGATTTGACAGTAGTGCGGCAGAAAATACAGCAAGGATTATTGATGCTCTTTCGAATAAATTTGTAGATGTGTTTGCCCATCCTACGGGAAAAATGGTTGATGTAAGACAGGGTTATGCTGTTAACCTGTCAAAAGTATTTGAGGTAGCTGCTAAAAAAGGTGTAGCAATGGAGATAAATCTTTTTCCAAAGAGAATGGATCTTTCTTCGGGATTAGTGAAACAGGCAAGGAGAATGGGGGTAAAATATTTTTCTGTTGGCACGGATGCACATAATATAGGCCATCTTAACATGATGAGTTATGGGATTAAAATTTTACGTCGGGCATGGCTAAAAAAGGGAGATGTAGTGAATACATTTAATTTTAAAGAAGTAAAGGAATTTTTATGCAAGAAGAGACAATAAAAACATTAGGATTTGATGAAGTAAGAAGGCAACTTGAAGGTCTCTGCGTTACTGAAAGCGCTAAATTTATGGCCAGGAATTTATTGCCATACGACAGCATTGAATTGGCTGAACGAGCCATGCACGAAACAACTCAGGCGAGAGATTTTTATAAACAGGAAGGTGCTTTGCCTTTCTTAGAATTTGTTGGCATTTATCCTGTTATTGATAGGATAAAAGTGCTTTCACCCATATCTGGCGAAGAATTACTGCGAACAGCATCGGTGCTTGAAACAATTGGTGAAATCAAAAAAATGCTTTCTTTATGTAAAGATGATTTCCCCCTCCTTTCTTATTACTCTAATTCACTTAAAAAATTTACTGATATCGTTTCCAGAATCAGATTAGCTATTGGATCTGACGGAAAAATTGTGGACAGCGCTTCTCCCCTCCTCTCTATCTTAAGAAGAGAAATTCATGCTACTCATATGAAAATCCAAACTGTTTTGCAGAGAATCATCTATTCAAAACAGTATGAAAATATTGTGCAGGACCAAATTATCACAACGAGAAATGACAGATATGTTATACCCATCAAGCAGTCAGGAAAAGCAAATTTCCCTTGTGTTGTCCAGGATGAATCCAGCAGTAGACTTACGCTTTTTGTGGAGCCTTTATCTGTTGTTGAATTAAATAATAAATTGCGAGAACTCTCATTGAAAGAGAAACAGGAAGAAGAGCGGATCATTATCGAGATAGAAAAGGAAATTCTTGCCCGGATGGATGATTTGCTTTCATCATTAAATGTCATAGAAAAGCTCGATTTTCTGTTTGCAAAGGGTAAACTTTCTATATTTATGGATGGAAGCGAAGTGATACTTACTGACAGAAAAAAAATACGAATTGTGCAGGGCAGACATCCATTCATTCCAAAAAATAGTGTTGTGCCTATTGATGTAGAGGTAGGCGATGGCAGCGGTTACCATATGTTAATTATTACAGGTCCAAATACTGGCGGGAAAACAGTTACATTAAAAACTACAGGGTTGTTTGTCCTGATGGCAGAGTCTGGACTACATTTACCTGCGTATTCAAATTCAGAGATAGGATTCTATAAAGATGTATTTGTCGATATTGGGGACGAGCAGAGTATTCAACAGAGCTTATCTACGTTTTCATCTCACATTAAAAGAGTTATAAATATACTTTTAAATGCAGACAAAGACAGTCTTGTACTTTTAGATGAACTGGGTGCTGGAACGGACCCGGAAGAAGGGTCTGCGCTTGGCTACGCCATACTTAAGGATTTGTACGATAGAAATATAATAACACTTGCGTCGACGCACCATAGCAAACTCAAAGAGTTTCCTTACGAATTTACTTTTGCACGAAACGCATCTGTTGGTTTTGATGTCGAGACTTTACAGCCAACTTATAAACTCTATATTGGCGTTCCCGGGGGAAGCCATGCACTTATTATTGCTGAAAAGCTTGGAATGCCGGGAAAAGTGCTTAGCGATTCCAGGCGAGAACTTTCTGAAGAACATGTTATGGCACAGGAAATGCTCTCTAAAATTTCGTCAGACCGGGAAAAAATTGATAAATCAAAAGCAGACATAGAGAACAGTCAAAAAGAGTTAGAAACGCTGAAGGAAATTTATGCCAAAAAACTTGATGATCTGGAAAACAGAAAAAAAGAGGAGATGAAAAAAGCGCATAACGAGGCACAAAAAATTGTTGAAGATACGCAGTCTAGAATGGATAACATCATGAATAACCTGGAAAATTACATAAAGAGCCAAAAAGCGGTTCAGGAAGCAAAAAAACAGTTGGAAGAAAAAGGAGAAGAGGTAGAAGAGAAATTAGAACAAGCTAATGGAGATGAATCTGTGCGCATTAAAATGGCAGATATTGAAGAAGGCGATATGATTTATCTACCTTCTTTTAAAAAACATGGACTTATCTTACAAAAATTAGAAGACAAAGGCAAAATAGTAGTTCAAGTGGGTAGTATTAGGGCTACTGTTTCTCTTAATGCTACTGAAAAACCTAAGGTAGGGTATGAGAAAAGTGCGCGCCAGGATGTGGCTGGAAGCTTATTTGAAGAAGAAGTTTCAATGAAATTGGATTTACATGGCTGCAGAGTAGAAGAAGCTATAGGAACACTTGACAAATATCTTGATTCTGCTTACCTTGTGGGTCTTCCTTTTGTATATATTGTGCATGGGAGAGGCACTGGTGCTTTGCGTAATGCTGTCGTTGAATATCTTAGAAAACATCCTCATGTGTCAAATTTCTATATTGGGAAGCCAGAAGAGGGTGGAATCGGTGCAACGATTGTATACCTTAAATAGAAGGGAGATTTAGTGGCTGAAGACGAACTTGTTCTTATTTTTTTTGATCTCGAAACTACAGGTCTAAACATTGAAACAGACGAAGTAATAGAAGTAGGAGCTATAAAAGTCAGAGACAATCAAATCATTGGGAAACTCAATACATTTGTGAGGCCTTCGTGTGACATTCCACAGCTCATTACAAATCTTACTGGCATTACCTTTGAAGATGTTGAAAAGGCACCTGATGTAGAGGATGTGAGGAAGAGGCTTAAGGATTTCATTGGAAATTATCCACTTATTGCTCATAATGTATCTTTTGACAAGGCATTTCTGGAAAAATTATTGGGTGAAAAGCTTGAAAATGAATTTTTTGATACACTTGAGCTTTCCAGACTTTTTTTTCCTTCACTTACGTCTCACAGCTTGCAAAATCTTGTGAAGACACTGACAATTGAAAAAGATGAAGCACATAGAGCTTTTTCAGATGCAATGATGATGTATCTCCTGTTTCAACAAATTGTAAGCAAATTGGAAGAAACTGATCCATATCTCTTGCACAAATTAAAGGAAATATCACAAGGCGAAAGAAACTATGAATTAATCTTTGGTGAAAACTGGGAAAAGAAAGGTGAAAAAGAAACTGGTTTTAAATGGGAGAAAAAAGCTGTTTTACCTGAAACAAAACATCTCCCTGATTATTTAGGAGAAGAGAGAGGTATCGATAAATATTTTACCGGCATTTCTTTTATTCAGGCATCGCAGGAGAATGAGCTGTTGCAGCAGCTTGTTCATGCTTCTCGCAGGAGGCCATTGATTATTTCGACTTATGATGATTCTTCAAAGGTAGCCGTAATGTCCGTTTTTATGAAATCCGGGATGGACGTGGCAAGCCTTGATGACATGGGTACATTTGTGTGTCCTGCCAAAATTGATTATCTTTTGAAAAATACAGATCTTATTCCTTCGTACTTTAAAATGAATTTTGCCGCACTTGTTTTTTATTTTTATAGTGCAAAAGATTTTTCTCTTCAGAGTGCTCCGGTTTATATTCAAAAAAGTGCTTTGCTTCACCTCATTTCTTTTTGTGACAAGGATTGGGATAGTTGTGAATATAAGCATGTATGCCCCCTTGTTAATACCGTAAATGCAGCTTCATCTGCTTCTGCCATAGTAGTAAACCATTCTTTCTTTTTTAACAGGCAAAATTACAAACACTCCTTTCTTGACAGAGACGTTATTTTCCTTGAGGCTTTCAGATTGCCAAAAGTATTTTCTCTTACTACAACGCGATTTTCTTTGAATGATTTAGAATTCTTTGCATCTTATTATCAATTTTCTAAGGAAAAGATAAATATTATTTCGGGTGTCTTTGAGCAGGTCTCTGCTCTCTCAGCGAAAGAAGAACTTCCTTCCGGCCTTATCAAGATGCTTAAAGAAACATTTTCAGGGCTTAACAATAAACTGTTCGATGTTTTTTTTGGCGGAGATTTTTTCTGGAGTGAAAAGAGAAGGGGGGCTCTGGTTATTTGTTCTGCTTACAGCGATGCAAGTATGTTTTTTGAAAAACTTCAGGACATTTCAAAGTCTATTGTTTTTGTATCGCCTGAATTTGGCATTGCTGGTAGGCACAATCTTATTTCTGAATTTTCAGGTTTAACGGGAAGTATTGTCAGATTTCCCAGCATTCAGGAGAAAGATAAAAAAGTTTTTTCTGTAGTTCCACTGTTTTTATCTTTGTCGAATAGAGATTTTTTCATAGATGAATTTACAGATTTTTTTGGGAAAGTGCATAGAAAAGGAGAAAAGAGTTTAATTCTATTTTCATCGCTGGATATGTTACGCAAAGCTTATTTTTCTCTAAAGAGAAATGGATTTAATGTGAAGGCACGAGGGATTGATCTGAACGAAGAAGAGAGCGAAATACAGATGATGCTGTATGATGTTGTTCCTGTCTGTGCCGGATGGAATGAGGTCTATTTTGTTAGAACACCTACTTTTTTTTCATATGGATCTTTAGACAAAGAAGAATACCTTGCTATCTCTCTTTTTATGTTGAAAAATATTGCGATTGAATTCTTAAAAGACAGCGCTTACTGCGTTTTGTTTTATATTGACGGAAGGTTTGGAAATAAAAATTTTAGAGAAAAAGCAAACGATATGTTTGTCTCTTTTCCATTTTATGCAGAACAGAAAAATACTTTGCCTTCGATAATTGATAACTGGAAGAAAAGAAACAGGATTAAGCCGAAACTTTGACAAAATACAGGATATTGCCTATAATGATTACGGGCGCCCATAGCTCAATTGGATAGAGTGACGGTCTACGGAACCGTAGGTTGCAGGTTCAAATCTTGCTGGGCGCACCAGTTTTACAAAAAAAAGGAGGGGATCGTGAAAAATAAATCAGAAACGTTGCGTACCTTTTATCTTTATGGCGTGGGTATTGTTACGATTGTTATGCTTGTTTTTGGTGTCATTGCATTTACATCTGAGGTCCTTAATCTGGTATTTTTAAGGGCAGGAGAAGCATCTGAATGGGCCTATTCCATACGAGACATCGTAAGGAATGCATCGCTTATTGTAGTAGGGGGGCTTATGTTTTTATATCACTGGAAAATTATTAGTGGAGAAAGACATGCCAAAAAAGGAGTGAAAAGTGATGAATGAAGAAAAAACTGATTTTTTGAGAAATTTATTTTTTTATATCATTTCGTTCATTGGGCTTATGATTTTTATCTTTTCTATCGTGGGCGTTATTACCAGTTTTTTTAGTGTGGGTTATCCTCAGTTTCCTACAGGAGTGGGCAAAGAACCGATTATGCCTGAGCCGTACCTTCATGTCAATGTACGTTCTTTGATAAATAGTGGCACCGGAGCAGTTGTGGGTTTTTTGGTGTGGTTTTTTTCCTGGCGTACCATCCAAAAGGAATATAACGAAGATAAATAAATGAACGTAACTAAATTTGTTTCGATTCTTAATGATATTGCTCCTTTTTTTCTTCAGGAACAATATGACAACAGCGGCATCCAGATTGTAGATCTGGATGCCGATATTCAAAAAGTGTTAATTTCGCTTGATTTAACCAGCGATATAGTGGATGAAGCAATACAAAATAAGGCAAATGTTATTCTTTCCCATCATCCTATTATGTTTTCTACCGTAAAGAACATTACAAAACAAAAGAATCCCGCGCTTTTTAAGGCAATTGTAAACAATATAAATCTTGTTGCGATGCATACGAACTTCGACCTTGCAGAAGATGGCCTGAATGATTATGTGGGGAAATTGTTAGGCATAAAAAAGATTAAACCGATTAAGAGAAGGGCCGAAAAAACATATAAATTTGCAGTGTATGTGCCGGTTGATTATGCGGACAAAGTGAGAAATGCTTTGTTTGGTGCAGGCGCAGGCAAAATAGGAAATTACGGGGAAACATCTTTTAATCTGCAGGGTAGCGGAACGTTTACACCCCTTGATGGAACAGATCCTTTTATTGGGAAAAAAGGGAAAAAGGAAAAAGTCAAAGAAATAAAAATAGAAACGGTTGTTTTTGAAAGAAACATTAACAGTGTATTGATGGCAATGAAAAAAGTGCATCCTTACGAAGAGCCTGCCTATGATATCTACGAAATCATAGGCAGGCCATCTTCAGGTATCGGTATGGTTGGAGAGGTAAAAAAGCAGCGCCTCAAAGATTTTGCAAAGTTTGTTAAAGCAAAGCTTGATGCAAAGCATGTCCGTCTTATAGGAGCAAAAGATGTATTTGTAAGAAGAGTTGCTTTGTGTACTGGCGGAGGAATATCGCTGCTTAATGAAGTACAAAATTTGGGTGTTGATATATACATAACAGGAGATATTACACACCACGCAGCGTTAAGTGCGCAGGAAATAGGTTTAAACCTGCTTGATGTAGAGCATTTTGATACAGAAAAGTTTTTTGTGGATGCAATATATGAACATCTCGTTGATAGAGGAATACCTGGAAAGGTTTTGCTAAAGAGTAAAAAAATGCAATCTCCGTACACAGTTTTGTAGAAAACATTATGACGGATTTATTTTTTGTCTTTTTTCTTTTGAGATAATAATAAATCCTATAAAAATGATCAATCCTGCAAAGATAAATTCATATTTTAAACTTTTAAATATCAGTATAATTAAACTTGCAATAAATGGTCCCGTGATACTGCCTAAGCTTACTGCAGAGTGAAGAATGCCTGTTGCTGTCCCTGTTTCTTCATTTTTTTCCATAATTTCGTTTAAGCCGCCTGCATACATAAAAGCCCATCCAATCCCTGTAAGAGCTTGTAAGGGCATAATCTGCCATGGATGTTTCGCAAGGACAAAAAGAGGAAACGCAAGCGATAGGATAAGAATTCCAAACCCTGTACTCCTCCATTTTATTCTGTGCGCAACGAATTTAAGCATTAAAAATTCAGATAAAGGATTCATTATTGTGATACATCCTACCATAAGCGGCGTTGCTCCTAATTCATTTAGGAAAAGTATCCAATACGTCCATGTAACTGTAATTCCTGAAAATGTAAAAAATATGGCAAGGTATAAATTTATGTTTTTTTTGATAATTGCCTTTGGAAAAAGAGGTATGTCAAATGATTTTATATTCTCTTCTTTGAGCTTCGAGGCAAGGAACAGAGAAAAGAGATATAGCATGCCTACCGACACAAATAGCCATCTAATATTGACGAGAGTAGCGATTACGCTGGATAGTCCCAGAAAAAAAGCAATGCCCAGTGCGCCCCATGCGGTGTAATCATCCATTGTGCCGCTGTTTTCATTTACATATGCAGCGAGTGCTCCTGGGTATATGCCGATTGAGATTCCCTGAAATATTCTTAAGGCAAAGAGATTAGGAAATGATGCAGAAAAAAATGAAACTGTATAGAATAGAATGGCAGATATAAATCCAAGTGAAATAATTTTCTTGCGTCCTAACTTGTCGGAGATTCTTCCAAAAAATGCTGAGGATATGAACATTGACAATGCAAATGCAGTGCCAAGGATACCTATTTCAAATCGCGTGGCTCCTAATGTTTCTGCGAATTGTGGAATGAAAAGGTCTGCCATGAGCGGTGCACCTGAAATGATAAATTGAAGGATAAATCCTATCCTTAGATGT
>JAUXIC010000022.1 GCA_030621215.1 Caldisericota bacterium
AACAGTCCCAAATAGATTGCTTCCTTGAACATCACCGCTAATAGATGTAAGCTTTATATCTCCCTTGACATCATCTATTCTAATATCTCCATCAACAGTTTTTGCGGTGATATTGCCTGAAAGATGTTCAAGGAACAGATCGCCGCTCACAGTATGCAAAGTTACGTCACTCTCCGGCGGAATTACAATACTAATTGGTCTGGATGATAATAGTGCATTCCCTACATGTATACCCAAAATATATACTGTCTTTTTGTTTTTGTATTTCGGGCGTACCATAAAAATGTTTTCTTCTTTCTCTACTTCTATAAACTCTTTTCCTTCCATAATCTTCACTTTATCCAGGCCTTTTTCTCCGGTTACTTTTATGTCTGTACTTACAAATCCGGATAGATTTAATTCAATTCTTTTCCCATTTGTAGGAAAAACGCTGATCTCAGTCGTGCTATCTCCCTCAATCACTTCTTCCAGTTTTCTCTTCTCTTCTTCAGATATCTTCCCTTCAGCCAGCAATCTTTTCAGCTGATCCTCAATCTTTTCATTCATTCTTATGCCTCCTTTATTAATTTTACCGCTTCTTTAGCGGTAATCTCTCCCCGTTCCAACGCATCTAAAATCTCTTTTTTACCAGGTTTTTCTTCCGATTCACGCAATCCTAAAGCAACTAACACTTTATCCAAGCGATTTTTTGCGGTTGGATAGGAAATCCCCAATCTTTCCTGAACTTCCTTAATATTTCCCCTTGAGCGAAGAAAAATAGTAAGAAATTCCTGGTCTTCCTCTTGAAGCAATAAAAACGAACTGATCGGGAAATCGCCCCGTATAACAGTATCGCACTTTGAGCACTTAAGTTCCGATATTGCAAGCGGTGCATTACAGGCAGGACAATTCGTTGGCATTTTTTTCATTTCTCGCCTCCTTTTTTAATATTATTTACTTTCACTTCAATAATATTAATATAAAATTTAGTTTTGTCAAGAGCAGAATAAGAAAATTTTAAAAAATTTTTACAAAAACCTTATAATTAAAATAAAGGCAGAAAAAATGAGACTGAAACGCTTGACAGAAATTTAAAAATCAGTACTCTATAAGAGAATTCATATTAAAGGAGGTAGGTATAAATATGCCTATATTAAAAGCTTCAAAAAAATCAGTACGAAAAGATAAGAAACGCACGGAAAGAAATAAAAATTATAAAATTGCGCTAAAAAGAGCACTTGATTTTGCAAAAAAAAGTGGATATAGCGAAGATAAAGTAAGAGAAACAATAAAAACTATTGATAAATTAGAGGCAAAAGGAATTATTCATCAAAATAACGCTGCAAGAAAAAAATCTGCACTGATGAAAAAATTAAACCAGGTAAAAAGCACAGAAACACCTGTTAAAGAAGAAACATCTGAACAGGAAACATCTGATTAAGATCGCTACATATTCTGGATAAAGAGTTTGATATGCAGGGGACGGTCCAATTCCCCTGTTTTTGCTTTTACGTCAATTTCCTCAAGCTGGTGAAATACTTCCAGGAGCTGAGACAGCTTAAGCCTTTTTGCCAAAGACAACATTTTGGGGACAGCAAATTTTTTGATACCAAACTGCTTAGATAGACTATCCGCACTCAATGCACTCCTGCTTGTAGTAACCGCCATAAGTTCCTTTATAAAAATAACCTGAGAGACCGTTCTTAAAAGATTGGAAAGAGTCCACCCATCTGCACTATCATTTTCCGTAAGTATTTCATCAAACATTTTCAGTGCAACATCTTTTCGCCTTTCTATAATCGCATAGATTAAATCAAAAATTTTTGTTTCCGAGGTATCTCCAACAACTTCCTTGATATCACTTTTCTCTATCTTTTTATCATCGCCAATAAACAGTGATAGTTTTTTTATCTCCGATAACAGTAAAAATAAATCTCCGCCGCATCGGGCCAGAAGTTCACGGACAGCATCACCAGATATTTCTTTACCGTTTTCTTTGCAGCGGTTTTTAACCCATGTCTTAAGCATATCAGACGAAACTGAATACTCACGAATAAACACAGAATCTTTCTCAATTACAAATTTTTTAACCATCTCGAATTTTGAGGAAGATTTAGATATTATAATAAGCACAGATGATAGAGGAACAGTCAGTAAATAGATTTGCTTCGCTTCACTGGCTGGAAGTTCGTCAATATTTTTTAAAAGCACAACCTTTCCTTTGCCAGTTTGACTAAAAGGAACAGAATTTAATGCATTAGACACATCATGGACAGTAATGTCCTTCCCGGATAACTCAACAAAATCAAATGCAACTGTTGCACTGTCTACAAATTTTTCTCTGATTTGTTCAACGATCTGAAACTTGAGATAATCGTAAGAATTTTTCTCCCCAAAAAGGAGATACATTCGATGGATCTTATCTTTTGTAAGATCGGTTAAGGCTGGAACAGATTTCTGCTCAATCACGGATATATTTTACCAAGCAATCTTGGAAAAGGTATTGTTTCACGCACATGTGGAAGTTTAGCAATCCAGGCAACCGTTCTTTCAATCCCAATGCCAAATCCTCCATGAGGTACGGAACCATATTTTCGCAAATCAAGATACCACCTAAAATCTTCCTCTGAAAGGTTATTTTCTCTAATTTTTTCAAGCAGTAAATCGTAATCATCTATTCTCTGGCTGCCACCAATAATTTCGCCATACCCCTCAGGTGCTAACAAATCAGCGGCAAGAACAGTAGTTGGATCTTCAGGGTCAGGTTTCATATAAAAGGCCTTTGCGTCAACAGGAAAATGGTGCACAAATACAGGCTTATTAAATGTGTCGGCAAGTATTGTTTCTTCTTCACTGCCAAAGTCGTCACCCCACTGAACTGTCTTGCCGTGTTTCTTTAAAGTTTCAAGTGCCTCTTTATAATATATTTTTGGAAAGGGTGGCTCGACCTTCTCCAGTAAAGAAGTATCTCTCTCTATAATATCGAGTTCGTCTTTTCGATTTTTAAGCACATCTCTTATCACATACGTAATCATATCTTCCTGAAGCTTCATGTTCTCCTCGAATGTGATATAAGCAATCTCTGGCTCAAGCATCCAGAACTCTGTAAGATGTCTCCTTGTTTTTGATTTTTCGGCACGAAAAGTAGGCCCAAAACAATACACCTTACCTAGTGCCATTGCTGCTGCCTCCATATAAAGCTGGCCACTCTGCGAGAGAAAAGCCAGCTCACCAAAATAGTCTGTTTGAAATAGCGTAGTAGAACCCTCACAAGCATTTGGCGTAAGAATAGGAGCATCTACAAGTGTAAAACCTCTATTATCAAAAAAATCCCGGAACGCCTTTTCAATCTGGTGCCTGATCCTCAGAATTGCCCATTGCCTCTTTGACCTGAGCCATAGATGTCGATGCTCCATTAAAAACCCTACACCATGTTCTTTCGGTGTTATGGGATAATCTTTGGTAAGTTGCATTATTTCGATTTCTTTTAATGCCAGCTCGCAGCCACTGATAGATCTTTTATCTTCTCGAATCGTTCCCCTTGCAATGACAGAAGTTTCCTGAGTAAGTGCTTTTGCCCTGGCAAATGTTTCGTCCCCAACTTCACTTTTTGCTATCACACACTGCATAAGTCCGGTTCCATCCCTTAATAAAATAAATAAAATTTTACCACTTGACCGCAAATTGTACACCCAACCCTTGATGGTTACTTCTTTTCCTATATAATCCCTGGTTTCATTTATATACATAATCTACCCGAATTAAGGGAACCACCTCCTCATTTTTAAGAAGAATATAAAAGATATTTAAGAATTATCAAGGGCCCTACATTTATGGCAAAGGGGATAAGGCGGAATCGTTTCCAATAAAATACCCCTGACGATTTCTGCTGTATCAATATAGTCACCATGATAAATAAACATATCGAGATCTTCTACAAGTTCTTTCTCTGATATATCCGATTTGTTCTCGCTTTTAGGCAAATACGTTTCTTCAAAACCTATATCCAAAGCTTCTTCAAATTTTTCCAAACACTGTACACAAATTAGTGATAGTTTTGCAGTAATGCGTCCCTTGAAATGCACCTTATCTGTGGCTGCATCATCTACCATCTCCCCGGTTAATACAATGGGAGAAACAATTGTTATATTGCTACCTAAGTTAATATCCAACATTTTTTCGTGAATTTCTATAATCTTATTCTGAATGCTCGCTATCGGGACTTTCATATTTCAATCCTTTCTTGCCTTCTTCCAGCACAGATTGTGCTTTGTGTAAAATAGTCTGGGTCTTTGATAAAAGCTTAAAAACATAATCTTCGGCATCTTTCTGCATTTTTTCTACTTCCATTCGCGCTTCATTCAGTATTTTTGCCTTTTCTTTCTTCGCTTCTTCCAGAATATCTGAATCCTGGACAATTTCGTCTCGCCTCACCATTGCGCTTTCAAGAATTCTATCTCTCTCTTCATTTGCCTGAGCTAAAATTGCATTTTTCCTCTTGGAAACAAGATATGCTTCTTTCACTTCTTCTGGAAGCAATTCACGAATGCGATCGATCTTAGAAATAAACGCATCTTTATCTACAGCGACAAATTTAGAAAGCGGTATAGCCTTTCCTGAGTGTAACATCTGTTTTAATGACTCAATCTCTTTAAATACAGAGTCCTCTTCCATCGTTTACTGTCCTCCTTTTAAGCATTTTTTCCACATAAGGTGGAACAAACTTAGAAATATCACCACCTAAAAGCGCAATTTCTCTCACCAGGCTTGAACTTAAAAACACAAACTCACTGCTACTCATTAGTAACACAGTTTCTAAATCAGGATACAGCTTTTTGTTTATAAGAGCCATTTGAAACTCATACTCAAAATCAGACATAGTACGTAACCCTCTTAGGACAACTTTAATATTGCTTTCTTTCAGACAAGTCGTTAAGAGGCCCTTAAACGACACTACAGAAACATTATTAAATTCTTTAGCAAGACACTGCGCCATTTCAATTCGTTCCTTAAACGTAAACAGCGGGTTCTTCTCATTGCTCTCTGCAACAAAAATAACAAGCTCGTCAAATAAATTCGCTCCCCTCTTTATTATATCCAGGTGCCCATTTGTGATCGGATCAAATGTACCCGGATACGCTACAATCTTTTTCATATTTTTAGTATATAATTTTATAAAGATGTTGCAAATCTTTTAAAAAAATAATAGAATGTATACATGAAAAAGATACTCACAGGAATATTAATAGCATTGCTCATCTCAATAAATTTTGGTTGTAACCCCAATGCAGAGATTAAAACAGTTAAAGTCCCCAACATCATTGGCTTTAAACTGGATGACGCTGAAAAAGAACTAACAAATCGTGGGTTAATATTAGAAATAACTGATTCTGAATTTAATGAAATAGTACCACTGGACCATATTATTTCGCAAACTCCAGAAAATGGCGAAGAAGTAAAAGAAGGAACGATAGTAAAAGCAGTGATAAGTAATGGTTCGCTCAATATCGCAGTGCCAGAGCTTACAGGGAAAAATCTTGAGGAAGCAATTTCAATACTGAAAAGTATAGGCCTGACAATTGGCGAAATTGTAGACAAGGAAGACAATTCCCCCGTAGGGACAATACTTTTGCAGCATCCAGCTGCAGGAAGCATTTTGCCGCCATATGGAAGCATAAAAATGGTTGTAAGCATCGGCACATTTGTCATAGTTCCTAATGTTATTGGCATGAATGTTGAAGACGCAACAAAACTCCTTCTTAATGCGGGTTTTCAGATTGAAATAATCGAAGAAACAGACATTGCAAAGGCAACAAAAGGAATGGTTCTTTACCAATATCCTATGCCGGGACTAAAAGTTAGCCGTGGCGCGGAAATAAGGTTAAAAATATCAAAATGAAATTCACTATCGCACCTTCGATTTTGGCGGCTGATTTCGCGTGCCTTACAAAAGAAATAGAAAAAATTCATAAAATACCAGACAGCCAGGTCCATTTAGACATTATGGATGGACATTTTGTGCCAAATATTTCAATCGGCCCCTGCGTCGTAAAAAACTTACGAAGAATGACTGACCTTCCATTTGATGTACACCTTATGATTGATAATCCCGAAAACTTTTTTTCTCAGTTCAAAGACGCTGGTGCAAATTACATCACATTCCACATCGAGCAAGCCCACGAGCCTCTGCCGTTAATCAATAAACTAAAAAAACTCGGCATAAAACCGGGAATAGCCATTAAGCCATCGACAAGTCTTGATAAAGTAGAATACCTTCTCCCGCAAATAGATGTGCTCCTTGTAATGAGTGTTGAACCCGGATTTTCAGGCCAAAAATTTATAAATTCCTCCCTAAAAAAAATAGAAAGATTGCGGGAAATAAAAGAATCAAAAAAATTAAACTTTCAAATCTCAGTAGATGGCGGAATAAACGACAAAACGGGAGAAACAGCAATAAAAGCAGGAGCAGACATACTCGTAATGGGTAATTATTTTTTTAAAAACCCTTTTGAATTAGTGCAATCAGAAATTGAGAAACTCAGAAAAAAATAAAAGGCTGCTACAGGTAGAGCAGCCTTAACGTCTTAATTAACGGAAATATATTTCTCTATTTTTGTAAGTATAGTTCTTTTTGGAACAGCTCCAATAATTTTATCAGCAACCGTTCCATCGACAAAAATGGCAAGTGTGGGAATACTCATAATTCCGTACTGCGCGGCAAGATTTTGATTTTCATCGACATTAACCTTAACAACCTTGATCTTACCTTCAGCTTTCCTCTCAAGCTCCATTATGACTGGCTCCATCATCTTACAGGGAACACACCAATCTGCCCAAAAATCCACAAGAACCGGTACTTTGGAGTTAAGTACTTCCTGTTTAAAATCAACTTCATTAACTTCCATGCAAATATCCTCCTATTCTTCTAAGAGTTTATCAATTTCACTTGTGATAAGTTCTTCCAAATCCGGAATATTACCAATTTTCGTAGAAGCAATATCTCCGCTCTTATCCACAAGAAAAAATCTCGGAATGCTCGTCACGCCATACAAAGATGCAACATTGCCATTAGCATCGCTGATAACAAAATACGTCATCTCATTTTCTTTTATGAATTTCGCCACTGCCTGCCTCTTAGATGCTGTATCCATGTTAACTCCAATTACTATAACACCACTGTCTTTATAATTATTATGTATTGCCTCAACATGTGGAATCGTCGAACGGCAGGGACCACACCAGGTTGCCCAAAAATCAAGTAAAACGACTTTTCCTTTAAGATCCGAAAGGTGTACAATTTCCCCGTCTAAGGTCTGCCAGGAAAAATCCGGGGCTACCTCTCTGCCCGTAGTAACATTTGTCTGAGACCCATCACTGCTAGCACAGCCGGCAAAAATGGGAACAATAAACAAAAGCACAATAACTGCAAATAAAATTCTCCTTCTCATAGCATCTCCTAATTAAAGTATAGAGCAATTATAACAAAAAAAAGCAGAGTTGTCAAGTAATGATATTTACTTAAATTTTCTGTCAGGATCTCTGCTGGCATTTGATACTGAAGCGAATTTTATCCCTAAAAATCGGTTCATAACACAGTTTATTGATACGTGGGTATTTTTCTTTGCCTGATCCACGATTAAACATCGTCATCGCTACTTCAATTCAAATCTCTCTTTATTGCTCAGAATATATTGGATCTCTTCTTTCTTGGAATGCAACATTCCCGTTATTCTTAATCGTAAAAGTTCGTCAAAAATTTCTTTGTACTGCGGGCCCGGTTTTAACCCCAATTTTAATAAATCCCGCCCCTTAACGCTAATTTTAGTATCTGATAAAGTTTCAAGATAATCAATTAACAGAACACGCTCATCAGAAGAAGCCCAGGATAAATACGAAACGATGAAGGCCTTATCAATGTTCCGTAAAAGGAAAAACAGTTCTGTCTTGTCAATTATCTTTGCAGTACTGTGTAATTTGCGAAATGCATTTTCTGCTGCGACAACTTTTTCAACCAACCTTTTAGAAAAAGAAAAGTATTGAAGGATGTCTCTTTTTTCAGCATCGTTCCTTCCAAAAACGAGCAAGAAAAAATAAACCTTCGTCCGGTCAGCGGGAAAATATTTAATCCATTTTTTTGCCTGAAGTATTGCCTCTTTTCTGCGGGTACTAAGTCTTTTAATTCTAAAAAGATCTTTAAGTATACCCCTCTTTTCCATTTTTAATATAGCAAGTGGTGCATCAGAGGAAGAAAGAAGTTCAAATAATTCATCGAGAATTCTTCTCGATTTCTTAAATCGAAGCACATTAAGGCCCACTGTTTTTACCAGCAGCTGTTCTGTATCATCAGACAAATGAAAATCAAATTTGATTTCGTACTTGATGGCACGTAGAATTCTTGATGGATCCTCTAAAAAAGACAATGAATGAAGAACTCTTATCTCCCTTTTCCTCAAATCTGAAAACCCGCCAAAAGAATCATACAAATTGCCAAACTGATCCGGCAAAAGTTCTATGGCAAGCGTATTGATCGTAAAATCCCTTCTTCCCAAATCTTCCCTTATTGACGCGCGTTCTATGACGGGAAGAAGAGAACGAGAATTGTAATATTCCCGCCGTGCAGTCACAAAATCAAAAATATACCCTTTATATGCGCAAGTAGATGTCTGAAATTCTGGATACAATAAAACATCTCCGCCAATTTCTTCCTGCAACCGCTTCCCGAACAGTATAGCGTCTTTACTCAGAACAAAATCCAGATCAAGGCTTTCCTTGTTTAATAAAATATCTCTAACTGCCCCTCCTACAAGATAAATTTTCTGGTTCGACTCGAGAGCAATAGTACCCATTTTTTGCAATAAGTTAAAAATATCTGGTGGAAATTTCTTCCTCAATAATGAAGCGATTTCCTCTTTTTGGGGAAGAAATGCCGCATTTGCACTAAATGAAGATTCGTTTATGTATTCTTTCGTGTAAAACGCTTTTAGAAGATCGCTTCTTGAAATAATCCCAACAATTTTTCCTTGTTTTGTCACAAGGACGCGGCCCACATTAGCTAAAACCATCGCTTCTTCTATCTCTCTAAGGCCCGTGTCTGGAGAAACTTCCACAAGATTAGATAAAAGATACTGTTTTACAGGACGGTCCCGATTCTCAATAAGCATAATTTTTTCAATGTCCCGTTTTGATATGATTCCTATAATCCTGTTATCTTCCTCTACAGGAAGTCCTGAAAACCCGGATCTCACCATCGTTTTTAAGGCTTCTTTTATGCCAGTTTTTGCCGAAACAGTTTTTACCGGAAAACTCATAATATGTTCTGCCTTTAAAACAGGAAAATATACTCTCTCAATGTTCTCCAATATTTGCTTTTTTATTTCCAGGACATCCCCATTCTTAACAAACACAGATGCTGCAGTCGGATGACCACCGCCGCCAAGAGGAAGCAATACTTTTTTTAAATCATACTGCGAACTGCTGCTCCTTCCAACGATAAATATGCCATCCGCTGAAGATACTAAAACAAACAAAAAATCTGAATCCACTATTTCTCTCATTCGATGCGCTATAAGTGATATGCCAGGTGTATAAGTCAACATTTTCCCGGATGCAATAGCAACCCTTGCCCCTTTAATGTTGCACTCTTCAACATTATCAAGCAATTCTTTGTATAAATTAATCTGCTCCTCGCCAAGGGATGGGGAAAGAAAATGGTTTACCACCTTCATATTGACACCAAAAGAAGCAAGATATTTCATAGCGACAAAATCAGCAGCAGAAGTTGAAGGAAACATAAATGAACCGGTATCCTCATAAATACCAAGCGCAATAAATGTTGCCTCAAATGTATTAAGTGGAATTCTTTTCTTCTCAAGAAGCTCTACCAGAAGAGTAGTATTAGCGCCGTAGTTTTTCGAAACAATTTTTGCCTTTTTTATGTCATGTGCGGAAGGAGGATGATGATCAAAAATAATAACCTCTACTCCTTTTTTTCTGACAAATTCTTTGCCGTCGCCAATGCGGTTAAAAATTTTTGTATCAACAACTATGACCCGTTCTATGCTGTCTTTTATTTTGTCAGGAAGCTCCTTTACCTTTATCAACCTCAACATATCTCCAAAAAAATGTGCCAGTTTTTGCGTACTTACATCAAGCGATCCCGGGTGTATAAGAAAAGAGCCGGGATATAATTTCTCGGCTGTATACATCGAACTTATTGCATCAAAATCAGAGCCTGAATGAGTCAGGATAACTGTAACTTTACTCATCAGAGAGTTTTTTAATTTCTTCTTTTGAAATACGGTAATAAAAGAGTGAGAGTGGCTTTACCTGTTCTTTTTTAAGTTCAACGCAGTTTAAAAAAGATTTAGCTGCTCTATTCCCTTCTTCGGCATCACTGGCAAGAATTAATGCTATTTTTTCATTCCTTTCTATAAAACCTCCAACCTTTTTCGGAAAAAGAATTCCAACAGCAAGATCGATCTTTTCGTCTTTTTTTGTCCTTCCCGCCCCGAGAGAAACAGCAAGCCTTCCAATAGCTTCAGCTTTAATAGCTGATATATATCCACTCTCGCTGGCAAAAACAGGTATTTTGAAACGTGCCTGGGGAAGAAGTGAAAAATCTTCAATAATATTTGCATCGCCTCCCTGCGCCTGAATTATTGTTTTAAATTTTTTTAAACCTGTGCCATTGTGAATTGCTTCTTTTATCTTATGCCGGCCTTCAGTTTCATTCTGCACTTTTCCGCCAAGTCTAAGCATCTCCCCGCCAAGCACTTCTATTACCCTGACAAGCCGCTTTCCGCCATTGCCTTTCAGCACTTCGACTACTTCTTCAACTTCAATAGAATTTCCAATTGCATCGCCAAGCGGCTGATTCATATCAGTAATATAAGCAACTGTTTCTCGTCCTGCCAAAGTGCCAATATCAACCATAATTTTTGCAAGTCTTTTTGCATCTTCCAGATTTTTGATAAAAGCGCCATTTCCGACTTTTATATCTAAAAGCACAGCATCGGAGCCAGCCGCTATCTTTTTGCTCATAATGCTCGCGGCTATAAGTGGAATACTATCCACCGTGCCTGTCACATCTCTGAGAGCATATAACTTCTTGTCTGCCACTACTAAATCATTGCTTTGCGCAACAATTGCACCACCATTTCGGTTGACATGATCAATAAATTCTTCAATAGGAATCTCGACTCTAAAATTAGGTATTGCTTCAAGTTTGTCTATAGTGCCTCCGGAATACCCCAACCCTCTTCCTGACATTTTTGCAACAGGCACACCATTTGTTGCAACAAGTGCGACCAACGGCAGTGATACCGTGTCAGCAACTCCACCGGAACTATGTTTATCAACTTTTATGCCTTTTATTTGAAAAAGATCTAATATTTTTCCGCTTTTCACCATGGCGAGCGTAAGCTCGGTAGTTTCTTCGCTATCCATACCATTAAACCATATTGCCATAAGAAGAGCAGAAATCTGATAATCCGGAATGACGCTGTCAGAATACCCTTGTACAAAAAAATCGATCTCTTCTTTTAGAAGCTTTGTCCCTCTTTTCTTTTTTTCAATGATATCAACAATATTCATATCATATTTCCTTAAGAAATTCTTCAATTAAGCAAGATATATCTTTGCCGCAACGATTCGCTATATCTAAAACTTTTTCATGTGTTACCTTGCCATCTACAAACACATTATCTGTAATACAGGAAAAACCCAACACCTTCATATTGAGATATCGTGCAACAATCACTTCAGGTACTGTGGACATTCCTACTGCATCAATGCCAAGCCGACTCATAAGGTTAAGCTCTGCCATTGTTTCATAATTAGGGCCGGACACAGCACAATAAATACCTTCTTTTATATTTATCCCTTTTCTTTCGGCAACTTCACTTACTTTCGCCAGATATTCTTTATCATATGCGTCGATTAAATCCACAAAACGCTCATTTCCTTGTTCCCCACGCAAAGGATTGTCCGCAAAAATAAAGTTAACATGGTCCCTGATCAGCATAATATCGCCTACCTTCAATGTAGTATTCACGGCACCAGCTGCATTTGTTATAATCATATTATTAGCTCCGATCGCATGCGCAAGATACACACTTGACGCAACTTCTCTCATACTATAACCTTCATAAAAATGTACCCGTCCATTAAAAACCAAAACATTCTTTCCGGAAAGAGTTCCAAAAATAAGTTCTCCTGTATGTCCAGCAACTGTTGATACAGGATAATCTGGAATATCCTGATAAGAAATTTTTTTAACAATTTGCACTCTATCAAGAATCGATGAAAGGCCTGACCCAATAATAATGGCAAAATCTACTTTAAAATCTATCTTATCTTTGACAAATTTGGTATAAGTTTCCATCTCTATCTCACTCTAACGATACAAGGTAATAATAAAACGGCTGGCCTCCATAGACAACTTCCACCTCTAAATTCGGAAACGCCTTTTCAATCCTTTTTGCAACCTTTTCTGCATCTTTTTTATCCACCTCTTCACCATAATATATGCTCGTAAATTCGCAGTCTTCAACAGTTTCTGTATTTTTCTTAAACAAATCAAATAAAACAGATTGTGGATTCTTGCCTTTTAATATAATTTTGCCATTTGTTAGTCCCAAAATATCACCCTTTTTCATATCAAGCCCGCTTACTTTCGTATTGCGCACCGAGTACGTGACAGAAAATGAGTGCGTTTCAGAAAGAATTTCATTTGCACGCTCTACATTTTCCTCAAATGTTCCCTCCCTGCTGAACGAAAGGATAACAGGTATTGCTTGAACCATATTTTTTGTAGGTATTACCTCTACGATTTTGTCTTTTACTAATTTTTTTGCTGCATTAGCGGCAAGGATTATATTAGAATTATTCGGAAGAACAACAACATATTTTTTCGTGCACTTATTAATACTTTCAAGAATGTCATTGATTGAAGGATTCATGGTCTGGCCACCCTGCACCAAAATATCAACCCCTAAGCTGAGAAAAATCTGGTCAAATCCTTCTCCCTGGGAAACGGCAACAATAGACAAGAATCTGTTAGCGGCAACTTTGGGAACTGCCGGGGCTTTACTTGCAAGAAACGCATCTTGTTCATCTTGCATATTTTCGATTCGTGCTTCTTTAATAGGCCCATACTTCATAACAAATTCTATGACGCTATACGGCTCATTAGAATGTACATGCAATTTTGTCAGATTTCCTGATTTTGCCACAACAATACTGTCACCAAACTGCTCCAAATCTTTCCGCAGCTGATCGGGATCAAGATCGGGAATTTCCATCAGTAACACTGTATCATACTTAAACTCGAGCTCTTCACCTGAAATATGCTGGTCCATTTCCTGAACTACTTCCTCAAAATCTCTTGTAATCTCCAACTCTCCTTTAAGTCCATAGAGAAAACCTTCAGTAATGAAAACAAGCCCTTGGCCGCCTGCATCCACAACACCAGATTCCTTTAAAACCGGGAGAAGTTCAGGTGTATTCTCCAGCGCCACTTTTGCTTCCTCCAATACTTTCTCAAGAAAAGATACAAAATCAGATTCTTCGCTTACAAGAAACATCGCTTTCTTCGACATCGACTTAATGACCGTAAGTATAGTTCCTTCAACAGGTTTTATAACCGCTTGGTACGCAACATTTGAAGATAAAATCAATCCTTCCGCAAACTCCTGGATTGTTACTTCTTCTTTTCCGTCTATATATTCAAAAAAACCTTTAAAAATCTGCGAGAGAATGACGCCGGAATTTCCTCTTCCACCAATTAAAGTACCCTCGCATACGGCCTTTCCAAACTCTTTTAAGTTTTTTGGTTTTTGCTTATCTAATTCTTCCAGGGCCGTTTTTAATGTAAGATACATATTTGAACCAGTATCTCCATCCGGCACCGGAAACACGTTTAACTTATTCACTAATTCTTTGTATTTATTCAGATTAGCGACTGCTCCCTGAAACATTCTGTCAAATTCAACAAGGGTTAATTTATTCACTTATGCCTCCCTTTTCACACCTTTTATTACCACGCTTACATCAATATCTTTCAGCCCTGTAAGTTTTTCCAGTTTATAAGACACCTGGTGAACAATAATATTAGCCACTTCAGAAACTTTTACGCCGCTCTGCAAAACAACATATATCGTAAATGACACCTGCCTGCCTTTTATCTTTACGTCAACACCCCGGCTAAGTTTATCGCCGACTAAAAGTGAAAGAAACCGTTTTCCAATATTCTCAGGCACAAGTCCCACTACACCATAACATTGCATGGTGGTTAAAGCTGCAAGTTTCGCTAATGCATTTTCTGAAATGATTATTTTTTTCATTTTTACCTCCTTATTTATGCATATTATTATAGCAGACTATTGCATTGAATGAAAATTTTCTTACAATGTAAGAGTATTATTTTAAATTGGAGGTAATGCAATGAGTAGAAAATGTGAAATATGTGGGAAAGGTCCAATGGTTGGAAACAGCATAAGCCATTCACACAGAAAAACCAAGAGAAGAACTCTTCCAAATTTACATAAGGCAAAAGTTCTTATCAGTGGAAAAATCAAAACCGCATGGGTATGCACAGACTGCCTGAAAAAACATAAAATTACCTAATGAAATTGGTTTCTTTAAAATTTAAAGGGGAGACACTTTATATATTAGATCAGAGAAAGCTCCCCTTTGAATTTATAAATATGCCCTGCAAGACCAAAGAGGATGTATGGGAAGCAATTAACAAAATGATGGTAAGAGGGGCGCCGGCAATAGGAGTAACCGCTGCATACGGTATGTACTTAGGCGCTAAAGACCTCAGAGAAGAAAAATTCTTTCAAAAATTAAACAAAATCAAGAAATATCTTGACAGCGCACGACCAACTGCAGTAAATCTCAAATGGGCAACAGAAAGAATATATCAAATTGCTCAAAAAAATAAGGACAAACCAGTAAATACAATTAAACGCCTCCTTCTTAAGGAAGCTAAAACAATGGAAAAAGAAGATGCAGAGCAGAATCTCAGCATAGGCAAATACGGTTCGACTCTTTTCCATGATAACGATACCATTATGACCATTTGCAATACAGGAGCACTTGCAACTGTTGCTCATGGCACAGCATTCTCAGTAATAAAAAGATCGTTTGAAAAATACAAAAATATTAGCGTAATTGCTCTGGAAACACGCCCTTATCTTCAGGGAGCAAGGCTTACCGCGTTAGAACTCAGAGAAGCAAAGATACCTTTTCACCTTATTACCGACAATATGAGCGGATTTATAATGGCAAAGAAATTAGTAAATGGTATTGTAGTGGGGGCAGATAGAATTGCAGCTAACGGCGATACTGCAAATAAAATTGGGACATATACACTGGCTGTTCTCGCCAGGTACCATAAAATTCCATTTTACGTAGTTGCTCCGACATCGACAATCGACCCTGATATATCAGGCGGCGCTGATATTCCTATTGAAGAAAGAAATCCGGAAGAAGTTACACATTGCGGAGGAAAAAGAATTGCGCCTGGAAAAATTAAAGTGTACAACCCTTCTTTTGATGTAACCCCAAACAAATTCATTGATGGAATCATAACAGAAAAAGGAATACTGCAAAAACCGTTCAAAAAATCAATAAAAAGAATCTTAAAATAATCTACCGCGGGATTTTTAAAAACAGTTTAAGGCCTGCTCGAGCACTGAGTGGCTCGGATGTTATAATATATTCATAGCCGGTTTCAGCCATCCGATAAGAAATAACAGCAATAATTTCAGGTATATATTCGCCCTCTTCATGAAAAATTTTCAACAAACTATTATTAAAAAAAATTATAGCATCCCCCATTTTTCTCTGCAGGAAATCTGTATTATGCGGAAATACTGTCCTGATAGAACGAGTCAGTAATTTTTTTGAAAAAACCGGCGGCATTAAATATTTGGCCGTTACTTCGTGCTGCCGTTCAGTTTTTACAACAACCGTCACGGGCACATCCACCTTATCTTTCAGGAAATCACAGATTTTCAGGGCATCCTTGAAATTTCCTGCTATAGCCAGCCCATTCACCCCGTCTTCACACATTTTATACGCAGCATTAATTGAGTTTTCGAAATTATCCGGATAATTATCAAAAATAAACAGTGACTTCAAATCAATTAACCCGAATATCTTCATAATTTTTCAATTTCCCTAATTTTACTATCTAACATAGAAAGTCCAGGAAATTTGGGCTTTGACTGCGCAATGCGTGCATAATATTCCTTTGCCTTTTTGATGTTTTTAATTCCTGCATAGGAGTAGCCAATACCAAGAATAATGGCCAATTCGTCCGGAGAAAATGGCGCCTTCTTTGGGTCAAACTTCTCAAACAAAGCGAGTGCCTCCTTAAATTTTCCTAATTCCATCAAAGCAGCGCCTAAAACACGCGCATTCTTTAAACTCAGATCCTTTTCGGGAATTTCCTGCATTATTTCAACAACCTTTTCCATATTGCCAGTATTATAAAATATGCTGGAAACAAGATATCTGAAAAATGGTGTATCATTTTCTTTTAATTGATTTTGAAGAATAAATGCTAATTTAAAATAATGTTCCTTATTTTTCCCGGGCTGATCAAGAATATAATTCACATTCTTCTCATCCGTATTGATAGCAATCGAATTAAAGACAAGCTTAATTGCCTTCTCGACATCTCCGCGGCCAATTGCCCGTTTCGCGTTTAACAGCCGCGTAATAGCCCGGGTTTTAGGGGAAAACATCCGAAAAATATGCAAAATTATTGTTGCATCAAGAACAATAATAGCCACATAGTGTATTCTTAATATAAAAAGAATTCCAGCAGCAATATACCCAATAAGAATCAATAAAGACATAAAGCACCACTCTCCTTAGTATTTTTTAATTGCCCTCATAAATAATAGCAAAATTCTCAGTAAAACCAAATTACATTATGCTAACTTAAAAAAGATTTAAGCTTCGGTTTAAAATTCTTTTCCTGTAAAATATTGAGGTTGCATGGCCCGAAAACAGCCAGTGTCTTTCAGGTTTTCCCATTTCCTGCCATAATTCTTTAGCCGCCTGCCTTGGAATAACCTCATCAAACAATGCATTATACATAATAACTTTTCTGCCCCGTAAATAGTGCCCGAAAGTCAGAGGATCAAACAGAAAACATTCCTTTACAGGCTTTATCTTTTCTAAATCATCAAGCGTCTTCAATTTTTTAATATAATCAAAATAATCTTTATGGATTTCATTGCATTTTTCTTTCGTGCAGCCGTATAAATCACTATTTACATCTGTTTCATATTTTTTCCTTAATACTCTTGTAGCTAAACTTTCCCAGGTAATATGCACAAAATTGCCGCCAGTTACAACAAACACTGCCTTTTTGATCCTTTTGTCTACCGCCATTGCAATTATTCCTATCATTCCTCCAAAACTGACCCCCATCAAGTTGAACTCTCCCCCATAACTGCCTTCTTTTTCAAGAAAATCCATACTTGTTCTCAGGTCAATAACAGCATGCCTGAAATCTTTCACTGTGTTCTCCATATCATCAAGCAAAAACTTTTTCCCGCTCTTCATTCCTTTTGGCGTACGCTCAAAATGATATGGCACAATCATAAGAAATGAAGGAATACCATTTTTAGCAAATCGATGTGGAAACCAACTCAAAGGCACAAGATTCTTGTCCCCCATTCCATGTAAAAAAATGAGTGGAATATTCGTTTTAGGCTGCCTGGGCTCAAAAAGATACCCTATCACCTTGTTTGTTTCAGAATATGGAGTTTGAATAAAACTCTCATATTCAATTCTTGTTCTCAGAACATCTTTACTAACCTTTACGGCTTCTGTCTTTGTTATCTTAAAATCTCTTTTCTCGTAATCATAAAGCATTTCCTTATCGCTACCTCCTCAGCATATTATACATAAAAGAAAACTCTGCGCATTAAAAAATATTCAAAACTTAAGTTTTGGTAATGCCTTACTATCGTTATAATACAATATCAATTATAATAAAGGATATGCTATGAACAACAAATTTATGCAATTAGCAATAGAAGAAGCGCTAAAAGCCGAAAGAGAAGAAGAAATACCAGTTGGCGCAGTCATTGTCTGCGATAACAAAGTAATCTCTGCCGCTCATAATATGCGGGAAAAACTAAAAGATCCCACAGCTCACGCAGAAATACTTGCAATAAGAAAAGCTGCAAAGAAAAAAAATGATTGGAGATTAACAGGCTGCACAATTTACGTGACACTTGAACCATGCCCTATGTGTGCTTCAGCAATACTTCTGGCAAGAATAAATAAAATTGTATTTGGAGCATATGATTCGGAAAATGGCGCCTGCGGAAGCATAATAAATATTCCCGTTGCCTACAAAATATTTGGATACAGTGCAAGCGTTGAAGGCGGAATAATGAAGGATGAGTGCAAAATAATACTCCAGGAATTTTTTAAAAACAGGAGAAACAAATATAATAACAAATAGGAGAGATGGCCGAGCGGTTGAAG
>JAUXIC010000027.1 GCA_030621215.1 Caldisericota bacterium
GTTTCGGTAAGCTGGATGGTTTTTTCTTTTACTACAGTCGTCTTTTTTTCCGGTACCGCTGATAAAACAAGTTCGTACAATCTCTGCAAAAGAGGGTCCAGGCCGGTTTTGTGCAGTGCGGATATAAAATATACTTCTTCGCCTAATTTGTTGAATTTATCTTTAATCTCTTTTGTTCTTTTTGTGCTCCACAGATCTATTTTATTAACCACCACAACTCTTTGTTTGTTGAGAATTCCAGGGTTATACTCTTTTAGTTCCTTTGCCAGATTTTTGAAGGCTGAAAGAATCTTTGTTCGTTCTGTCCCGTCTATTAAAACCAGCAATACCTTTGTTCTTTCTACGTGAGCGAGAAACTCATTACCCATTCCCTTCCCTTTGCTTGCTCCTTCTATCAGGCCGGGGAGGTCAGCCATTAGAAATCTTTTATTGACATCAATTTTTACCATTCCAATCTTTGGTGAAAGGGTGGTAAACGGGTAATTCGCTATTGTTGGCTTTGCATTGGAGACAGCCGTAAGCAGTGTGGATTTTCCTGCATTAGGCAGTCCTATGATGCCTACATCTGACAAAATTTTCAATCTTAACTCTATGCGCAGTGTCGTGTCTTTTCCGCCGTTTTCACTGTAATGGGGAGCACGTTCTGTTGGAGTTGCGAAGCTTTTATTTCCTTTTCCGCCCTTTCCACCCCTAGCTACAACGACAGACTGGTTGTCTTTATCAAGATCTGCAATGATTTCGTTGGTGTCTTTATTAATAATAATGGTCCCGCGCGGGACCATTATTATTATGTCTTTACCGTTTTTACCGTGCTTGTTGGATGATTTGCCCTTTTCTCCGTTTTCTGCGGCAAAATATTTTTGATGGAGAAAATGATTCAGAGTGTTAAGATTCTGGGTTGCCTGGATGATTACACTGCCTCCATTTCCGCCATCTCCCCCATCGGGGCCACCATGCGGGGCAAACTTCTCATGGCGAAAACTTACCGCTCCATTGCCACCTTTGCCGCTTTTTACCGTGATTATAGCATGGTCTACAAACCTTTTCTTGATCGTAAGCTAAATCTCCTCAGCCAGAATATGAACTATTGTCTTTGCTTTTTTCTTTTCGAATTTTACTACTCCGGTCTTCAACGCAAAAAGTGTATAATCACTGCCCTCTCCAACATTTTTGCCGGGCTTTATTTTTTCGCCTACCTGTCTTACAATAATATTTCCGGCTTTTGCTTTCTGTCCGCCGTAAAGTTTTACGCCAAGATATTTAGGGTTACTATCTCTTCCGTTTGTTCTGGATTTTTTTCTAGCCATTTTTATCCACCTCACTCAGGATTTTATTTATTTTCACCATCGTATAAGGCTGCCTATGACCATTTTTTTTCCTGTTTCTTGTTTTGTTCCGGTAAAAAAATACAATGATTTTCTTATCCTTGCCCTGCTCGGTAATAGTTCCTTCTACTGATGCATTTTTTATTCCAGGCGTGCCTAATTTGACAACTGTTCCATTCTTTAGCATGAGTATATCTTTAAAATATACCTTGTCGCCCGCTTTGCCAGATAATTTCTGGATTTTGATAATGTCACCAGATTTGATTCTGTACTGATGTCCACCAGTTTTTATAATTGCTTCCATCTGTTTGCCTCCTTTCACTATAAAAGGCACCGGTTTTTTAGCCTTTTATATGTGATATTGCAACTTTTAATTGTACTGATTTAAGGTTTTCTGTCAAGCGGCTTTAATTGTTTGATAAAATGCGGGGTAGAGAGTTTTTATTATGTTTCTTATAACGAGGAATGAAGGTACTGCAATAATGATGCCAAGCACTCCGGCCAGTGAACCTCCTATGATAATTATTAAAATAATTGCAATTGGAGGAATTCTTATTCTCTTTCCCGCGAAATGCGGAATAACGATTTGTGATTGTATGATTTCTATGGTGATAAAAAAAACTGAAAATAGCAAAAAAGCTTTAAGTGAAGTAAGTGCCGCAAATGTTGCTCCTATGATATAAACTATAGTGGGGCCCACGTATGGGAGCAGTTCGAGAAATGAATCCATAAATCCAATGAGTAAAAAATATTTCAGCCCAATGAAATAGCTCATTGTCCCTATCAGTGTTCCTGTGCATATTGCTATTATTAATAGCGTGCTGTAATAAGTTCTGATTTCTTCGTTGCTTTCTTTTAAAAACTTTATCCATGATTTATTATTGTCCTCTTTAAAGAGTTTCGAAGAGACATTGAATAACATTGCAGAATCTTTCATAAAAAAGAATGCGAGAACAGTAGAGATGAAGAAAGATGGTACAAGGGTTATTTTTTGCATTAGCGCTGTGAAGAATGTTTTTTCCAGTAAAGATATGTTTGTTCTGAATAAATTATCAACATTGTCCAGGAATGATTTTAATAGAGTTCCGCGTAGATTTAGCGGAAGTTTATTTATTAGGTTCTCAAAAAAGAGTGAAATTGAATTAATTATAGCTGGCAGATTTGCAGTGACTTCACTGGCTTCCGTGATTATTTTTGGAATAAGCAAATATCCCATAAGAATGAGCACCGAGAGAAACAATGCTATTGTAAGGAGTGAGGCAAAAAATCTTGGGATTTTTTTTGAGAAGAAATTAGTAATCGGGAGAAGCAAATATCCGATAAGCATGCCATAAAAAATAGGAGGGAACACTCCCCTTATTTTGAATATAACGTATAGCAGAATGGCCAGGCCTATTAAAATTGCTCCAGTTAGAACCCCTGTTTTAACAGGGGCATAGTCTTTTCTGGATGTTTTCATTTTTGGCCGGCAGCTATAGATGCAACTTCATCATTTTTGGTCTTAAATTTCATGACCCTTACTCCTCTTGCTGTCCGGCTCAATATGGGTACTGTGGATGCTTTTATTTTTATTATGTTTCCGTTCTTTGTAATAACAAATATTATGTCCTCTTTGGTTACATTTTGTATTGCCTGGACTTCTCCTGCTTTTCCATCAATTTTAGCGCACTTGACGCCTTTGCCGCCGTGTCTGATTTTTCTGATTTTTTTCCCGATTAATCGCTTTCCGAAGCCTTTTTTGGTTACAAGGAATATTTCTGTTCCTTTCTGTATAATCTCCATTCCCTTAACCTCATCCCCCTCGTACGGTCTTATTCCTATTACGCCTCTTGCACCTGTGCCCATCGACCTGATTTCATTTGCGTTAAAGCGCAAACCATAGCCTTTCTGGGTAATTATAATCGCTTCGTCATCATTTTTTACCGGGCGCAATGCCACTAATTCATCTTCTTTCTTCAGTCCAATTGCGCGTTTGCCGTTGATGTAGACATTTGCAAATGCAGATATCTTGACTTTTTTTATCTTACCTTTTCTTGTTACCATGATGAAATCTTCGTAATACGATTGGTCATCGAGAGAGAAGGTGGCTGATATCCTTTCGTCGTTTTTTATCTGAAGAAGTCTATGAATGGGTGTCCCTTTTGATTCTCTCCTGCTTTCCGGTATTTTGTATGCCTTTAAGCTATACACTTTTCCCGTGTTTGTAAAGAACAGCATTGTGCTTTTCGTAGATGTGGTATATATATCACTAGGGTAATCTTCTTCGCCGGAAGCCTGGCCCAGTACGCCTTTGCCCCCTCTGTGCTGTAATTTAAATGTGGTTTCATCTAATCGTTTTATATAACCATCCCGTGTTGCGGATATGATAATTTTTTTGTTTTCTATTATATCTTCAATATCTATTTCTTCTTCAGACGCTGTAATATCTGTCTTTCTAATCGTTCCGTATCTCGCTTTTATTCTTAAAAGGTCCTCTTTTATTAATGCCCATTGTTTCTCTTTCTTTTCCAGTGTTTCTGTCAGGGAATCGATGTTTTTCCTGGTGGTGTCAATATCACTGTTAAGTTTGTCTATTTCCATATTAGTAAGGCGCGAGAGCTTCATTTCAAGTATAGCTTTTATCTGTACATCCGAGGCAGATAGTAGATTTTTTAGTCCTCTTGAAGCCTCTTCTGTATTTTTTGAGGCGCGTATTATTTTTATTACATCATCAATTTGCTGTATCGCTTTGCCCAGGCCTTCTAAAATTTCCAGACGCTCCTTTGCTTTATTAAGTTCGAAAGATGTTTTTCTTACAAGAACATCTTTCCTGAAAAGGAGGAACTCCGTTAAGAGATCTTTCATTGAAAATACTTTTGGCACATTGTTCAGTATTCCAAGAAGTATTATTCCAAAACGTTTTTCAAAAAGTGTATGCAGGCGAAGCCTGTTTTCGAATATGTTGATGTTGGTTTCTCTGCTGAGTTTTATTACTACGCGGATGCCGTCTCTATCTGATTCATCCCGCAGATCCTCAATTCCCTCGAGTTTTTTCATTTTTGCGAGGTTGGCAATTTTTTCTACTAATTCTGCCTTGTTTACACTAAAAGGAAGTTCAGTGATGACAAAATATCTTTTGCCTTTTTGTTTTTCCTCTATGTGCGCTTTTCCTCTTATTGTGATGGAGCCTCTTCCTGTATCGAAATAGCTCTTTATCCCTTCTCTTCCAACGACTATTCCCGATGTCGGAAAATCGGGGCCTTTTATAATATCATAAAGTTCTTCTGGCTTAACTTCATCGCCCTTTAAAATTTCCTTATCTATAATATGGATTAATGCATCTGAGATTTCTAAAAGGTTGTGAGGCGGGATATTTGTTGCCATTCCTACCGCAATACCTGAAGACCCGTTAATCAGGAGGTTTGGTATTTTTGCCGGGAGTACGACAGGTTCTTTTAAGGTATTGTCAAAATTCGGGATAAAATCTACAGTATTTTCGTTCAGGTCTTCTAACATTTCTATTGCAATTTTATCAAGGCGCACTTCGGTATAACGCATTGCAGCAGGGGAATCCCCATCGATTGAGCCAAAATTTCCATGGCCGTCTATTAGTGGGTGTTTCAGGGAAAATGGTTGTGCCATTCTAACTAATGCGTCATATACTGCGATATCGCCGTGCGGGTGGAATTTTCCCAAAACTTCTCCTACAATTCTGGCGCTTTTCTTATGCGGCTTACTGGGGAGGCACGACATTTCTTCCATTGCGTATAAAATTCTTCTATGAACCGGCTTTAAGCCATCCCGAATATCAGGTAGTGCTCTTCCTATAATTACGCTCATTGAATAATCAATGTAAGATTTCGTAATCTCTTCTTCTACAGGAATGTTAATAACTTTTTCACCAAATAGATCTGCCATATCTCACCCCTAAATGTCTAAATTTACTACTTCTCTTGCATGATCTTCTATAAATTTCTTTCTCGGCTCTACATTTTTGCCCATGAGAATATCAAAGAGGTTGTTTGCTCTTTCTGCCTCGCCTATTGTTACTCTCAATATGACTCTTCTTGCCGGATCCATTGTGGTTTCCCATAATTGTATTGCATCCATTTCTCCGAGTCCTTTATAGCGTTGAATTTCTGTTTTTTCTTGTATTTGTGACAGTGTCCTTTTTAATTCTTCATCAGAAAATGCAAAGTAGATTTTTTTGTTTGATTTTATTTTATACAATGGCGGTTGAGCAATATACAGATATCCGTCATCGATAAGCGGCCTCATATATCTAAAGAAGAATGTAAGCAGCAATGTTCTTATATGAGCACCATCTACATCTGCGTCTGTCATAATAATTACTTTGTGGTATCTGAGTTTTTCTGCTGCAAACTCCTCCAATACGCCGCATCCAAGGGATATTATAAGGTTTTTAATCTCCTGGTTAGCAAGTGCATTACTTAGAGTTGCTCTTTCTACGTTTAATATTTTTCCTCTGAGCGGGAGTATAGCCTGGAATCCTCTGTCTCTTCCCTGTTTTGCGCTTCCGCCTGCAGATTCTCCTTCGACGATGTATATTTCTGCTATTCCCGGGTCATTTGTAGAACAATCGGCTAGTTTGCCGGGGAGTCTTCCCGTGAAATCGAGGCTGTTCTTTCTTCTTACCAGCTCTCTTGCTTTTTTGGCTGCAATTCGTGCGTTATGAGCAATGATAGATTTTTTTATAATTTGTTTTAAATCTTCAACATTATGATCAAAGTAGACAGTAAGTTTTTCTTTTATAGCTTCATATACAAGATTTTTTACCTCTGAGTTGCCGAGTCTTGTTTTTGTTTGTCCCTCGAATTGCGGGTTTATGATTCTCAAATTAATTATTGCTGTAAGGCCTTCTCTTACATCGTCACCTGATAAAGGCAGTCCGTTTTTCAGGAGCTTCAGCTGGTTGGCCTGATCATTTAACAATCTCGTCAAAGCTGTTTTAAAACCCGATTCGTGGGTTCCTCCGTCAATTGTGCAGATATTATTTACAAAGGATTTGATATCCGTTGCAAAGCCGCTATTGTACTGCAATGCAATTTCTAAGAAGAAATTTTCCGCCTCTTTTTTCATATATATGACCTTTTCGGGAAGTACCTGCTGTTCGCTGTGAAGTTCTTTTATAAAATCTTTAATGCCGTTTGTTGAGAAATAAACTTCCGTGATGCTCGTTGTGATGTCCGTTGCGATGTCTGTTGTGCCGCCTGCTGCGATGTCTGTTGTGCCGCCTGCTGCGATACTTGCTGCGATGTCCGCTGCGATGCCTGCTGCAATGCTTGCTGCACTGTCCGCTGCGATGCCTGCTGTTTCATCGGTAAACGTGATTTTTAATCCACTGTTTAAATATGCCAGCTCTTTGAGTTTTGGTTTTATGATGGAAGGGTCAAATTTTAGTGTCTCAAAAATTAATGAATCTGGCTTGAATGTAATTTCCGTGCCGCTTTTTCCGCCAGTAGTTAATTCTTTTTTTCTTAGCGGGTATTGTGCTTTGCCTCTTACAAATTCTTGTTCGTATACTTCATTATCTCTTACTATTTTTACGTAAAGTTTTTCTGATAGCGCATTTACCACCGATACTCCTACGCCGTGCAGCCCGCCGGAAACGTGATATGCTTTCCCGTCAAACTTCCCGCCTGCATTTAGTTTTGTAAGAGCTACTTCAACGCCGGAAATTCCTAATGACGGGTGTATATCTACCGGTATGCCTCTGCCATTATCGATCACTGTAACAGTACTATCTTTGTGAAGAATGATGTTAATTTCTGTGCAGTGCCCGGCCATTGCCTCGTCGATACTATTATCTACCACTTCAAATACGAGATGATGGAGTCCTCTTTCATTTGTAGAACCTATATACATCGAGGGGCGTTTTCGCACATGCTCAAGCCCCTCTAAAACCTTAATGTTTTTGGCTGTATAATCTTCGTTTTGCATTTATTTAACCTCCTAATTTATAACCATCCTATTTTAACAGAAATTTTTAAAAAAGTCAAATTTTATCAGGGTTATTCTTACTTTTATGTAACATTTGACGAGTTTGCCTAAAATGAGTAAAATATAACAGGGAGATGAACATATGAACTGGAATAATTTAACTGAGGTGGCCCAAAAAGTAATTTGGCTTGCTCAGGAAGAAGCAAATTTTTTAAATAATGACTACCTGGGTACTGAGCATATACTGCTTGGTCTTATTAAGATCGAGGAAGGTATTGCATATCGTGCTCTTGTTAGCGCAGGTGCAGACCCTCAGGAGATAATAGAGAGAGTTGAATCACTCATAAGAGAAGACAGAAAGAGTGATGTTTTTGAAAAAGAAGATATAATACTTACTCCCAGGACAAAGAGGGTTCTGGAGATCTCCGAAAAAGAAGTAGCTAATCTGGGAGATTCATATATTAGCACAGAGCATATTTTGCTTGCAATTATTCATGAAGGGGGAGGAGTCGCTGTTAAGATTTTGCAGGACGTGGGAATTGATTTTGTACAGCTTGAAGAAACAATATATTCGATGCTGGGCGAGAAGAAAACGTCCTGGAGTAAGGCAGTGACTTATACTTCTGATCAAATAAAAACTCCTGTTCTTGATCAATACAGCAGAGATCTTACTATTCTTGCAAAAAGAGGTAAGCTGGATACGGTGATAGGGCGGGAAGACGAGATGGAACGGGTAATTGAAATCCTTATGAGGCGGAAAAAGAACAATCCTGCCATTATTGGTGATCCTGGCGTGGGTAAAACAGCAATAGTAGAAGGATTAGCCCAAAGAATTGTTTCGGAAAAAGTGCCATATTTACTTAAGGGAAAGCGACTTGTTGCGCTTGATATCGCATCAGTTATTGCCGGCACCAAGTATAGAGGGGAATTTGAGGAGCGGATGAAGAAGATTCTGCAGGAACTTAATAAGGCTCAGAATAATGTCATATTGTTTATTGATGAGTTTCATACAATAGTTGGAGCAGGAGCTGCTGAAGGTGCAGTAGATGCTTCTAATATCTTAAAGCCTGCGCTGGCGAGAGGTGAAATACAGGTAATAGGTGCAACCACATTAAAAGAGTATCGGAGACATATAGAAAAAGATGCTGCGCTTGAAAGGAGATTCCAGCCGATATTTGTAAAGGAACCAACAGTAGCCGAAAGTGTAAAGATTCTTGAAGGTCTGCGCGGACACTATGAAGGATTTCATCAGGTCAGGATTACTCACGCTGCGATATGGTCGGCAGTGAGACTTTCTGTGAAATATATTAATGATAGGTTTTTGCCTGACAAAGCAATAGATCTTATTGATGAGGCAGCTGCGCGGGTACGATTAAATTTTTCCAAAAAATCTGAGACAAAAAATCTGGAATATAAATTAAAATCAATAAGAGATGCTGAATTCCAGGCAGTAAAAGACAGGGATTCTAAAAAAGTGGAAAAACTAAAAGAAGAAGAAAAAAAGATAACAGCGAAAGTGAAAAAGAGTGTGCCATCTTCTGTTGCATTATCTGATGCATTATCTGGCGATATACCAGAAGTGACAGATAATGACATAAGGAGGGTAGTATCATTGTGGACAGGTATTCCCATTGAGAAACTTGTCTCGGATGAAAAGAACCGGCTTATAAATATGGAGACAGAGCTTCATAAAAGGATTGTCGGCCAGGATGTTGCAATAAAATCTGTTTCTAATGCTATAAGAAGAGTAAGAGCCGGCCTGAAAAATCCGATGAAACCTATGGGTTCATTCCTCTTTTTAGGGCCTACCGGCGTCGGAAAAACAGAACTTGCAAAAGCACTTGCAGAATTTCTTTTTGGAAACGATACGGCTTTAATAAGATTTGATATGTCTGAATACATGGAGAAATTTACAGTGTCACGCCTGGTTGGCTCTCCTCCAGGCTATGTGGGATATGAAGAGGGAGGAGTACTTACAGAGGCTGTGAGGAGAAGGCCTTATTCCGTGGTGCTTTTTGATGAAATTGAAAAGGCTCACCCCGATATATTTAATATTCTTCTTCAGATTATGGATGAAGGGCGCCTGACAGATGCCCAGGGACACACAGTCGATTTTAAAAATACGGCAATTATACTTACATCCAATTACGGCACAGAAATGTTTAAATCTAACGTGTTAGGTTTTTCTGTAGGAGGCGCTGAAAAGACTTTCGAAGATAAGAAAAAGAAACTTTTAGCTTCCCTTAAGAAGCTTTTTAAGCCGGAATTTCTTAACAGGATAGACGATATTATTGTTTTTTATCCGTTAACGCGGGAAGAAATTGTGCAGATAGTAGATGTTATGATGAAGAGAATAGAAAAGAATATAGCAGATGAAAAAATAAGAATAAAGCTCACCGACAGGATGAAAGCGCACTTGGTAAAGAATGGATACAATGCAGAATATGGGGCAAGGCCATTACAACGGCTTATAGAGAAAGAAGTGGAAGACCCAATTGCTATGGCTCTTCTAAAAGAAACATTTTGTAGTGGGGATACAATCATCGTAGACTTCGACGAAGAGTCGGAAACCACCAGGCTTAGCAAAGAAAGAGAAATCATTAGTGCAAAATAGTAATAAGATACGTAATTTTTCAATAATAGCGCATATTGATCACGGAAAATCGACACTTGCCGACCGGCTGCTTGAAAAAGCAGGATTAATAACAGAGCGTAATAAGAAAGACCAGATTTTAGATGATATGTCTCTTGAAAAAGAGAGAGGCATCACTATTCGGGCGCACCCTGTCACCATTGAGATCAAAGACAAAAAAGGCGATGAATATCAGTTCAATCTTATAGATACCCCGGGGCATGTTGATTTTAATTATGAAGTATCCCGCAGCTTAAAAGCATGTGAAGGGGCAGTGCTTCTTGTTGATGCTTCCCAGGGTGTTGAAGCCCAGACTATTGCCAATACCTATCTTGCATTAGAGCACAATCTTGCCATTATTCCTGCTTTGAATAAAATTGATATTAACGGCGCCGACATCGAGGGGGCACTACAGGAAATCGAAGAAATGATAGGGTTATCGAGGGATGAAGTTTTGCAGATTAGCGCAAAACTGGGCACCGGTGTCGATGATTTAATAGAAGCTATCATTAAAAAAATTCCACCTCCCCATATAAACAACAATGCGCCTCTTAAAGCACTTGTGTTTGATTCGCACTTCGATACATATAAAGGCGTGGTAGTGTATGTAAGAGTGATAGACGGCACAATCCGCGTTGGGGATAAAATTAAATTTATGTCTACGGGGAAAGAATTCCAGGTGGAAGAAGTAGGCGTGTTTAAATTAAAAATGGAGCAATGTGCTGAATTAACGAGCGGTGAGGTGGGTTATTTTACCGCAATTATAAGGGAGCCTCTGGATGTACTTGTTGGAGATACCATTACAACTGTGGTTAACCCTACACCAGTGGCTATTCCAGGGTTTAGAAAAAATGTACCGATGGTGTTTGCAGGTTTATACCCGTTGAATACCAATGAATTTGAATCGCTTAAAAAGTCTCTTGAAAAACTTCACTTAAATGATCCTGCATTTACATTTGCACCAGAAAATTCGCAAGCGCTGGGTTTTGGATTTCGATGTGGTTTTTCTGGCTTGTTACATCTTGAGATTACAATTGAAAGACTAAAGAGGGAATTTGGGCAGGATCTCATAGCAACAGTACCAAATGTAATATATGAAGTTGTTTTGAGGGACGGGACAGTATTGCAGATAGACAGCCCGAACAAATTTCCCGATCCATCGAAGATAGAAGAAATCAGAGAGCCGATGGTAGATGCGTCTCTTGTGCTGCCTCCTGAATATATTGGCAATGTTATGGAGCTTGCAAAAGGGAGGAGAGGGCAATTTATAGATATGGTTTATCCTGAATCAAAGAGGACAATTTTGAGATACAAAATTCCATTACAGGAGATTATTGTAGATTTTTTTGATACTCTTAAATCTGCGACAAGAGGGTATGGCACGCTTGATTATGAATTCAAAGGATTTAAAAAAGCGGAACTTGTCAAAGTGGATCTTTTAGTGAATAAAGAGCCCGTAGATGCGCTGTCATTTATTACACACAGAGATAAGGCTGATTATGTGGGACGGCAATTATTGATGCGTATGCGAAAAGTTATTCCCCGGCAGATGTTTGAAGTTTCATTGCAAGCGGCCATCGGCAGTAAAATAATTGCAAAAGAACGTGTTGTAGCATATAGGAAAGATGTGTTGTCAAAATGCTATGGAGGAGATGTTACAAGGAAGCGGAAACTTTTAGAAAAGCAAAAACTCGGCAAAAAGAAAATGAAACAGATTGGCCGGATTCAGCTTCCCCAGGAGGCTTTCTTTTCAATATTATCAGTGAAAAGTGGCAGTAAAAAATAGAGGCATTTCCATCTATATCCATATACCTTTCTGCATAAAAAAGTGCAATTACTGTGATTTTGTATCTTTTAATTTTAACAAAGACGAGGTTCGCAAATACATAAAATATCTTAATAGAGAGATTTCTTTTTTCAGCGAAAAAAATGATTTAGGAGATCTCCCCGTTTCTACGGTATACTTTGGGGGAGGTACGCCTTCGCTTCTTGCTGCGGATGACATAAAAAGTATTTTATTGACGGTGCAGAGGAATTTCAGGCTGCTGCCGTCTGCTGAAATTACCCTTGAAGCAAATCCTGAATCTATCGAAGTAAAAAAGTTCAGAGAGCTTCGCACATTGGGGGTAAATCGTATAAGTATGGGCGCTCAGTCTTTTAATGATGCTGCGCTGAAGCTGTTGGGAAGAATACATAATGCAGATGAAATTTATAAAAGCTTTGCATCTTTACGGGAGGCAGGCATTAAAAACATAAACATAGACATGATGTTTGCTCTCCCCGGGGAAACGATTAAAGATTTAATGCATTCCCTGAGTGAGGCAGTAAATCTTAACCCGGAGCACATTTCTTTTTATTCCCTGCTTATTGAGAGAGGCACTTTGTTTTACAGGAAAAGAAAAATTCTCCATTTCCCTGGCAGTGATGAAGAAGCAGAGCAGTACAGGATGGGTATAGAGTTTTTAGAAAGCAGCGGCTATAAGCATTATGAAATATCTAATTTTTCAAAGGATAATTTCCAGTGCAGACACAATGTGATTTATTGGAAAAATTTGCCTTATCTTGGTTTTGGGGTAGCTGCAGGAAGTTACTATAAAAGAAAAAGGACAAGGAATGTTCTGAAAACCGGCAATTATTATAAAAAACTTGATGCCAATACTTTCCCAATTGGTTTATGTGAACATTTAACGGGCAGGCAGGCAAAAGGCGAGCACATCATAATGAATTTGAGGCTTTTGGAAGGATGCGACAAGCATCTTTATTACATAAGATTTGGCAGTTTCCCGGTGAATGATTTTGCGAAAGAGGTTGAATTTTTGTCTCTGAATGGATTAACTGAAGAGGATGAAAGGTACATCCGACTTACAAAAAGAGGAGTGTTTTTAGCTAATTTAGTATTTGAGCAGTTTATTTCTTTGTAGCGGGATTTGTTTTTTTCCTTAAGAATTTTTTAAAGGGTCTGTTTATGCATTACAGGGGTTTGCATTTAGCCATCGTATCTTGCTCGGGTTGAAAGAAAATAAATAAGTCTGTATAATAAAAGGATGAAAGAAAAGATTAATGTTGTAATTGTAACGGGGTTAAGTGGAGCCGGCAAGACAAAGACGATTGGCATCTTAGAGGACATTGGATATTTTTGCGTAGATAATTTGCCGCCCAGTCTTATATCTTCCTTTATCGAACTTTGTGAAAAAACAGAGGGTAAAATAAATAAAATAGGTGTAGTGGTAGATGTAAGAAGCGGAGAGTTCCTGGATCTTTTACCCGGAGTGATTCTTAAGCTAAGAAACGATGCAAGATTTTTGGTGAAAGTAGTCTTCCTTGAAGCGTCTGAAGATGTTCTGATAAAGAGATTTTCTTCAACGCGACGGAAACATCCAATTCAGGAGATGGCTACTATCCAGGATAAGATTGAAGAAGAGAGAAAGAGGCTGTATGCAATAAGGGCAACTGCAGATTATATCATTGAAACTTCTAATTATGCCTTAAAAGACTTAAAGGAAAGAATTATATCTGCACTTTCTTGCGTTACTTCCGATCTCATAAATTTATCCATTGTAACGTTCGGATATAAATACGGCGTTCCATTGCAGGCAGACATTGTTATTGATGTGCGTTTTATACCAAATCCGTTTTATATAGAGCGGTTAAGCCAGCAGGATGGAAGGAGTAAAGAAATAAAAGATTTTATTCTTTCGTTTCCTGAAACAAAAGAATTTATTGACAAGACTGAAAACCTTTTTGATTTTCTTCTGCCAAACTATATAAAAGAAGGAAAATCTTATCTTACCGTTGCCTTCGGGTGTACAGGAGGCAAGCACCGTTCTGTTGCAATAGGGGAGTTATTTGAAGATTTTTTTAAAAGAGAACATTATCCTGCAACCATTATCCATAGGGATGTGGAAAAATGAGAGGACTATCAAAATCTACAAAGTTTAGGTGGCTTTTACCCGGAGTACGGATAAAAAGATATTTATTTGCTATTTTTTTTGGAATTGCGCTGTTGACATACGGGGTTGTTATTGTCTATTTTAATGTTGCGCGCAGTAATTTATATTTCTGGAAAAATATTTTTCTTCTTGACCTTTCCGAAAAAATTCCATTTGGCAAATTTGCTGTTCCAATATTTGGTATCCTGTTTTTTGTTTTTGCAGTATTATTAATTGTTGTTGGCATAAAAGAACTTGTTTCTTCGATCTCTACCGCTCTTGTTCCCGATAAAGACCCTAAGGAAATTATGGACATAGTCTTTGGGGCAAGAAAAGAGGAACTGAAGAAAAGGGTAGTTGTAATTGGCGGCGGCACAGGCACTACTTCTGTTCTTTCTGGTTTACGGGATAAGTTTGTTAAGATTTCAGCGGTTATTACGGTGGCGGATACTGGCGGCAGTTCCGGGATTTTGCGGAAAGAGTTGAAAATGCCTCCCCCTGGCGATATTCGCAACTGTCTCATTGCTTTATCGGATGAGCATTCTTTTATATCACGACTCCTCTATTTTAGATTCAGCGAAAAGGGCTCTTTTTTAGATGGGCATAACCTTGGCAATATTCTTATAGCTGGTCTTACAAAAATGACCGGCGATTTTGGAGATGCGGTGCTTGCTATGAGCAAGATTTTTTCTGTAAACGGGGAAGTGATGCCTTTTACTACAGAGGATATTACACTGGGCGCGGAATTTGAAGATGGAAACGTTGTGGATGGAGAAATAGAAATTACGAATTATCGCGGCAAAATTAAGAGAATTTTTATTAAACCAGAAAGCGCAAAGCCATATATTACAGCCCTGGAAAGAATTTCTCAAGCCGACGTCATTGTGATTGGGCCCGGAAGTCTTTACACCAGCGTTGTGCCACCATTGCTTCTCCCGTCAATAGCGGATACGGTGCGAAGAAGCAAAGGGAAAAAAGTGTATGTATCCAACATAATGACGGAGCCCGGCGAAACGGATCATTTTACTGCAGGTGACCATATAAAAGTAATAACTGATATTCTTGGGGATAACGTAGTAGAATATGCATTGTTAAACAAGATGGAATTAAGTGATTCTGTAGCGAAGAGATATATAGGCGTTGGTGCAGAAGTTGTAAAGCCGGATATTTCTGAGATGCAAAAAAAGAAAATAAAGTGCATTGTAAAAAATTTTACACTTGAAAGAGGTGATGTAGTACGACACAATCCAGAGAAACTGGCAGAAACCATAACAGATATCATAGCAGGGAGAGTTTAAATGTCCAGTGCAAAAATGAGCTTGCGCATGTCTTTACAGAAAAAGAGGCGAATTT
>JAUXIC010000072.1 GCA_030621215.1 Caldisericota bacterium
TCAACCGTATTCATTAAACTGTTTATCATGTCGATTTTGTCAGAAACTTTTGCCCCTCCAAGTATTGCCACAAAGGGATGTTCCGGAGCAGAAATCAGCTTTGAGAGGACGACAATTTCCTTTTCCATTAAAAATCCTGCAACAGATGGAAGGAAGGCAGTTATTCCGACATTGGACGCAGCCACCCTATGCGCAGTGGCAAAAGCATCATTTACGAATATATCGGCAGGCGAAGAAAGCTTTTTTGCAAATTCAGTATCATTTTCAATCTCCTCTCTATGGAACCGCAAATTTTCAAGGAGAATAACATCACCGTAATCAGCGTCGGCAATAGCTTTTTCTACTTCTTCGCCAATGCAGTCATCTAATTTTTTAACCGGGACACCGAGAAGACTGGAGAGTTCTTTTGCAACCGGGTCCATACGAAACTTTTTTACTGGCTTCCCTTTAGGTCTCCCTAAGTGACTCATTAAGATGACTTTCGCATTATTCTCGCGCAAATAATTGATAGTTGGAATTACCGCTTTAATTCTAAAGTCATCAAGAACATCACCGTCCGGACTCAGGGGCACATTGAAATCTACTCTTACCAACACTTTCTTCTGCTTTACATCTACATCCTTTAATCCTTTTTTGTGCATCTACATCCTCCTTTTTGTCATCTAAAACCCGGCTTTATCAGATAAAAGCTTTATGAGGTCCCCCACTCTTACAGAATACCCCCATTCATTATCATACCAACTCACAATATGTATAAAATTGCCATTAATAACCTGCGTAGAAAGAGCATCGACAATGCCCGAATAAGTAGAACCCTTGTAATCCATAGATACGAGAGGCTCCTCTGAATATCCAAGGATACCTTTCATATATGTTTCGTGCGCTTCCTTCAGCATATCGTTTATTTCCTGAACCGTTGTTTCTTTATTCATTACGGCATCTAAAATAGAAATCGAAACCGTAGGAGTAGGGACTCTCAAAGCCATACCTCCGATTTTGCCTTTAAGTTCAGGAATGACAAGGGCAACTGCTTTTGCAGCACCAGTCGTAGTGGGTACAATATTCATTGCCGCCGATCTTGCTCTCCTTAAGTCTTTATGAGGAGAATCAAGAAGTTTCTGGTCAACCGTGTACGAATGAATAGTTGTCAGGTATGCTGTTTTAAAGCCAATCTTCTCTTGTAAAACCTTCGCAACGGGTGCAATGCTATTGGTTGTGCAAGATGCCATTGAGATAATTGTATGTTTTGCTGGGTCTAATAATTTTTCGTTCACTCCCAATACAACCGTAATATCTTCGTCCTTTGCGGGCGCTGTTATAATTACTTTTTTTGCGCCTGCATTAATATGCATCATCGCCTTTTCTCTTGTCCTGAAAACGCCTGTTGCCTCAACAACAATATCAATATCCAAATCTTTCCACGGGAGCTTCGATGGATCTCTTTCGGCAAACATCAGGATTTTTTTGCCGTCAACAGTAATAAAACCATCTTCTACGCTATCAACTTTAACTTCTCTATGCCACGTTCCGTAGTTTGAATCATATTTTAGAAGAAACCCCAGCTGATCGTTGGGGAAAAGATCATTTGCCGCTACAATTTCCAATTCCGGAAAATTGTCAAATATTACTTTAAAAACCTGTCTTCCAATCCTGCCTAAACCATTTATTGCAATTTTAGCCATTGTTACCTCCTAAATACGTTTTTGTTATTCTATGCAAAATATCTACTTAGTCAATCGTCTTTTGCTGCGGGCGGGAATACAAAGAATATTCCTGTATTTCGATACAGTCCTCCGCTTAATGTTAATTTTCATATCAGCCAGTTTTTCCACCACATCGCCATCGCTAAGCGGTGATCGCTTATCTTCGGAGGAAATAATTTTTTTAATTTTTTCTTTTAATTCCTCCTCATTATAGGGAACATTTTTTCTATGTACAAAAAAATGTAAAGGATAAATACCCCGGGGTGTAGCAGCATACTTATTTTGAACAAGACGCGAAATAACGGAGGGGGAGCTGGCAGTCATTTTGCAGAATGTTTCTATGCTTATTTTATTAGGATATAACCGGGTACCTCTTAAAAAATTGCTTTCATTTTCCGCAATAGAACGCCCTATGCTCAAAAGCCTTTCATCTCTTTCTTCAATTGACATCCTCGCCCATTTTGCTTTTTCAAAAAAATCCTGCAAAAATTTTATCGTTTTTGGATCAGTTGCTTCACTTAGCATTTGTTTATACTTTTGATTCACAACAATTTCTCTGCGGGACGTTTTATTTAAATATACATTAAACGCCTCTCCATCCTGCTCTATAATGATATCAGGGATATTTCTTTTCCCTTTCACCTCTGCAAACATCAAGCCGGGAGAGGGACACAAGCAAATCAACCTGGATCTAAGTTCCTTAAGAGTGTCAATATTTATGCCGGCTTTTCTTGAAATTTCCTTATATTTTTCCTTTGCAAGTTCTTCAATATGGTTATTGATGATATGCTTCACCTTAGTACTGACAGTGCCATCTTTACTTTCCAGCTGGAGTATAAAACACTCTGCAAGGTTTCTTGCGCCAATGCCGGAAGGGCTGTTAATCTGAATCTTTTTGAGAATTGCCTCTATTTCCTGTACTTTCGCATTAAACTTTTTTGCTACTTTAACAAGAGGAATATTACAATAGCCTTCTTCCGTAAAATTACTGATAAGAAATTCTCCTATTTCTCTTTCTTTGTCGCTCATTTCAAGCATCCTGAATTGATGCATAAGAAACGAATACATATCCTCGTTGTTTGTCTCGTAATAATTTCCGTCTACTTCGCTGGGAGGAACATATTTCCCCTCTTCAACAAAGGGGTTGGATTCAAATAATTCGTTAATGAATTCGTTTAATTCAGCATTATTCATAGAAAAAAGCCTTGCCCTCAATGCAAGATAGGGCACAAATGAAAGCTTTACCTTTGGTTTTTGTGTGTTTTTGCTATTCATATTTTTTTAAAATCCTTTTAAGTCTGTAGTATACGGCCTGCTTTGATAAGTGATCCAGAGAAAACCGGGACAGCTCGTCAAGAGAAGCATAAGGATGCCGCAATCTCAGTAAAGCAACTTCCCTCAAATCGTCGCGAAGTTTATCAAGTTTTCCCTTTTTTCTAAGCTTTTTTAATATTTCTACCTGTTTTAGCGCTGCGTCTGACTGTCTTCTTAAATTTGCATACTCAAAATTAGCTTTCCTGTTTATTTCGTTCGAAAGAGCTTTTTCTATCTCATCATCTTCCAGAAGCAAAAATACTGACAAAGAACCTATTGTATACATAAATTTCTTTATATTTTCTCTCCCTTTGATATAAATTTTATCACCCTTTATCAAATATTTTATACCAAACTCCAATAACATTTTGGCTGCAAATTTTTTCTCAAATTCCTTTTCAATGTTCATCTCAAGATGATAGGAGGGAGGAGCAGAAAGTATTCCACAGCCTAAAAATACTCCTCTTAAAAAAGATTTTTTAAATTCTTTGCTGCTCTTGCTTACCTCTTTCAATAATTCTTTAATTTGAAATCCACTTTTTATTCCTCTAAATTCTAATGTGGATTTATCGCTTTCTTTTTGTAAAATATCCGAATCCCTCTGCACGGGAAATGCATTAGCAAGGATTAAAGTTTTTCTTGCCACTGCAATTTCGCGGGAACTAAAAAGCAAACTTGTCGCACCAGTCGAATAGGAGAATTTTCCGTTCGATAAA
>JAUXIC010000003.1 GCA_030621215.1 Caldisericota bacterium
ACAATACAACAATTGTTGGCGGAAAAGGAAACAAAAAAGATATAGATGCAAGAATCAACCAGATTAAAGAACAAGTTAAAACAACAACTTCAAATTATGATAAAGAAAAACTGGAAGAAAGGCTTGCAAAACTTGCTGGCGGCGTTGCAATCATTAAGGTAGGTGGTGCTACAGAAACAGAGATGAAAGAAATGAAACATAGAGTAGAAGACGCAGTAGCCGCAACAAAAGCAGCTCTCGCGGAAGGCATTGTAGCAGGTGGGGGAACAGCATATTTAAACACGCTCTCTGCTCTTGATAAAATTAAAGCAGAAGGAGACGAAAAAACAGGTATTGAAATTGTAAAAAAAGCGCTAAAAGAACCATTAAAACTTATCGCACAGAATGCAGGATACGACGGAGTTATTGCGCTTCATAAAGTACTGGATTCTAAAAACAACATAGGGTTTAATGCAGACACAGGAAAATTCGAAGATATGTTCAAGGCAGGTATTATCGACCCACTCAAAGTTGTAAGAATTGCTCTACAAAATGCAGAAAGCATTGCATCACTCCTTATAAGCACAGAATCCATCGTTTCAAGTATTCCCAAAGAAGAAAAACCAATGCCGGCTGCTCCACAGTATCCAGGATATTAATATCTGAAAATAGAATAAAAAATGCCTCTCGTAACGGGAGGCATTTTTATATCAAATCTTTATGATGGGATATACAGATAATATTTTACACAAACTTTTTTTGCTAAAATCCGCAGGTTAAACAAAGAATCCAAACCCACATATTACAGAGAAGCAATTCTTAACGTAATCTCCATAAAAATACGGCACACCCATTTTAAATACTTCCTCAAAACATTGCTTTTATTGCAAATCTTGAATCCTATTATATAATGATAACGGGGAGGAGAGTGTGATGAATGAAACAACTAATATTGTTAGTGTCATAAATATTTTATTCTGGTTTTTTATAATTCTTACATTGCTCAGTCCTTGGTTTAAGCAAAAAAATCTGGAAAGCGCACGCCTTACATTAATACACAAAATAGAAAAAAAGAGAAAATCGCGGGTTATCGCACTTATCCACAGACAGGAAACAATGGCCTTGCTCGGTTTCCCGATAATGAAATACATAAATATAGAAGACTCGGAAGCAATACTTCGGGCTATAAGGCTGACGCCAAATAAAATGCCCATAGATATTGTCCTGCACACCCCGGGAGGATTAGTCCTTGCAACAGAGCAGATTGCCCATGCACTGGTGCAACACAAAGGAAAAGTCAGCGTATTTATTCCCCATTACGCAATGAGCGGAGGAACATTGCTTTCTCTTGCCGCCGACGAGATTGTAATGGATGAAAACGCTGTTTTAGGCCCTGTAGATCCACAGCTGGGACAGTATCCTGCTTCTTCCATTTTGAAAGTTTTAAAGGAAAAAAACAAAAATAAAATAGACGATGAGACACTAATTTTAGCAGATATAGCAAAAAAAGCTGAGCGTCAAGTAAAAACATTTGTCACAACAATACTCATCTCAAATGACTATCCTAAAAAGAAAGCCGAACAAATTGCAAAAATATTGACAGAAGGCAAATGGACACATGATTATCCCATTACATATCAGGAAGCAGGAAAACTAGGATTGCATGTTTCTAAAAACATGCCAGAAGAAGTCTACTTACTAATGAACTTATACCCCCAAAATCCAGCTTTAAGACCGTCTGTCTCCTATGTGCCTCTTCCATATAAACAACCAAAGAAGGCACCAAAAAAACCATCAAAATGAATAACACACTGAACATCAATAAAGTCGAAAGAATTGCAAGAGTAGGGATAGGGATTCTAATTTTCTATCTTGGCACCCAGGTAACAAATATCAAAAATTTATTCGATGCAGGATACTATATATCCCCATCGGCAAAATATCTATTTGCACGGATAATTGCCTCATCTCCAAATATTTTTAGAATTACTGGCTGGTTTATCGGATTCGTTCTTATTTTTACAGGGATCAATGGCTTCTGTCCTTTCTATAAACTGTTCCATGTCAATACAAATAAAAATTAAAGCGTCAAAATATATTTTGACGCTTTAATTTAAAAATCCTTGTCAAAAATTTACTTTACGAGGATTTTTTTAATAAAGAAGATTCTTCTAAACCAATATTCTTTTGTTTTACGAAAACCTATTTTATTAAACGCACAAATTGAATCCTTATTGCAAGAATCTATTGCAACACAAGCCCTTGAATATCCATGTTCCTTAAATACATCTATGACATATTTTGTTTCATTGTATATCAAGCCTAGTCCACGAAATTCTGGGAATGTAAAACAGTCAAAAAAATAGATATCGCCTTTTTTTAGCCGAAATAGTGAAAACTGTTCTGAAGAGAAAGCAAAAAAACAGTAAGAAGCAAGTTCTCCATTTACAAAAGAAGCAACAAGTTTTATTGTCACAGAAAGCCTGTATTTAAAAATACGGAGTTTTTCATATCCTAATTTTTCTTTAATCCTGGCTCGTAAAACAGACGGCAGCTCGTCAAAAGAATAAAATATTTTGCTTTCTGATTTTACTCTTGGCTTCATAATCTTTACCTCATCAAAGGGAAGCTCAAAATAATAAATAATGCCTTTTTCATAGATACTAGACTTTAACATTTTTAAAAAATTTTCAGGTCCTATACAAATCAAATAAAATAAAAGTAGTTTAATTCTTGTCATATTTCATTATAATATAAGCATGGAAATCACAAAAGAACAATTTGAAGAAATAATTAAAGATAGCCTGGAGGAAATACCTGACTACTTTAAAAAACATATTCAAAATCTTGAGTTCCTTACTATGGACTACCCAACAGTAGACATGTTGAAAAGAGTACATCTCTATAAAAAAGGTACTTTGCTTGGATTATACGAAGGGATACCTCTTAGAAAAAGAGGGCCGGGATATCAAGGAGTACTTCCAGACCGCATAATACTGTTTATCATCCCAATTCTTCATGAAGCAAATAGAAAAAAAATACCACTTAAAGAAAAAGTTAAAAAAGTATTAATGCATGAAATTGGCCACTACTTCGGCCTCTCGGAAAAAGAGTTAAGAGAAATGGGGATTAGATGAAATTTAGGCGTATAATCAAAAAAAATCTATTTGCACTCCTTATATTAATATTTGTATTTTCGACCGCAGAAACACTAAATGAAGCCAACTACACCCCTCACCAAACACCATTCCCTGTTCAAAAAGAATGGGGAGCAATGGATATGTTAAAAAATGGGGGAACAATAGAGATACACCGTACTGCACGGCCAGAAACACTAAAAGGACTATATATAACGGGTTGGACTGCAGGTCTTGACCGGTTTGGCGATTACATAAAAATTGCAAAAGAAACTGAAATAAATACATTCATCATAGATATAAAAGATGCAACGGGCTATCTCTCTTACGAATCAACTGTGCCTCTTTCAAAAGATATAAATTCTTCACTCAAAAAAATAAATAATATACAAAAGATTGTTGCACAGTGCAAAGAAAATGACATCTATCCTGTTGCAAGAATTGTTGTATTCAAGGATCCGCTTCTCGCTGCCAAAAGAAAAGATCTCGTAATCAAAAAGAGCAACGGAGCAATCTATTACGATAGAAGCAATATTTCCTGGGTCGATCCGTATTCAGAAATAGTATGGCAATACAATGTAGATATAGCGGAAGAAGCTATTTCAATGGGATTCGAAGAAATACAGTTTGATTACATACGTTTTCCTGCTGTGTCAAATAGTATAGAGCTTTTATATCCTTACAATAAAAAATCCATTTCGAAAGAAGATAATATCCAGTTATTTCTTAAATATGCAAAAGACCGGATACATAAATATAGAGTAAAATTAGAAGTGGATATATTTGGTTTAGTGTTATCTGCAACAGATGATTTGGGAATAGGCCAAAATCTTGAAAAATTAGCTCTCTACGCTGATTATTTATGTCCCATGGTTTACCCGTCGCATTATGCGCGGGGAAGTTATGGCATCAAAGATCCCGATGCCCATCCGTACGAAACAATTCTTAAGACCCTTCAGGATGGGACAAAGCGTCTCAAAGCAGTCGATTCAAAATGCAAACTTATACCGTATCTTCAGGATTTTTCATTGTACCATTTTTACGGGAAAAATGAGGTGCAATTACAAAAAAAGGCAGTTTATGACAATGGGATAACCGATTGGTTTTTATGGAACGCAGCAAACATATATACAATAGATGCGTTAGAAAAAAAACAGCAAAATAAATTTATTAAATTGAAGCAGCAAGTTATAATAAACTGTAAACAATGAACAAGGAAAGGAAAGATGAGAGAAATTAAAGAACATCCTGTACTGGATTTCAAAAAACAGGGAAAAATTCATTTTGTATTCGAGGGCAAAGAAATAGAGGCATATCAAAATGAAACGATTGCAATGGCATTGTATCGAAACGACTTGAATGTATTCTCTGAAAGCACTAAACTCCACAGGCCAAGAGGAATGTTCTGCGCAATAGGAAAATGCTCATCCTGTATGATGCGGGTAAACGGCATACCCAATATAAAAACATGCGTACTTCCCGTAAGAGAAAAAATGGTTGTTGAAAGACAAAATGGAATGGGAGAAAAACCAGACAAGATCGAACATTTCCCGCCTCCAATCGAAATAAATAGAGACATAGTCATTATTGGCGGAGGACCAGCAGGCTTAAGCGCCGCAATTACGCTTAAAAAATACGGAGTGTCGCCGTTAATCGTTGAACAAAATCCACTTCTTGGAGGGCAGCTTATCAAACAAACGCATAAATTCTTTGGTTCGGAAAGAGAGAAAGCAGGAACAAGAGGCATAAAAATCGCGTCCGAAATGATTAACACAATAAAAAAAGAGAATATTGAAAATTTTGTAAGCAGTGCTGTATTCGGCTTCTATCCCCCTGATACAATTGGTGTATTCAAAAAAAATCAATTTGTAAAAATTAGAAGCAAATATTTTATATTCGCCACAGGAGCCGCAGAGAAAATGATACCATTCCCGGGAAATGATATTCCAGGAGTATTCGGCGCAGGCGCAGCACAAACATTAACGAATGTCTTCGGCATAAAACCAGGAAAATCTATCTTAATGGTGGGAGCAGGAAATGTTGGCCTGATTGTTTCATACCAAATGCTTCAGGCTGGTATCAACGTAAAAGGAGTAATCGAAGCTCTGCCCGGCATTGGAGGGTACTTTGTACATGCAGCAAAACTCAGACGCTTTAATGTACCAATCCTTACCAGCACAACAATTAAAGAGGTAAACGGAAACAAACATGTTGAACAGGCAGTGACAATAGGCCTTGATGAAAAATTCAACGAAATTCCCGGCACAGAAAAAACATGGGATGTGGATACAGTATGTCTCTCTACGGGCCTTATACCATCAGTAACATTGCTTGCACAAGCAGGATGCCAATTAAAGTACGTGCCCTCTCTTAGCGGATATGTCCCAATAAGAAACAGGTTTCTTGAAACATCTCTTAAAAATACATTTGTAGCAGGAGATATTGATGGAATAGAAGAAGCATCAACCGCTATGATAGAAGGAACAACTGCTGCATGCTCAGTGCTCATTAAAATGGGAAAAGATGCAACAAAAGAAAGAGAATCTTCTATAAAAGAATTGAACATATTACGAAGTGGGCCTTTCGGAAAAAAAATAAGAGAAGGACTGAAAGAGGTACAATATGAGTAATTTTTTAAAGACAGGGTTTTTGAAAACAGAGGATATAAAAGAAAATTTTCCATCAGCGGAAAGAATCAAAAAAAAACCTGTTGCTATCATTGAATGCCCACAGGAAATCCCGTGTAACCCCTGCGTCACATCCTGCGCAGCACAGGCAGTCTCAATGAAAACAATCAATAGCATTCCCGATATAGATTTTGATAAATGCATTGGCTGCGGAAACTGCATCAAAATTTGTCCGGGACTTGCAATCTTTCTTATAAACATAAAAGATGGAAATGGGATAGTAAGCTTGCCATATGAAATGCTGCCGACACCAAAAAGAAGAGAAAAGGTTAACCTCTTGAATAGAAAAGGTGAAAAAATAGGAAAAGGAACAGTGACAAAAATTATTCTGCCGGAAAAAGACACAAGTGCTGCAATAATCACAGTACAGTTTAACGATCCGGAACTTGTGTATGAAGTAAGGAATATCGAGGTGCAAAATGAAAGATGAAGAAATTATTATCTGCAGATGCGAAGATATTACGTTAAAAGAAATAAAAGATGCAATTCATAAAGGATATAAAGATATTGAATCACTACGAAAATATTTACAACTAAGCGCAGGGCCTTGCCAGGGAAAAACATGCATTCCTCTAACAGAAAAAATTCTTGCACAAGAATTAAAAAAAAGAATTGATGAAATAGCAATGCCTACAACACGCCCGCCCGAAACTCCTGTGCCATTCGGAATATTTTCAAAGGCAAAGAAATGAAAAATCGTAACGTTGTAATCATTGGTGGAGGCATTACAGGACTTGCCGCCGCATACTACCTTGTTAAATCTGGCATTAAAAATATCTCTATTCTTGAAAAATCTTACTTGGGCTCTGGATCCACAGGAAGATGTGGCTCAGGCATACGACAACAATTTACAACAAAAGAACATATCGTTTTAATGAAGGAGAGCGTAAAACTCTGGAAAGAATGGAATAATGACCTTCCAATACCCATTCATTTTGAACAAGGTGGTTATCTATGGCTTTTAAGCAATAAAAAAGAACTCGCCCAATATAAAGAATACGTAACATACCAAAATACATTTGGCGTAGAGAGTATTATTATATCAGCTAAAGAAGCAAAAGAAATTGTACCGGATTTAAACACAGACAAGGTAATAGGAGCAAGTTGGTGCCATACAGATGGAAATGCATACCCTTTCGACGTAACAAACGCACTGCAAACATTTCTTAAAAGGGAAAAAGTAGAAATAAATACGTTTGAAGAAGTAAATAAAATTCATGTAAAAAATGATAAAATTCAAGAAGTAGTTACCAATAAAAACAGGTATGCAACAAATACTGTAATAAACGGTGCTGGATACGGAGCAAAATATATAGGGCAATTAGCCGGATTAAACCTCCCATTGCAACCATACAGACATCAAATTGCAGCCAGCGAACCAATGAACAATTTTTTAGGCCCAATGATTGTAAAAGGCGGATTATATTTTTTACAAACTCATAGGGGAAGAATTGTAGGCGGGACAGACTTAAAGGAACCCCCGCTATCAAATTTAAACTCAACGTTAAACTTCCTGGAAGAGTATTCAAAACAAATTATAAGTGTTTTGCCAATTATCTCTTCAGTAAACATAATGAAACAATGGGCAGGGTATTACATAGTAACACCTGATCGTCATCCAATATTAGGACCGACAAAAATAAATGGATTCGTACTGGGATGCGGATATTCAGGACATGGTTTCATGTTAGGCCCGGTTGTAGGCAAGCTTCTTGCCTCACTCATCGTTCATAAGAACATGTATATTGCTGAAGCAAACAATCTCACCTTAGAGCGCTTTAAAACAGGAAAACTCATCAAGGAAAGAGCTGTAATTGGATAAATAAAAAATGAAAACACTCATCATTTACGTTTCAATACATCACGGCAATACCGAGAAAATTGCCAGAGCAATAACTAAAGTTCTAAACGCAGATATAACAAACTTATCCAAGGTCAAAGCAAACATCCTCAATCAATACGATCTCATTGGATTTGGTTCCGGTATCTACTACGGAAAGCACTCCGGGGAATTGCTGAATTTTATAGACAGCTTAAACAACCAAAAAGGAAAAATGGCGTTCGTTTTTTCCACAAGCGGAATAGGTATCATCCCCATAATAAATGATTTCAATAAATTTCTGCGAAAGGGATTGTTACAGAAAGGGTTTAAAATCATCGGGGAATTCGATTGCAGAGGATGGGATACATACCCGCTTATAGTAAAACCTTTCGGGGGCATTAGCAAGGGCAGGCCAAATAAAAAAGACATAGAAAGTGCCAAAAGATTTGCAACGCACTTAAAAAACACTCTTATTTTTTAAGAATAAAATATGACAGTTTTAAATGCTACTTCGTACAATACTTTCCACGCAATTTATCAAGGTCAAACATTAAAGAGGCCATTGGTCTATGAATTTTGCCATCCTCATCTTCTACTTCAATCAAAAGTCTGACTTTCTTTGAATGTTTCTCATTAAGAAGTTTTTGCACCAGCCCTTTTATACTGGCTTCTGCCAAACAAATTTCACCTTCTTTTAATTCATAAGGAAGACTTTCTGAACTCAAAAATGTCGGAACAGCCTCAAATTCATTGCGGGGTATCTTAATCTTTATCGACTTTATCACAGCTGTTTTTTTTCCTGTATTCGTAATTTTAATAACAAGAATCCTTAAGTTTTGGTTAAATTCATCATCAACAATTCTGCTAGAAAGAGCAATAGATAGTTTGGATTCATGTTTAAAAAATGATAAGCCCAATTTTGCCACCTCCTCTTTATATGTATTATACGGCATTACTCAATTTATCTAAATCTATCCCCAATTTCTCCTGAGATAAACAATAACCGGACAAAAAATTTTATCATATTGACTTTTCTAAATAAACATATAAAATGCGGATGGTGTTAAAATTTTTTGTAAGCTGCTAAAATTTTTTGTAAGGAGCAGAAAATGCCTTCAAAAGAAGATGAGGCAATTATAAGAGCGTTAAAACCAGTAATAAAAGGTATTGCAGCATTACTCGGAAAAAACTGTGAAGTCGTATTGCATTCATTTATAAACTCGCAACATTCAATTATCGCCATCGAAAATGGAGAAATTACAAACAGACAAGTCGGTTCATCTCTCACTAATTCAGGACTGGAAATATTAAATGAAGCAATCCAAAATAATAAAGAAATCGTAGGCCCATACAAAAGCGTTTCCCCTGTAGGAATTCCGCTACGTTCTGTTACTGTCCCTATCCGGAACAGAAAAGGCAAATTGATAGCTTCCCTTTGTCTTAATATGAATCTTACTGCGGCTATTTCACTGGATGAATTTTTTACATCACTTACGCAATTTGCAGAAGATAAGACCTTAAGCAAAAATATCTCAAAAAATACATCTCACTCTACTATCGGATTAATGAAAAAAATCTTTGACGAAGTTGCTTACGCTGTAAGTACAAAAAACAATCTTTCAGCAAGCCAAAAAAATAAGTTAATTGTAAAAAAATTACGCAACAGACAATTCTTTCAGATTAAAAATTCAGTCGAATTTATAGCTAATAAATTAAACGTATCGCAATTTACAATTTATAACTATATAAGAGAAATAAAAAAATCGGAAGGAGAAGGAGGCAATAATGGGAAAAAGTATCATTGAAAAAATCATTGAGAGCCACATTGTAGATGGTATCCCGAAAAAAGAAGAAGAAATCGGCCTGCACATTGATCAGACACTCACACAAGACGCAACAGGGACTGCAACATACCTTGAATTTGAAGCAATGGGATTTAAAGAAGTAAAAACAGAAGCAGTCAGTTATGTAGATCACAACACCGTTCAGGTAGGTTTTGAAAATGCTGATGACCATCGGTATTTACAGTCCGTTGCAAAAAAATACGGCATCACATTTTCCCGTCCAGGAAACGGCATTTGTCATCAAGTACAACTAGAGCGATTTGCAAAACCCGGAAATGTTTTAATAGGTACAGACTCCCACACGCCAACAGCAGGAGGCATTGGAGAAATGGCAATCGGCGTCGGAGGGCTTGATGTAGCAGTTGCAATGGGAGGAGGCCCATTCTACCTCACATACCCAAAAATAATAAGAATAGAGCTTACAGGAAAATTGCAGCCCTGGGTTTCGGCAAAAGACGTTATACTAAAAATCTTATCCATACTTACAACAAAAGGCAACGTAGGCTACGCAATAGAATATGGTGGAGATGGTGTAAAGACGCTTCCCATTCCGGAACGTGCAACAATTACAAATATGGGCGCAGAAACAGGAGTAACTACGTCTATTTTCCCTTCCGATGAGCAAACACACGATTTTATGAAAAAACAAGGAAGAGAAAAGGATTGGATTCCACTTGAAGCCGATCCAGATACACATTACGACAAAATAATAAAAATCAATCTTTCAGACATAGAGCCAATGGTTGCATGCCCTGATTCGCCAGGTAATGTAAAAACAGTAAAAAAAATTGCCGGGTTGAAAGTTGACCAGATTGCCATCGGAAGCTGCACAAATTCTTCGTATAAAGATTTAATGACTGTTGCGCATATTCTGAAAAATCACATTACAAATGAAGACGTTGAGTTTGGTGTAGCGCCAGGATCAAAGCAAGTAATAGAAATGATAGAAAAAGAGAGAGGTTTATCATCAATTATAAAAGCAGGAGCAAGAATTTTAGAATCTGCTTGCGGTTTTTGCATCGGCAACAGCTTTGCCCCCGGAACAGATGCTGTGTCTGTCAGGACAAATAACCGGAATTTTAAAGGACGCTGCGGAACAAAAAGCGCAAAAGTATACCTTGTAAGCCCGGAAACAGCTGCCGCAACAGCCATAACAGGAAAAATTACAGATCCAAGAGACCTGGAGAAAATGGGGGTTAAATATGAAGAAATAAAAATGCCAGAAACATTTGAAATAGACGACTCTATGTTTATCTTTCCGCTTCCGGAAAAAGAAAGAGAAAAAATAGAAATATTTAAAGGCCCGAACATAAAACCAATCCCAAAAAATGAACCTCCGCGAGAAACAATAAATGGCGTTGTAACAATTAAGGTAGAGGATAAAACAACGACAGATCATATAATGCCTGCAGGTCCCTATCTTAAATACCGTTCAAATGTACCAGAATACGCAACTCATGTATTTGAGCCCATAGACCCGCATTTCTCCGAGCGTGCTCTAAAAAATAAAGAGCAAAATATAGCAAATATTATTGTAGCAGGAGAAAGTTATGGCCAGGGTTCATCAAGAGAACACGCAGCACTATGCCCAATGTATCTCGGCGTAAAGGCAGTTATCGCAAAGACAATAGAACGGATACACCAGGCAAACCTTGTAAATTTTGGCATAGTGCCTTTATTATTTAACAATCCTTCAGATTATGATGAAATAGAACAAGGAGATAGTATCGAAATATCTGACATAAAAAAGGTAATAGAAACCGGAGGAAAAGACATTAAAGCAAAAAATGTAACAAAAAATAAAGACATAACACTCAAATTATATCTTACAGATATGCAACGAAAAATCATACTCGCTGGAGGGCTCCTGCCCTTTACAGCAAAAGGAGATGTAAAATGAAAATTACAGTAGAAAACGGCAAAATGCATGTACCAGACAATCCCACAATTCCATACATAACTGGAGATGGAATCGGGAGAGACATTACACCTGTTGCTATGAAGGTATTTGATGCAGCAGTGGAAAAAGCTTACAACGGCCAAAGAAAAGTCGAGTGGCTAAAAATCCTTGCAGGAGAAGAAGCATTAGAAAAAAAGGGAGAACCGCTTCCGGAGGAAACAATAGAAGCAATAAAAGAACATGTTGTTGCAATAAAAGGCCCTCTTACCACGCCAGTCGGCGGTGGGTACAGATCGCTCAATGTCACTATGAGGCAAGTTATGGACCTGTTTGTCTGCTTCCGTCCAGTAAGATATTTTGATGGCGTACCCTCGCCCATGAAACACCCGGAATTGCTGGACGTAATTATATTCAGAGAAAATACAGAAGATGTGTATGCTGGAATCGAATGGCCATATGATTCAAAAGAAGCAATTGAGGTCCAAAACTTCCTGAAAGATAAATTAAACGTCGATATAAAAGAAAACTCAGGCATCGGAATAAAACCAATCAGCGTATCCGGCTCAAAGAGGATAGGGAAAGCAGCCATTGACTACGCACTTAAATATGGAAGAAAATCAGTAACAGTCATGCACAAAGGAAATATTATGAAATACACAGAAGGGCTCTTCAAAAATGCAATTTATCAACTTGCAGAAGAAGAATATAAAGATACAGTAATCACCGAAAAAGAATTAACGGAAAAATACAACGGCAAATTACCTGACGGGAAAATCCTTTTGAATGATAGAATTGCAGATGCAATGTTCCAGCAGATACTACTCCGTCCCAGTGAATATGATATAATTGTCGCACCAAACCTGAACGGTGACTATATTTCAGACGCCTGTGCCGCACAGGTTGGCGGATTAGGTATGGCACCGGGGGGAAACATAAACTTTAATACCCACATTGCACTGTTTGAAGCAACACATGGTTCTGCCCCAAAACATGCAGGAAAAAACGAAATAAATCCAGGTTCGATGCTTCTATCCGGTTCTGAAATGTTTGAGTATATGGGCTGGGATGAGGTCAAAAAAGTAATTATTACTGCGATAGAGAAGACTATCAAAGAAAAATACGTAACCTACGACCTTGCAAGGCAAATAGACGATGCAATAAAAGTATCTACTTCAGATTTTGGTGACAGGATAATCAAAAACATGGAGAATGCCTAATGGCACAACGCGGAATAAGAGAATACACAGCAAAAAAACTTTTGTCGAAATATATTAATGAATACTCCAGCGGAAAATTTCAGTATAAAGGTGAAGTAGCCCTTATATCCCCTGAAACCAGTATTGGAACGATTGCAGAAAAAAATAGCTGGATTAAAGAAAAACGCCTTGTTGTAAAACCTGACCAGCTATTTGGAAAAAGAGGGAAGCACAATCTTGTGCTGCTTAATGCAACATATGAAGAGGCAAAACAGTGGATAAATGAAAAAATGGGAAAGGTCGTTAAAATTGGGCAAACAAAAGGACCGCTGACTCACTTTCTCGTAGAGCCATTTGTTCCGCACACTAAAGAATACTACATTGCAATTAAAACTGAACAAGACGGAGATAAAATATATTTTTCTGAAACTGGCGGAGTAGAAATTGAAGAAAATTGGGAAAATGTAAAAGAATATTTTGTCCCTGTTCTTGAAACGATAGATACCTTAAACTTCTCAACTGTAGATGAAACGATAAAAGAATTCATAAAAGCGCTATACAAATTATTTGCAGAACTGGACTTCACATACTTTGAGATAAATCCTTTCACAATAATCAACAATGAAGTTATTCCACTGGACCTCGTAGCACGGCTGGATGACACAGCTCTGTTCTGGAATAAAGATAAATGGGGAGATATTGAATTTCCCAACCCATTTGGAAGAACATTTACTGAAAAGGAGCAATTTATAAGAGACCTGGACGAAAAAACCGGTGCCTCATTAAAGTTAACCATACTTAATCCGAAAGGGCGTGTCTGGCAGATGGTAGCAGGTGGTGGAGCAAGCGTTGTATATGCAGACACAGTAATAGATCTCGGATATGGCAAAGAACTTGCAAGTTACGGAGAATACTCAGGCAATCCATCCGAGGAAGAAACTTACCTTTATGCAAAAACCTTACTGGAACTTATGACAAGAGAAAAGAACCCGAAAGGTAAAATATTAATCATAGGCGGAGGCATTGCAAATTTTACTGATGTTGCGAAAACATTTAAGGGAATCATAAGAGCAATAAAAGAATATAAAGATAAGATAAAAGAAAACAATGTAAACATATATGTAAGAAGAGGGGGGCCAAATTACAAACAAGGACTTGCCCTTATGCAAAATTTAGGAGAAGAGACCGGTATCCCAATTGAAGTATACGGCCCAGAACTTAGCATGACTCGTATTGTTGGTATTGCCCTGAAAGGAGAGAGAGATGAAACAGCTATTTAGCAAAGAATCCCAGAGCATTATATACGGCAAACAACTAAAAGCAGTTCAGCGGATGTTAGATTTTGACTATATCTCTCAAAGAAAAATACCATCTATTGCATGCATTGTAGACCCCAACGGCAGCGGAATCGAAACAGCATTTTTCGGGAGCAAAGAAATCATAATACCAGTTTACAATACCATTAGCGATGCGGTAAAACATCACCCCAATGCAACAATAATGATTAATTTTGCATCATACCGTTCCGCCTTTGAAACAACAGTTCAGGCACTGGACATCTCTACGATTGATCTTATTACAGTCATTGCAGAAGGAATACCAGAACGAAAAGAAAGAATAATGAGAGCTTTAGCCAAAGAAAAAGGGAAAATAATTATTGGCCCTGCAACAGTAGGAGGCATTGTCTCGGGTAAATTTAGAATCGGCAATACTGGAGGAAGCGTTGAAAATCTCATTGCATCAAAACTTTACAGAAGTGGAAGCGTGGGGCTTGTAACAAAATCGGGAGGCCTGTTAAACGAAATGTTTAACATCATTGCAAGAGCAGCGGATGGCATTAATGCGGGCATTGCGATTGGAGGAGACAGATATCCATGCTCTTCCCTCATCGACCATCTACTGCGCCACGAAGAAAACGAAGAAATTAAATTTCATGTAATGCTCGGAGAAGTGGGCGGAAAAGAAGAGTATAAAGTTGTTGAAGCGCTAAAAAGTAGAAAAATCAAAAAACCACTTATCGCCTGGGTCACAGGAACATGTGCAAAAATATTTCCAACAGAAGTGCAATTTGGACATGCGGGAGCGCGCGCGGGTGGCGAACAAGAAACAGCAGATGCAAAAAATATCGCCCTGAAAGAAGCAGGAGCCATTGTCCCAGATTCTTTTGACGGATTATTTGAAAAGACAAAAGAAGTTTATGACAGCTTAAAATCCCAGCATATTATTAGCGAAATTGAAGAATTTACTCCACCTGAGATACCCGTCGATTTCAAAAAAGCAGTAGAACAAAGCATCATAAGATACCATAAAGAATTTATAACAACAATTTCAGATGACAGGGGTGAAGAAGTAAAATATGCAGGCATCCCTTTATCACAAATTATAGAAGAAGGAAAAAGCATAGGAGATGTTATAGGTCTACTATGGCTCAAGAAAAAGCTCCCAGAATATGCCACAAAATTCATCGAGCTTGTCATTGAAATTGTAGCAGATCATGGACCTTGTGTCTCTGGAGCACACAACGCCATAGTAGCAGCACGGGCAGGAAAAGACCTCGTTTCCGCATTAGCCTCTGGTATGCTCACCATTGGACCTCGCTTTGGAGGCGCAATAGATGGAGCAGGGCATTATTTTAAATGGGCAAAAGACAGCGGTCTCACGCCAAAAAAATTTGCTGATGAAATGAAGAAAAAAGGTATACCCGTCCCTGGTATAGGCCACAGGGTAAAAAGCATAAGAAACCCGGACAAAAGAGTAGAGTTGCTTAAAAATTATGCAAAAACATACTTCCCAAAAACAGAATATCTTGATTACGCTCTTGAAGTAGAAAAAATTACAACGGCAAAGAAAGAAAACCTTATCTTAAATGTCGATGGTTGTACAGGCGTTTTACTTGTAGACCTAATGAAATCTATCGGCTTTACAAATGAAGAAATAGAGAAAAGAATTAATGCGGGTGTTTTAAATGCATTCTTTGTGGTAGGAAGAAGCATCGGTATAATTGGTCACATCATTGACCAGAAACTCCTTGAAACAAAACTTTACAGAACTCCATACGAAGACGTACTTTACACATTACCGAGGGAAGAAAAATTATAAATAACCCTTGTTGATGACACTACCCCCCCCTTCCTGTCAGCTAGATAAGGAGGGGGGTTATGTTTCTATCCATTCCAAAATAAGCAAATATATAGTATAATATGCTATGCCGATATTTTATTATCATGTTAAAAAGGATGCACAAGAAATAACAGTTGAAGAAAAAACTCTTATTCACCACCTTAGAGACGTAATGAGGGTTGGTAAAAATGAAAGCGTAAGATTCTTCAACAGTAATTAGTAATTATATATATATCACAAAAGTAAAAGAAGCTACAAAAACAAAAATTGTTTGCCACATCGAAAAGAAAAGAAGAGTCAGACAATTCTTGCCGGAAATTTCAATCGTCCAGTCTGTTATTAAACCCCACCTACTGGAAGAAGTAATAAAGCTCTGCGTTCCTGTAGGAGTACAAACGTTTTTCTTTGCAAAAACGGATAAAAGCCAATATAACATAGAAAAGAAAATCCAACGATTCAATGCAATTGCACTATCTGTAGCAGAGCAATCAGAAGTTGCGTTTATCCCAAAAATAGCCCTGCTAAATGGAATAGAAGATTTTTGTAAGCTAAAAGACAAGGGATTCCCTATTGTACTGGAGCCATTTGCTCAACAAAGCATTATGTCCCTCTTAAAAAATACAATGCCCAAAAAACTATCAATTATGGTAGGGCCTGAGGGTGGCTTTAGCAGAAAAGAAATAGAAATATTTAAAGCCTATAACATACCTTTTGTTTTCTTGAATACAGGGATGTTCCGCTCAGAACTCGCAGGATTTGCAAGCACACTTATAGTAAGAGAGCTTGTATCGAATCGCCAACAATAGCGGATCCTGATCTTACTTAAGTAGTTCCTTTGAAATTTTATTGTGTTTATCGATAAATTTTTTCTCGTCTATTTTTGTAAAATGCCCTTCTTCTATTATCACCTGTCCATTAATCATTGAGAAATCCACAGATTTTGCATCGCAAAGCACAAGGGACGCAACGGGATCAGTAAGTCCTCCCGCAAATTCAAGCCGATCCATCTTAAAGCCAATGATGTCTGCTGCCTTGCCCTTTTCAATAGAACCAATTTCTTTCCCCATCCTTAAAACTTTTGCCCCTCCGGCTGTAGCAAAAGATAAAGCTTCGCGTGGAGTCAAGGCATCTGCACCATACTTTACGCGTTGAAGAAGTAGCGCATTTCTGATTTCGAGCAAAAAGTTTCCTGTATCATTTGAAGAGCTTCCATCAACTCCTAACCCGATTTTCATTGCCGTATTCTTCATTTTAGCGACAGGCGCAATACCAGAGCCCAGTCTCATATTTGAAGTAGCGCAGTGGGCCATACCCACATTGTGAGCGGAAAGTTTTTCTATATCCTGTTCGCTCACATACACAAGATGAGCAAACCATACATTTGAATCCAGCCATCCTACTTTTTTCATATAATCAACAGGTCTCAATCCGAACTTAGAGAGACAAAACTCATCTTCATCCTTTGTTTCTGCAAGATGAGTATGTAGCAAAAGATTATACTTCTGCGCAAGAGCAACACTTTCACGCATCAATTCTTCAGTAACAGAAAATGGTGAGCAGGGCGCAAGAGCAACCCGGCACATAGAAAAACGGGAGGGATCATGATATTTTTCAATAACCCGCTCTGAATCACTTAAAATTTCATCTTCGGTTTGTACTACAGAATCCGGAGGTAATCCCCCATCCTTTTTAGAGAGAGACATACTGCCTCTTGTCCCGTAGAAACGCACCCCCGTGATATCAGCCCCTTCCACCTGCGCATCAAATAGATAGGGATGCCCTTTTGGGAAAAGGTATAAATGGTCAGTCGTGGTCGTAACACCACTTTTTATCATTTCAAGGATAGCTGTAACTGTAGATATCATCACGGCTTCCTCGTCAATGTTCTTCCATTTTTCATAAAGAAAAATCAACCAATCAAATAATTTTGTATTCTGTACCTCGGGAACTGCCCTGAAAAGTGATTGGTAAAAATGATGGTGGGTATTAACAAATCCAGGTAAAACAACCATTCCTTTCCCGGAAATTTCTCTATCAATCTCAAAATCAGGACAAACTTCACTCCCTACTTCTTTTATTACATTATCTTCGATATAAATCCATCCATTGTTAATTTCTGTTAGGTTCTTGTTAAATGTAGCAATAATATCGATATCTCTAATTAGTGTTCTCATTGCATTTTTCTTCATTCTTTTGTAAGAGAGTGTAAACCAACTCGCTTGTTGCGGGCAATTTGAAAATTCTTACACCAACTGCATTATAGATAGCATTTGTAATAGCAGGAGCAGTGGCACACATAACGGTTTCCGCAACTCCTTTCGAGCGGTATGGTCCTGTTTCTTCAGGGTTAACAACTGTTACCGTTTCAATTTCAAAAGGTACATCCTCTACTGACGGAATAATGTATGTCGAAAAATTTGTTGTTTTGAATACCCCTTTCTCAATAACAGTGTTTTCAAAAAGCCCATACCCCATACCCATAACAAAACCACCCTCAGTCTGTGCCTCAAGTCCCTGTCTGTTTACTATATCTCCTGCATCAATTACCTCGGCGCCCTTCAATACTTTTGTTTGGCCAGTAAGTGTGTTTACTTCGACAAGTGCAAGATGGACAGAAAATGCAAAGATATGGTGAGGAAGCCCAAAAGCATTTTCAACTTTCATATCCGCAAGTGGCATAAGAAAATGACCCTCAGTCTCGGGAAGATGATGCAACTCTTTCATAAATTGTGCTGCAATCTCTTCGTACGAAACCCTTTTTTCTGGCCGGTTTTTCATGCATATATAACCATTTTCAGCATCAAGATCCTTAACAGAAGTTTCTAACATTTCAGCTGCTTTCTCTTTTAAAATCGTCATCATATTTTCTGCCGCAATGATAGTTGCCTTTCCACCTAAATACAGCCCCCTTGATGCACTTGTAGGGCCAGAATCTGCAGTCAAAGTAGTATCTCCCAGCAAAACTCTTATTTTGTCTATTGGGCATTTCATCATTTCTGCTGCAATTTGTGCATATGAAGTGCCAATTCCCTGGCCATAATCCACCATGCCTACACCAACCTCAAAACCGCCATTTTCACAAAACTTTAAAATAGCACCACCGTAATCAGGAAGTCCAACTCCGAGACCAGTACCCTGATATGTGAGAGCAAAACCAAAACCCCTTTTAATCCATGGCTTTTTAGTATTTTTTACAAGATATTTTTCTCTTTCCTTCCACAGTTTCGTTTTGCTTATACCTTCCAACACAGCTACAGTGCCTACGCTTGTTGTGAGCTTATTCCCTACGGGAGCTATATCTCCCTTTCGCAAAGCATTTTTCCTGCGCAATTCAATGGGGGCAATCCCTAATTTTTCAGCTATGATGTCCATCTGTGTTTCAACTGCAAACGCTGTTTGCGGAACTCCAAACCCCCGAAACGCACCAGAGACACCATTGTTCGTATAAATACAATAACCTTCTATGTCTACATTAGATAATTTATAAGGACCACAAGCATGCTCTATGGCAAGATTTACCACAGGGCCGCCAAGCGATGCATACGCCCCGGTATCCGCATATATTGTCACTTTATTTACTATTAATGTTCCGTCGTTTTTAACGCCTGTTTTATACTTCATAATCATTGGATGTCTTTTCCAGTAAGAAATAATGGATTCCTCGCGTGTCATCACCATTTTAACCGGCCTCTTTGTCCTTAACGCAAGTAACCCTAAGACTGGCTGGATAGTAAGCTCATCTTTCCCGCCAAATGCACCGCCAACAGGATAAGAAACAACACGAATCTTATGAGGGTTCAGTGCAAGACAGCGAGAGAGTTGCATTTGATCCCGGTGAGGATACTGTGATCCTGCATAGATAGTCAAAATATTATCTTCTTCAATCCTGGCAACCCCGGTTTCCATCTCTAAAAATGCATGCTCTTGCCTTTCTGTACAGTAAGTATGTTCTACTATGAGATCTGCTTCCTTAAAGGCTTTTTCAACATCACCACGAACAACCTTCGTATGAAGATGAATATTTCCACCATCATGCACTTTTGGCGAATCAGATTGTGTTGCTTCAATCAGATCATCCACAACAGGCAGCGGTTCATACTCAACATCTATGAGAGCAAGAGCTTTTTCAGCCAATTCTCCTGTCTCTGCAGCAACAGCGGCAACAGCATCTCCAACATACCGGACTTTGTCCTTACATAAAACAGGCTGATCCGGCGTAACGATGCCAAAACCATTTAAGCCGGGAACATCTTCATGCGTGACAACAGCAATAACACCGGGAAGAGCTTTTGCCTGCGATGTATCAATCTTTTTTATCAACGCGTGCGGATATTTTGCTCGTAATATTTTGCCGAAGAGCATTCCGGGAAAATTAAGGTCGGACATGTATTTAATTTCTCCGGAAGCCTTATCTGCAGCATCTATTCTTGGTACACTTTTTCCTATATATTTAAAATCTTCCATACTCACACCTTTCTCTTCCAATCATTAGCAGACAGTTCAAGCAACCCTTCGTACAAAAGATTTATACTCATATCCTGCCGGTATTTAAGAGATGCTCTTATATCAGATATTGGAGAGACCTCCCTGAAAGCAAGTCGTGCAATGTAATGAATCTGCTCAGGGGAATCTAAAGAACTGCTAATAATAGCTTTTTCTACTCTTCGCCCTCTTACAACTGTCGGCGCAACTGCCCCAAACGCAACAACTGCCCTATCAAACGCATTTGTTCCTGCTTCTCTTATTCTCATTTTTACTGCAACATTCAAAACAGCTATCGCAAGCGCATCTCTTTGGCCCAATTTTTTAAAGAAACCTGTTTCGTTTTCTTCAAGTTCAGGCATAAAAATATCAACAAGTAATTCATTTGGCTCTAAAACAGTCTTTCCCGGTCCTGTAAAAAATTCTTCAATAGAAACAACTCTCTCTCCGTTAATACTTTTAAGTTTAAGCCTTGCGGCCTGAACAAATAACGCAGAAATAGAATCGCCAGCGGGAGAAGCATTTACTATGTTTCCGCCAAGCGTTCCTCTGTTCCGTATTTGTGGAGAGCCAATAGTAGCACATGCTTCTCTTAAAATAAAAGCATATTTGCTTATAGTTTCTGACTCTAAAATATCTGTGTGGGTAGTTAAAGGTAAAAGGTGAATTGCGCCATTTTCTCTAAAGATATCGTTTAATTCTTTAATCCTGCTAATATCTAAAATATTATTTTCTTCTACCATATCCTGTTTTAATCTTACAACAAGATCGGTACCTCCCGCAAGAATCCTTATATCCTGTTTAAACTCGTCAAGATATTGTAGTGCGCTGTCAATTGTGTCAGCTCTTAAATAGTTCAGTGCCTTCATCATGTATTTTTTTCTCTGTTTTAACTTTGTCAACCGCACCCCTTCTTACGGCAATTATCTCTGCAAGGATAGCAATCGCAATCTCAAAAGGAGTATCTCCCTCTATAGCAATACCCGTAGGAGCATATATGCTGTCCAAAAAATCGCTGCTTATTCCTAACTCTTTCGCCTTTTCAAAACATTTGCTCCTCCTGTTTAAACTCCCTATCATGCCGATATACTGGTACCTTATATTTTTTTCATACAGTGCCTTTAAGATATATGGATCATCTTCTCCGCCTGATGTCACAATAACAACAACCGCACCATCATTTAGAGGTATATTTCTCGCAGTTTCATAAAAATTGCTATTCACAAATACGGATGCCTTGGGAAACATTTCTTCACTCACAAAATCTACTCTTTTATCAGAAACTATCACATCAAAAAAATCATCCAGCATAGTTATATCATACAATTTTTTCCCAATGTGCCCCGCACCAAATACCACAAATTGCTGTTTCGGTCCCACATATTCCATATACACAGAAAGTGTTCCCCCACACACCATACCAAGGGAAGTTTCATCGCCCTCTTTCAAAGTATATGTCTTTAAAAATGGCTTTCGCGTTCTAAACAAATTCATCGCAGTGTCTACTACATCTTTTTCAACAACGCCTCCGCCAACCGTACCAAAAAATTTGCCGTTAGGTAGAATCACCATTTTAAAACCTGTTTTACCCGCAGTTGAATTTTCTGCGTTAACAACAGCTGCTAAAACAAACTCTTTCCTATCATGGATAAGTTCCACGATTTTTTCATAAATTTCCTGCATCAATAAAACCCCCTTCGCTCATTTTTATAAGTGTATCACGAGAAATTATATAATTGGAAAGTATAATTGGCATAATTTTGTGAAAACTTGTCCCCTTCTCCATAAATCCCGCGGAAGAAGGAATGCCAAGAATAACTTTTTCATCCTTGTATGCCAAAAGAAATGTAGTTCCCGGCCATATTGGCACGCCATACATCACGATATCTGCACCCATTTTTTCAATTCCTTCAACTGTCTTGTCATCCGGGTCAACAGCCATACCGCCCATATATATTGTGATATCCGAACCTTTTTCAAAAGCATCCATTCCACTCTCACGGATCTGGGAAACATCATCAGGAAGAACTTTTTCCAAAACAATGTCCTGCCCCATCTGTTCAAGATATTGCTTTACCCGTCCACTCATTGTTTCTTCTCGTCTTCCCTCGATGAATTCGTTTCCAACAGAAAAAAGAGCTATTTTATGATTTTTCACAGACAAAAGGTTTATAATGGGATAATATTCCCCTGCAATATTCCTTATTTCATCCATTTCAGCTACCGGTATCTCAAGCGGCATTACTTTGCCTATGGCAACAGGAGCGCCTTTTTCTACGAACGAAAAACTGCGCTTTGCAGCAACACGCGGATTTTTTAATCGATTTATTTCTTCAAGCCCTTTCGTATTGATAATAAAAACGCCTCTTTCTTCAGCAAAGAGCTTGACTTTGGATTCGCTTGGAGGACCCACTCTGAGATTTTCCTTTTTCATTAAATTCATCATCTCTGTCGCCGCATCATCTTCGTGAATAAAACCTTCTCTCTCGCCAAACACCCACACATAATGTTTCCCTATTGAAAGAAGAGGCGCAATATCATCTTTTCCTATAATATGCCCTTTCTTAAAAAGAGGGCCTTTTTTAATGCCGGGAACAACTTCTGTCACATCGGCGCCTAAAATTTTCCCTACTGCTTTTTGCGTTTCTATTTTTTCCATATATCCTTAATCCTCTCATATTCTTTTTTTGTATCCATATCAATAAGAATCTTATTGCTTTTCATTTCTAAAAATTTTATTATGTCGTTATGTCTGCCTAACACATCTTTTAATGTCGTCTTCTCCGCATCCATTGCCAAAATTTCGTCTTTCATCGCATAAGGGATTATAATGGGATGCCCTTTTCTTCCCTGAAAGGTTGGAATAAGCACTTTCCCTTTGATATAATGTTCTGTTAATTCATTAATAATGTCACTTGTAATAAGCACCTGATCTCCAAGCCCTATCAAAATTCCCTCCGTTCCCTCTACCTCTGCCAGTCCTGCCTGAATGGAAGAAAACATTTCCTTTTTAAAATCTTTATTTATAATGACCTTAAGTTTGCTGCTGCTAATTTTTCTATCATCAATAATTTCTTTAATATCATCCGCCCTATGCCCGAGAACCAGCACAATCTCAGAAAGGGATGACGCAAGATACTCACTTAAAACTGTTTCTACCACGGTTTTCCCGCCTATTGGGAGTAAGGGCTTTAATTTTCCCATCCGCTTTGACTCCCCTGCAAAAAGTAAAATACCTTTAATTTTATTTGCCAATATCTTTACCCGCCTTTTCTACCGCCTTTATAATTTTTACATATCCCGTGCAACGGCAAAGATTTCCAGAAATCCCTTCTCTTATTTCAGCAATCGAAGGATTCGGGTTCTTGTTAAGCAGATAGAGAGATGACATTATCATACCCGGAGTACAGAAACCGCACTGCACCGCTCCTTCCTCCACAAATGCTTTTTGTATGGAAGGCAATTTTTTTTCAACTCCTGCCCCTTCAATTGTAACAATCTCTGCCCCATCTGCTTGAAGCGCAAGAATTAAACAGGCATTCACGCTTCTACCGTTAAACAAAATTGTGCATGCACCGCATTCTCCTCTACCGCAGCCTTCTTTTGTTCCAGTAAGATACATTTTATCCCGTATGACATCAAGAAGTACTGCATTGGCAGGAACACTCAGTTTGCACTCCTTGCCATTTAGAGTAAAACTAATATCTATTACCTGTGCCATTTCACCTCTTTTCTACAAAATAATGCACACTGTTACTTCCATCTATTTTTTCATTCATCTTAATTGCATCCACAGGGCAAACCTGCATACACATTGCACAACCAACACATTTTTCGTCATCAAAATGAGGCAGTCTCTTTTCGCTATCCCAATCAATTGCCATATGCCCTCCATCGTAACAAGCTGAATAGCAAAGACCGCAACCAACACATTTTTCCTCCACTAACTCAGCACGGGTTTTAGGCGAGGGAAGTTCATCCTGGGATTTGATATTTGGCAGTGCCTTTCCAACAACATCCAAAGGAGAATTAAAGCCAATATCAGACAAATAATGAGCAAAACCGCTTTTCAAATCCTCTATTGTTCTAAATCCGTAATGCATAGGCAATGTGCAGAATTGCACATTCGAAGCTCCAACAGCCATAAATTCTACAGCGTCTCTCCAGTTAAACGCACCGCCATTCCCGGAAATTGTAATGTCCACATTTTTGGCAATTTCTGCAATGGTACGCAAGGTAATAGGTTTTATGGCAGGACCCGAAAGACCTGAATATGCGCCTTTACCAAAAAGAGAAGGATATGGTTCAAATGTATCTATATCAAGACCTAATAAAGAAGGAATTGTATTACTCGCAGTAATACCGTCTGCGCCACCCCTTTTTACAGCTTTTGCCACTTCAACAATGTCTGTAACCTGCGGGGTTATCTTAATAAGTACAGGAGTATCCTCTGCTGCCTCTTTTACCCACCGTGCCACTTTCTCCGTTGCCTCAACACTTTGAGCAAGCATTCTCCCTGACTCTTCACCCATACTTCCCTGAGGGCAACTAAAACTACATTCTATAAGATCAACGCCAGCTTTTTTCAACCGCCACACAAGTGTCTGCCAATCTTCCTTTTTTGCGCCCATAATAGATGCGGCAATCATTTTTTCAGGAAATACTTCCCTTAATGTCTTTACCCTCTTTTCAATTTCATCAATATGATGTTCAGAAATAAGATCAATATTACCCAAACCAATAACTTTTCTACTCATCGAACCAAATGAAGACATCATAGGGTATTTGAGCGGTACTGGATTTCCTTCGACAGACGTTGTTTTTAATATTACGCCGCCCCAGCCTGCTTTTAGTCCATTATATGCAATATCGAACTCATCCGTAGAAGGTGCTGCAGAAAGAATAAAGGGATTCTCCAGGCAAATGCCTAAAAATTTCATAGAAAGATCTATTTTTTTATACATTTTTTCCTCCCTCTAAATACTCCACAATGCTTTGCGCAGCCTTTTTGCCATCTGCTACACATTCAACAACAGTACTTGCTCCCCTTACAATATCGCCTCCGGCGAAAACACCTTTTACGTTTGTCATCAAGCCATCACTGACTTTTATTAAACCCTTCTCGTCTCTTTTCACCTCAGGAAAATAAACATCAGCTTTTTGCCCTATGGCAATCACCACGGCATCAAGAGGAATTATAAAATCAGAATTTGGGACTGGCACAGGGTGTCTCCTTCCAGACACATCCTTCTCATCAAGATGTGCCCTTGTCACAACAAGTCCCTCTACCCTTTTATCTCCTTTAATTTCCTTTGGAATTGCAAGAAACTGGAATGTTACGCCTACTTCTATCGCTTCTTCAATTTCTTTCTTGAACGCTTTTAACTCTTTTATGCCTCTTCGATATATCACCTCGACATCGCGCAGTGGATCTTCAATTTTCAAAACACTTGCTACTTCCACTGCCACATTACCACCACCTATTACTCCTACTCTTTTAAAATGGGGTAATTTAGTGCCGGATTTTGCCCGTTTAAGAAGTTCCCGCGAATAGTAAACACCGTCTAAATTATTTCCGGGTATATCTAAATCAAGTTCATCTGAAAGGCCTGTTGCAATAAAAATTGCGCCGTACTCTTTATTTAATTCTCCCACTGATTTTATTGTGGCATCTTTTATCTCCGACACAAAATTTTGATGAATGAAACGGGCTTCTTTTTTTTCTATTTCTTCAGGAAGTCGTGTTGCAGATATTTCATTAGCAGGAATTCCTCCCAACTGCTTCTTTTCAAAAACGACCGGCAGATAGCCAAATCTTCTTAGCTCTCTTGCGCAGGCAAGACCTGCAGGCCCACCACCTACAATGGCAATTCTTTCCTTTGTAGCAGGCACAAGTTCAAGGTTCTTGGAAGGATCCGTATTATCCGTTATATATCTATGAAGCTCTCTAATTTTAATGGGTGTATCCATTTTTATCCTTGTGCAAACACTTTGACAGAAGCTCTCTTCAGGGCAAATTCTGCCGCATGTTTCAATAAGAGGATGCGCTTCCTGGATAATTTCTCTTGCCCCTTTTAGATTACTGGTGCGTATAGATTGAATAAATTCAGTAATGGGAACATGGGCTGGACATGCCGCTTCGCAGGGGGCATCATAACAATAAAGACAGCGTTCAGCTTCTATCTCGGCTTGCTCTTCTGAAAATGTTTTTTCGATTTCTTCCATTATACCTTTACTCCTTTGCTATATTCGTTAAAATTTATTATACCCTCGTTTAATAAACTGTCAAGAAAAAGCGGATTAAATCATTTGAAAAATATTATCCTCTGCTGCATCCGATTACCTTACCTGTGTCACAAAATCTGACACAGTATAGAAGAAAATTATATGGATAACAGGGTATTAAAACCCAGAGCAAACAAAGCACTATTTGTAAGACACGATTATAATGACTTCCCCTTTTACTGAGCGGCGGTCCTCCAGTTCACTAAGAATATCTGACGCTTTACCTCTCAATGCTTCCTCATGAATCTTTGTAATTTCACGGGTTACTGCAACATTTACATCGCCTGCACTTTCTATAAGCTCAGAGAGAAATTGCTTTACCCTGAAGGGGGATTCAAAAAAAATAACAGGGCCGGGGAAATCTTTGAATTCCTGCAAAATCTTTTTCCTTTTCCCTTTCTTTCTTGGGAGAAATCCATAAAAAATAAAATGAGCTGGGGAAAACCCTGAAAGAAGAAGTGCCGGGACAAAAGAAGTAGGACCAGGCAAAACCTCAACATGTATTCCTTTATCAATACAAGCTTTAATAAGTTTGTAGCCAGGATCAGAAATCCCAGGAGTACCTGCATCTGTCACAAGAGCAATCTCTTTTCCTCTTTCCATCTCCTCCACAAGTTTTTCCAGCTTACGTGTACTGGAATAACTATGGAAACTTGTAACCGGAGTGTGTATAGCGTATTTGTTTAATAAAATACGGGTAACCCGCGTGTCTTCTGAAGCTATAAGATCCACTTCCCTCAACACAAGAATTACCCGTAGCGTAATGTCCTTTAAATTGCCAATTGGCGTAGGACAGACATGCAAACTCATTATTTTGTATCAGATTCGCTGCTCTTACTTATTTCGATTTCGTCTCCCACTTTAATATCGTTAAAGTTTTTCAATCCTATACCACATTCATATCCCTTTGCAACTTCTTTTGTATCCTTTTTAAATCTTTTCAAAGATGAAACCACTGTATTGTATATAACGGCATTGTCACGCAAGACTTTTGCTTTGGCATCCCTTACTATCTTTCCCTCACTAACAATGCAGCCAGCAATCGTACCGGCGCCACTTACCTTAAATACCTGTTTTACAGTAGCCCTGCCAACCACCGCTTCTTTAACTTCTAGTTTAACCATACCCTTAAGTAATCGTTCAATATCGTCTATTAATTCAAAGATAATATCATAAGTTCTTATTTCTATTTTTCTCGCCTGGGCATCTTTTTTAGCCTCAGCAGTAGGACGTACGCTAAAACCTAATATGACCGCTTTTGTCGCTTCTCCGAGCAAGATATCACTTTTAACTATTCCACCAACGCCTTCATGAATAATATCAATAGGAACGGGGGATTTAAGCTCTTTTACTGCATGTTTTACTGCTTCAAGCGAACCTTGGGTATCAGCCTTAAGAATAACAAAAAATCTTTTAATCTCCTTTTCTTCCATCTCTCTAAATAAGTCATCCATAGTTTTAGAAACAGTCTGGGTCTCCATTTGTTGGGCTCTTCTTCCAATTTCAATCCGCTTTGTTTCCTCTTTTGCGCTCTTAATATCATCTATTACATAAAATATCTCACCCGCCTTCGGCACACTGGGAAGTCCCGCAATTCCAACAACAGAAACAGCCTTAATTTCTTTGACCATTTTACCTCTAATATCTGTAAGGAATCTCACTCTTCCAACAACATCGCCTACTCTAATATAATCGCCTGCTTTTAATGTACCAGTTTGAACAACTACCGTAGCAAGTGGCCCGATATTTTTATGCATTTCTGATTCAATCACAGTACCTGAACAAAGGGTAGTGGGGTTTGTTTTAAGTTCAAGAAGTTCTGCCTGTAAATTAATCATTTCAAGAAGTTCTCCCACGCCTTTTCCTGTCTTTGCCGAAACATTGGCATATATTGTCGATCCTCCCCAATCCTCTGGAAGTAGGCCTCTATCGGCAAGCTGTTTCTTTACAGCCTCCGGGTCAGCATTTGGCCTATCAATTTTATTAAGTGCCACAATAATTGGGACATCAGCAGCACGAGCATGGTCAAGCGATTCTATCGTCTGGTCCTTAATACCCTCATCTGCTGCAACAACAAGAATAACAATATCAGTAACTAACGACCCCCTTAAACGCATTTCCGTAAATGCCTCATGCCCCGGAGTATCAATAAAGATGATTTCTTTTCCATTTATATTAACAACAGATGCGCCAATTGCCTGAGTAATTTGCCCTTTCTCCTGATCAGCAATAGACGTTTTTCTTATTGTATCAAGCAATGTAGTTTTTCCGTGGTCTACATGCCCCATGACAGTTACAACGGGTGCACGGAAACAAAATTGTTTTAAGAACTCTTTATCTTTAAACTCTGGAACGCCAAAATTTAATTCAGAAGCAAGATAATGTACTTCATTTTTTGAAAGCTTTCTGCCCGGTTTATAAGGAATTCCCAGCTTCATAATTCGCTCCCTTACTGTCCTTACCGGAACTTTAAAGCGTTTCGCAAACTCCTCAACATTAATATCACCAGCTATCTTTTGAGATTTTTTCTCCGCAACTTCCTGTTTTTTGTGCATTTCCTTAACATACTCTTCTACCAAAAAAATCGCATCAGGCTCCAGTGACGATAAATGCCCTTTCACGTCAACTCCCAATTCCCCTAAAATCTTAATCAGTTTAGGAGATTTTATTCCCAGTTTTGTAGCAACTTCATAAACTCTCATTTTATTTTTGTTCACTTGCACCACTTTCCTCTAATAATTCAATAAGATGGATCCTATATCCAGTAAGATTAGAGGCAAGTTTTACATTAATGCCTCCTCCTCCAAGCGTTGAGGGATAATTTTTAGAAGAGACATAAACATTGGCTTCCGTAGTTTTAGGAATAATTTCTACTCTCTCAACTTTTCCCGGACTTAGTGCGTTCTCTATATAGATGGCTGGATTCGTATTATACCTGATCACATCAATTCTTTCTCTGTTCAATTCTCTCGAAACAGCATTAATTCGCACGCCTTTAGTGCCAATACATGCCCCCACAGGATCGACTCGTAAATTTTTTGTAGCAACAGCCATCTTAGTTCTTACACCCGGCTCTCTTGCAATGCCCTTAATCTCTACAATACCCTGCTGAACTTCTGGCACTTCCATATTTACGAGTCTTTCCAAAAATTCTGGGCACGCACGAGATAAAATAATTTGAGGGCCTTTAACACTGCTGCTCACCTCTTTTATTAATGCCTTCACCAGCCTGTCTTTTCTCAACTGCTCCCCGGGAATAGCTTCCTCTGGAGTTATAACCCCTTCAATGTTGTGGGGTTCAATATTTACTCCGATTTCGCCTCTTCCTTTCTTTCTTGTCACCCTTCCAGTAACCACCGTTCCTACAAGTCCAGAAAATTCTTCAAAGGCAACTTCTCGCTTTCTCTCAAGTATTTTCTGTTGGAAAACCTGCCGCGCTGTACGAATTGCTGTTGAGGAAAGCCTGCTCACTGGAATCTCAATAAGGACAGTACCGCCTATCTCCACATTATCAGTAAATTTCTTTGCCTCCTCAGCATTTACTTCAAGTACTGGATTTTCTACACTTTCCACAATTGTCTTCTCAGAGTAAATCTTAACACTGCCACGGGAAAGATCTATTTTGACAATAGAGTTCTGCTCATTAAATGTTTTTCTATAAGCGGCTTGCAATGCCGCCTGTATAACCTCGATAATATAATCCTTGGAAACGCCTTCTTCCTCTTCTATGTTCCTCAATATATCAATATCTATCATTTTTTCTCACCTCTCTTTTCCAACAACCTGCTATAAAGAGAAATTTTCACTACCCTGTCAAATGGCACTTCAAGTTTTTCTCCATTTTTTCTAAATACAACATTATCGCCAGAAAATCCTTCAAGTATAGCCTCTTCTTTTATTATATTCTCATCAACCTTAAAAGAAACTTTTACCTCATTCCCGGCAAAAATATCAATTTCTTCCCTTGTTTTCAAAATCCTATTTAAGCCAGGCGAAGAAATTGCGATACTGTAAGCTCCTTCAAGCCCAACAGAAAAAAGTTCACTCTGAATTTCCTTCGTTACATTTTCTAAATCTTTAATACCTACAATACCGCCCCTTCGATAGATAACTGCTTCAATTCTGCCGTGCGAAACCAAACACTCTATCAATATTAATCCAAATCGCTCAGCACTTCTCTTCACAATTTCCTTTATTCTATCCATAAATTCTCTCCATCAAACGAAAAAGTGGGCACATTTACTCCCACTTCTCCATATAAAACCTGTATATATTGTAAAAGAAATTTTAAATTTTGCAAATGTATGTAACTCATACACCCTCTTGACAAGATTTTTAATTTTGGTACACATAAAAGTGATAGAGAGTTTTGCAGTCACCCAATTTAGGGAGCACTACAGCAATAGATTAGTTTTAGAGAGAGGATAATAAAAGTTAGAAACGTGAAAAAGTAGAAAAAGTGAAAAGTTAAACTAAAATTTTGAAAAGGTTAATATGCAAATAGGGAAACACAAGGAGTTTTTCAGAGACCTCATTGCAATTGATTGACATATTTATATAGTGTATTGTATAATTTTTTTAAGAAACTTCTTCAAAAGAGTATTAGGAATTTTGTCGCTTTGGTCATCCGAAGGGGAGGCGGTAGAATGATAGATGCAACAAAGTTAGAATTCTATGGGCTTAGGTTGCCTATAATAGAGTTCAAGACAGATTTTAACAAGCTCTTGTTTAGATATTTCCTTGAGGCAAACATAGATCTGAAGAATAATGATGTTCTTGTAATAACTTCTAAGTATGTTCTGAAAGCTATGGGTTTAGTTGTAAACGTGTCTAAGGTACATCCAGGATTCAGAGCAAAACTTATAAGTAGGTTTATTGGAAAAGACCCGGTAGAAACTCAAATTGTGCTTGATAATTCTCAAAAAGTCTTATTCTTTTCTACTGTTGGATTTCTCTCTCCTTATATAAAAGACCTTGGCAAAGAGCCGGAAAAGGCTAAGCGAGCTCTTAAAGAAACACATAAATCAATACTTTTCACTATCACAAAAAATGGCTTTATCTCGACAGACTCCGGACTTGATTATTCCAATGTTCCAGAGGGATATGCAGTAGTAAATGCATGCGATTTTGACAAAATCGCACAGGAGATAAGGAGCAGTTTGAATGAGAGATTTAATATTAATATTGCCATAGTTATAACAGACACAGAGTTTACTCTATCCAATGGTAAGTTTGGAACATTGGACTTTGCAGTTGGTTCATCAGGAATAAATGTTATAACAAGAGAATTTGGTTCGCTAGATTTGTACGGAAGGCCTAAGTTTGGAGGCATAGATATTGTTGTAGATGAAATAAGTGCAGCAGCAGCACTGCTGATGAAACAAACAAATGAAGGAATACCTGCTGTATTAGTCAGAGGATTGGAATATGAAAGAAGCGAAGAAGGAGTAAAGGGCCTTTTGATTACAGGATATAGGAAAACAGCAAAAAAAGTAATTTTTAAAATAATTGTATTAACCCTCCTTGCAAAAATCTTTCGGATTTTATAGGATGCGTTTTTATTATTACACTATCAGAAAAAAGAAGTATTTTTCCTTTTAACATTTTATTCTTTTTATGCTCAGGCTTAGTTCGTATACATACCTATAATCACTCTTAGACATCTTCTTTAACCTCCTGTATATCTTTAACTTTTGTATAGTATAATGCGTTTACAAAAGTCTCATATGTTTCGGAACTTATTCAATAGAAAATAATTAAAATTTTTTAAATAACCGAACTTTTTAGACACCAGTCTGTCTAAAAATAAAAGGGAGGAAAAAATGAATGACTTTGTACATTTTTTAAAGAAAAACAAAACTGTTTTGGCGCTACTTATCATCGTGCTGATAATAGGTATCGGCGGGATAAGTTATCTCTTTCTTGGAACAAAAATAAGTAGAATCGGAAAAACAATATTTCCACAAAATCAGACAAACGAGTTTCTGTCCCCCTATTCACAAGACACAACCTTTGAAGATGAAGCTGCAAGAGAATCTGGTACCTACTTTGGTGAAAGCGATACAAATGCTCAGTTTGGCCTCAAAATAATTAAAAATGGCAGCACGAGCCTGCAGGTAGAAAAAGGGAAATTCTTCGAAGTATGGAATAAAATCATCTTTACCGCAAAAGGTTTGGATGGCTTTGTTTCCAACTCAAACTATTACAAACAAGATGAATACTATTATGGGACTGTTAGCATAATAATCCCCTCTAAAGACTTTGACACATTTGCCGAGCAAATTTCAAAACTTGGAAAAACAGAAAATATGCGCGTGTCAACCAAGGATGTCACAGGTGAATATGTAGATCTTTCATCAAGAATCGAAGTGCTTGAATCCCAAAAAGATCTTCTTCTTTCCTGGCTAAGCAAATCAAACGATGTAAAAGATATGATCGCATTGAGAAATGAACTGGAAAAAGTAGAAAGTGAAATCGAACAAATCAAAGGAAGAATGAATTACATCGCATTTCACACAGATTTTTCTGAGATTACAATAAGCATCACAGAAGAAGGAAAAATTCCAGTAGAAAAACCAGAAATACTTCTGCGCCTTATTGCTGCATGGAAAATAGCATTGAACGCTTTAGTTTCTTCATTGGCTGGATTCATAATATTTATTGGCTGGGTAATTCCATGGGTCGTTATCCTTTATATTATTTATTTAATTTATAAAAAAAGAAAAGGAGGCACGGTATGAGTAAAAAATTTATTGCCGTTTTTATTTTGACTGTACTAGTTTTAAGTACTGTAGTAATTGGTGGAAACACATTGCCAAAAGGTAGCGTTGCCGCAGAGAGTATAAGCGTAGATGAACATCACCTGATATCCGTAACAGGTACAGGCACCATACAAGTAATCCCCGACATCGCATACGTATCATTTGGCATACAGGCAGAACATGAAAATGCAGGCATTGCAATGGAAAAAATGTCCGCCCGAGCAAACGCAATTATCGACGCACTGAAAGAAAGAGAGGTAAAAGAGGAAGATATTAAAACAACAGGTTTAAGCCTTGTACCTGTTTATCGCTGGGATAAAGAAACGGGAAAATCTATTTTAGATTACTACAGGGCAAGCGAGTTTTTCAGAGTAAAATGCACAGTTAATAATGCCGGGGCAATTCTCACCTGTGCAGGGGAAAATGGAGCAAATATAATAAATGGAGTCTCGTTTGACATTTCAAACCGCGAAGAACTAAAACTCGAAGCAATTAAAAAAGCAATGGACAACGCAAAAGCGCAGGCAGAAATATCATTAAATGGAACAAGGTACATGATTACCGGAATAAAAACTATTTCTATCGGCTCTATTTACGATCAAATACGAAGTATCGATATGGCGTTCGGAGGAAAAGGCACAGAAAATATAGAAATTCCAATAGAAGGCGGCATGCTTACAATTCAGGCAACCGTACAAGTCACATACACATTTGATTAATCAATACTAACAAGTGGCGGGCATCTTGTAAATATTTGCCAGATTAAAGATACCCGTCACTTAATTTTATATAAAGAGTTTAATGCTTTAAAGAAACCAAAACATGCAACCTAAGGCAAAGACAGTGCAATCTCTTCAAAGTTAATAAAATTTTTTTCTTAAGCAATTGATTGAATAAATTACATACATTGATTTGACAAAACTTGAAATATACATATAATCCTGTCGGAGTTGCGCCCTGGCTCTATCCTATATCTCTATCTAAACACTTTTGCATCTCTCCAAAATTCGAGAGATTGAAAGACGAGAAGGGAAGGGCTGGGGCTCTTTGATTTATCACAAAATAACAATACAATAGAACAGCCAGTAAATTTTCGTATGAAAGGATAAATATGCATAAAAATAGTATCAGCGTAAGCCTTCTTGTTTTTATGAACAGATTTTTTAATCGCCCTGTTCATCCATTTAATCTGGAAGACGCATCAATAAAAACATTTGCAGAGTGGGAATTTGAACAATCCAAACGCATCAATTCTTACTACCTTCCTGAAGTAGATCTTTTAAGAGAAATACAGAACAAAACTATACTGGATATCGGGGCAGGCAGTGGAGGAAAAAGCACATTTTATGCATTAAATGGAGCCAAAAAAGTAATAGGAATAGACACAGAAAAAGAATTCATAAAGCAGGCGAAAGCATTTGCGTTGTCAAAAAACACAAAGAACATTGAATTTCATGTAGCAAATGCAGAGAATATACCTTTAAAAGAAAGTTCAATTGATATCTGTGTAATGAACGACGTATTTGAACACTTGAAAAATCCTGAAAAAGTATTAAAAGAAGTTTACAAAGTATTAAAAAAGAAAGGTAAAATTTTTATCAATTCACCACCATACTATCACCCATACGGTGCGCATCTTTCGGATCTTATTGGTATCCCGTATGTGCATCTCCTGTTCCCCGAACCTGTTCTTATAAATGCATACAAAAAACTTGCAGAAAATACAAAATCCTATGAAAAAAGAGTAAATTTAAGATTCGGCACTGTAAACGAAAAAGAAAAAATCACGTATATAAACAGAATGACAGTAAAACGATTCGAATACATTGCAAAATACGAAAACCCGTTTAAACCAATTCATTACAAGCTTATACCACTTAAAGCAAAGGGCAGATTTTTATTAAAAACACCTTTAAGAGAGTTTTTTACAAAAATGGTTGTCTTTACAGGAGAAAAAAGCTAGAGTTTCTCACCCCCATATTTCTCCCCACACATACTAGGCATTGCCTTAATACACATATGCGTACACTAAGGAATATTACCTGTAATAGCTTTTTCTTGCATGGCAATCAACGTTTAACAGCAACAAAGTGCCAACCCTCTATCATTGAATAGAATTACATCGTTACTAAAGTACTCTGCTCTTTTTGCTTCTCGTTTCATAACAACTTCATAAAATATTACTGCTCCATTTTGCCAAACTCTTTAACAATGTTTACTATAACTTCAACCGCTTTCCCCATAGCAAAGATTGGTATATATTCATACACGCCGTGAAAATTATGCCCGCCTGAAAATAAATTCGGCGTTGGTAATCCCATAAATGAAAACTGAGCCCCGTCAGTTCCACCTCGTATCGGTTTTGCAATGGGGTTAATTCCAGCGTCTTTAATTGCTTTTCGTGCAACATCAATTAGTTGAGGATTTTTAGCAATGATATCCTTCATGTTGTAATACGTATCTTTAAGTTTTAGCTCAGCCGTCCCCCTGCCATATTTTTTATTAACAAAATACACACACTCTCTTGCAAATTTCTTTCTTTTTTCAAACTTATCTCTATCATGGTCTCTTATAATGCATCTCTGCACTACCTCCTCTACCCCTCCGCTCATTTCATATATATGATAAAAACCTTCATACTTCTCTGTAAACTCCGGAACTTCACCTTTTGGAAAAAGTTCAAGCAATTCAGTTGCAATACGAACTGCGTTCTTCATTATACCCTTGGCACTGCCCGGATGAATACTTTTTCCATGAATAATAAAAGTGGCTGATGCAGCATTAAAATTTTCGTATTCAAGACTGCCAATCTCATCTCCATCCATTGTATACGCATAGTCAGCTCCGAATTTCTCTATGTTAAATTTTTTTGGCCCCTTTCCTATCTCTTCATCTGGAGTAAATGCAAACTTTACCGTACCATGTTTTATCTCCGGGTGTTCTATTAAATACTGGACAGCAGTCACTATCTCAGCAATACCTGCCTTATCATCAGCACCGAGAAGAGTCGTCCCATCGGTAACAATAATGTCTTTTCCATAATAATTTTTTATCGCAGGGAATTCCTGACCCTTCAAAACAATGCCCAACTTTTTATTCAATACGATATCGCCACCTTTATAATTTTTCACTATACGTGGCTTTACGTTTTTGCCGGATACCTCTGGAGATGTATCAAGATGGGCAATAAAACCGACAACAGGGACTTTCTTTCTAATTTTTGAAGGAACGCTCCCCATAACATATCCATTTTTATCCATCTCTACATCAACGCCCATGCCCTTCATTTCTTCCATTAATTTTCTCCCCAGTTCAAGCTGTTTTGCCGTACTTGGGGTAGTAGAAGAATTCTCGCTGGATTGCGTATCAAAAGAAACATAATCAAGAAATCTTTTTGTAATATCTTGCATATTGCCTCCTCTCATATTTTGTTACATTGTAGTATTTTCCTAATATAATAAAAACCTTGAATAAATAATAAAAATAAATAAAATAACAACATGAAATTACAAAACAATCAGGTAATCAATTTTATTGAAAATAATGTTCCGCTATTTTTAATTATAAGCATACCACTTGGATTGCTTTTCCCTTACTTTGCATTTCTCAGAAATTATATAACTTACCTTCTTATGATTGTTTTATTTATCACATTCTTAAAGATGGATATTCTAGAAATTGTACACCATATCAAAAGACCTATGCTGCTCCTCTATATTGAGGGTATGAGCCTGATTGCCGCTCCAATCATCGTTTATTTCATTCTTACATTGCTCAAATTCGATTACATCGTAGTAGCAGCTCTTGTACTGCTGGCGGCAGCGCCTGCAGGAGTAGCATCATCCGCAATGACTGCTTTAACTTCCGGAGAAACATCTTTGAATGTTATTATAATCTTTGTAAGCCACTTTATAGCCCCGTTTACCATTCCATTCCTTTTCTTTATCCTTTTTAGAAAATATATAAGACTTGACTATTTTAATGTACTCATCACTATGGCTAAGCTCATTTTAATCCCACTGGTAGCCTCCTTCCTCTCAAAACAATTTTTCAAAGAAAAAATAAACCTCGTAAAAGAAAGAAGCAGCCTGTTAACCATAATTCCAATATTTCTTATTTCACTAACGATAATATCCATAAATGCACCGTTTATAAAATCCAATCCACTTCAGGTAGCAAAATATTTATTAATCGTGTATCCTGAGTATTTTTTCTTTATGATTTTTGGGTTCGTCATAGTCTTCTGGTTAAACCTGAAAGAAAAAATTGCCGTATCTAATTCAAAAACATTTACAAATGTATCCATTGTAATGGTTCTTGCATTCGAATTTTTTGACCCAAAAGTCGCTTTAATCATTGCGATTGCACAACTACCATGGTCCACAATGCTTGTCCCTGTCAATATAATGTTAAAGCTCATCAGAAAGAAAGTCCCTGAAAATCAGTATTCGTAATTCCCTGCTCTTACACCTTTTTCTCAAGTCCTATTAACTTCTCAGCAGCAAAAAGTGAAGCAAGTTTTGAGTGCTCATAATAAATGCCCCCTTGCAAATAAACTACATACGGTTCCTTCATTGGCGCATCAGCTGATAATTCAATTGAAGAACCTTGTATAAATGTACCTGCTGCCATTAAAATATCATTTTCATAACCTGCAAGCGGCGATGGCAGAATCTCAGCATCCCAATCTATCGGCGATACGGTCTGAACAGCTTGCGCAAATGTAACAAGCTTCTCGGGAGATCCTAAGAGAATTGCCTGAACAATATCACCCCGCTCCTCATTAAAAAGGGGCTTTACATCATATCCCAACTCGCTAAAAAACTTTGCGGCAAAAATTGCCCCTTTTAACGCATTAGACACAACAAGCGGAGCAAAAAAAACACCCTGAAGAAAGAGACGGGTGAGAGAAAGCATTGGCCCAATCTCCCTTCCCGTTCCAGGAGCGGTAAGCATTGCTTCAATCTTTTTTATGTATTTCTCTTTCCCTCCGATGTAACCGCCCGTCGGGGTAATTGCCCCGCCCATATTCTTAATAAGGGATCCTGCCACAATATCGGCACCTGCTTCCGTTGGTTCCTTTTCGCCAACAAATTCCCCGTAGCAATTGTCTACCATGATACAAATATTCGGGTTAATTGCTTTTGCCTTTTCTATCATCTTTTCAATTTCCCCGATTGTGAGAGATTTTTTGTACGAGTATCCACCTGAGCGCTGAATAACTCCTACGGCTGCTCTTTTTATTTTTTCTTCCTCAATATTTTTAGCCATATCTGTTTTATCAAACTCTATCCCATACTCTTTCAGGGAACCCGTCACTTTTCTCAATCCCACTATGGCTTCACCTGTTTCATAAGGATCTCCACTCAAGTAAAGAAGTGTATCAGAAGGACGAAGCAAACCAAAAAACGAAATGGAAATTGCATGCGTGCCAGAAATAATTTGAGGCCTGACAAGTGCCGCTTCGACATTAAAAATTCGCTTATATACTTCTTCTACCTTATCTCGTCCAGGGTCAGAAAGTCCATATCCTGTTGTATCCCTGAAATGAAAAGCAGAAATATGAGATTCCCTGAACGCATCTAATACTTTATAAAAATTACTGGTCTTTATATTGTCTACCCTTTTGAATTCCCCTGAAAGCTCGCCTTCGCATCGCTCAGCAAGAGTTATAAGTTCTTTCCTAATTTGAATGCCCATATAAAAACTCCTCTACAAGTTTTTCCGCCTGCTCTTTCGCATCACTAAAATCTGTTATGTCAATCCAGTGAACATTATCCTCTTTTTTAAACCAGGTAATCTGTCTTTTAGCAAAATGCCTTGTCCTCTTTTTAATTTCTTCTTTAGTTTCTTTTAGAGAAATAGTTCCGTCAAGGTATTGTAAAATTTCCTTATATCCAATTGCCTGCAAAGCTGTCTTTGACCAATTGGAATAAATATCTCTCAACCTTTGCACCTCTTCTACAAAACCACTATTAAACATCTCTTCTACGCGCTTTTCAATATCCAGATAGAGAAGTCTCTTCTCTTTTATTAAACCTATTTTTAAAAATTCGTAACGAACCTCCTGGTTCTCAAGAGAAGAAATTTTACGTCCAGTTTGCCTGAAAAATTCAATTATTCTTATAAGGCGCTTTCTGTCACTAACCTTGTCTGAAGCATCTTTATCAATACTTTCTGCCATTTTTCTTAAAACAGCAAAAGGTAAAACATCGAGTTCTTTCCGTAATGCCGCATCAGGGGGTGCTGAAAATTCCACAGGAAACCCTTCTGTAATACTTCTTATATAAAGACCCGACCCACCAACTATCAATGGCACCCTTTTCCGCCCAAAAATATTGCCAATTACTGCCTCGGCATGTTTTTTAAACTCTGCAATGTTAAACTCTTCCTGCACAGTTACAATATCAATTAAATAGTGCGGCACTTTGCTTCGGATATCTTTCCCCACTTTATCCGTTCCTATCTCCATTCCTTTATAAAACTGCATAGAATCTGCAGATATAATCTCAACAGGAAATTTCTCCGCAATACATAAACTGAGTTGTGTCTTATGTGTTGCAGTAGGCCCTAAAATGACAATAATTTTTTTCATTTCCCTCGCAGGTGAATAAAATCAGCATCCACAATCTCTGCCTTGATAATGTCGCCGACGCGTGCGGCACACCCCTCTACAATAACCAATTTATCCTGCGGTATCCTGCCAAAAGCCTGTGCTCCAACAATTGATTCAATCAAAATCTCCACAGTTTTTCCTATAAAGAAGCGGTTTTTCTTTAAAGAAATAGCATTCTGCAAAGAAAGAAAATCGTTCAGTCTTTTCTTCTTTTCCTTCTCATCAATCTGCTCTTCCATTACTGCCGCCGGAGTATTTGGCCTCTTTGAATAAGCAGCAACAAAACTTCTATCAAATTGCACATACTCAACAAGTGCTTTAGTTTCATTGTAATCTTTTTCGCTTTCCCCTGGGAATCCCACAATAATGTCAGTAGTAATACTTGCATCAGGAAAAAGCATTCGCACGCTGTCTATAAGTTTGATATATTGTTCTCTCGTATAGCCTCTCTTCATAGATTTCAATATTTTATTGCTCCCTGACTGCACAGGCAAATGAAAATGAGAGCACAATTTTTTTAGATTCCTCATTCGTTCCAAAATAGAAAGAGTGAAATTCGCAGGATAAGGAGTAAGATATCTTAACCTCTTAAGACCCGAGACTTTATCAACATCTTCGAGTATTTTAATAAAACCATTTTTATATCCAAGATCCAGTCCATAGTGATTAATGTTCTGCCCCAGCAAAACAACTTCCTGTGTACCGTTTTTAACAAGCGTATTCACCTCTTCTAATATTTCTTCTTTTGTTCTGCTTCGCTCCCTTCCCTTGGCAGCAGGGACAATGCAATAACTACAAAAATCGTTGCACCCATAAATAATAGGCACATATGCAAACACCTTCCGTGCGGGGGAAATTTTCTTCTCGCCCATTACAGAAAGTAGTTTCCTTAATTTTCTAATGCGATCATCAAGAGGTTCGTATCCTTTAAATAGAGTAATAACACTTTTTTCACCAACTCTCTTTATTGCTTGTTCTTTTATGCTGGCAACACATCCTGTTACAACAGATACCGGGTGGCCTTGTTTTTCAAAAATTTTTCTTATGTGTCCTATTTTGCTGAGAAGCTTTAAATCCGCCTTTTCCCGAACAGCACAGCTATTCAGTAGAATCAAATCAGCATCTTCGTCTTTTTCTACCTCGCTATACCCAAAAGACAGGAGTGCCTCTCTGAATTTTTCGGACTCATATTCATTAATCTGGCACCCATATGTAACAATCTTAAAATTTTTCATACAGCTTTTTGCACTCCCTCTCAAGAATTTGCCTTTTCAAAACACCCAACTCTTTTCCTTCAACTCTGAATTTTTCTCTTAATTCACTACCGTCAATCTTTACTTTGCTGCATTCAATGAAAAATCTAGCTACCTTTGATGCACCCTTCTCTCCTAATGAAAAAAGGGCCGCGGCCAAAGGAACATGAATACTTCTATGCCTGGCAAAAAGAGTAAATAATGAATCAAAGCTGTCCTCCACTTTTTCTTTAGCAATTTTATTAACTATTTCGACTTCCTTCCTGCTTAAGCCTAAAATATCCAGCACAGGATGATCCAAAAAAACGTGTGAAAATAGCGCCACAACAAAAGCATCTCTGTATGTAAAATCTCTGTTAATCTCTTTGTCTAATTCATTAAACTGCAAGGATAAACCAGTTTTTCTGAGAATAAATGAAAAATCTTTTTCAGGAAAAAATATTTCAAGTACTTTTAACACAGACTGAATATCTAAATCAAGAATCTTTTTCAGTTCCTCTCTTCGTCTCTCTCTTTTGGTCTCTTTAAGAAAAAAAAATGCACTTTTAATCTGTTCCTTCGTATCTTCGTCAATGGAAAGGCCAAATGCTGCCGTAAGCCGGATCCCCCGGAGAACACGTACCGGATCTTCAGTAATGGAAGTCGGGGAAACAGCCTTTAACACGCGGTTTTTAAGGTCTTTGAGTGAAATATCTTTGTAAAAAAACTTTTTTTCTGAAAGAGAATAACAGACAGCATTAATAGTATAATCCCGCAGCATAAGATTATTGTCAACACTATCTATAATTTTCATAAAATCAAATGTATAATCGCCCTGAATGGTTCGCAGAAGTAAAAAATCCTTTGCATTCAAAAAAAAGTATTTCAGATTGCTATCTTCAAAAAAATCCAAAATTTTTTCAAAGTCGTTTTCCCTCACTATGAAATCAAAATCTTTAATGTCTTTGCCGTAAAAAGCATCCCTTATAGCGCCTCCGACAATATAGATTTCACTTATCTTTGCCTTCAGCGTCTCAACAAATGTATCTGAAAGTACAGCAGTTATAATGGTTTTTACTCTCTCCATCTTCCTCTCTCTATATTTTTTGCCTTACCGTTATTTGCAATGTCAATGACTACAAAATCCAAAATCACACTACCTTCTGCAACTTCAAATGTTAATGGGAGAAGTGTTAAAAATTTTTTGATCGCCAGCTCCTTTTTAACTCCTATAACGGATTCTTCTACGCCAGCCATTCCAACATCTGTAATATAAGCTGTGCCACGTGGAAGAATTGTTTCATCTGCAGTAGGCACGTGTGTATGTGTGCCGATAACTGCGCTTACAAATCCATCCATGAAAAAACCAAACGCTCTCTTTTCACTGGTTGCCTCAGCATGAAAATCAATCATTATACAGGGAGTATCTTTTTTCATCGCTTCAACTAACTGTTTTCCTACGACAAAAGGCGAATCAAGTGGAGGTAGCTCTATCCTTCCCTGTAAATTCACCACTCCCAATTTCATACCGTTTTTTTCAATTATAACATGGCCTTTGCCTCTCACGCCTGATGGAAAATTTGCAGGACGCAAAAGAAAAGGAAAATCATCAAACTGATTCCAAAATTTTTTCTTGTCAAAACTATGATTTCCTCCAGTAATTACATCTGCACCAAAGGAAAAAAGTTCCCGCGCGCTTTTTTCTGTGATTCCCGTTCCGTGCGCTGCATTTTCTCCATTTAATATAATAAAATCAGGACGGTATTTTTCTCTTAATTCAGGTAATGCCATTCTAACGGCTTTTCTTCCGGGCTTGCCAAACACATCTCCAATAAAAAGTATTTTCATTTATCTCTCCCATCACAAACAAAAGGAGCCAGTAGAAATAGTACCGGCCGCTTTATATGTCTTAAAAACTAACTTACTATTTCTTTTCAGTTTCTTCTTTCTGTTCTTTTTCAGCCGCTTCTTCGCCAGCTTCTTCAGCCGCTTCTTCACCAGCCACAGCTTCCACCGGTACCACTTCTTCCTTTGTAGGATGCCCAATCCCTGCCACAACTACATCCAACGGAGTAAGCACTTTCACCTTATCAGAAAGAACAAGGTCACTTACATGCACAACATCGTTTATATCAAGTTCAGTTATATCAACCTCAATTTTGTCAGGAATATCAAGAGGAGAAGCTTCTACCTTGAGATCATACAGCATATGCTTAAGCAAACCGCCAACTTTTACCCCTTTTGATTCGCCTACAATCACAATCGGTATCTTTGTAAGCACGGGTTTGTCCAGATCTACTTCCAGAAAATCCACATGCACAACCTTATCGCCAAGAGGATCTTTTTGTACAGCTTTAAGAATTGTCGGATAAATAGTGCCATCAATATCGAGATCAACAATAATGCTTGTCCCTTTATGCTTTAGGATGTGAATAAATTCCTTTTCGTTAATTGCAATAGGAGTAGGTTCTGCAGTCTTTCCGTAAGCTATAGCAGGAATAAATCCTTCGCTGCGAAGCTTCTTTAACGCTCCTTTAGTAGAAACATCTCTCTTCGTTGCCTTAAATGCTATCTTTTCCATATATACATCTCCTTTATAATTTTTTGAAGTTAATTATAACATTCTTTCAATCTTTTTCAAATAATGCACTTATAGATTCATGTAAAAATACTCTTTTAATCGCCTCACCTATCAGCGGAGCTACACTAAGAACCTCAACTTTAGCAGGTAAATGATTACGCTCTTCCACAGGAATCGTGTCCGTTATAATTATTTCTCTGATAGGCGCTTTTTCAAATTTTTCCAGGCTATTTTTTGCAAATATTCCATGTGTCGCACACACATAAACCTCTTTTGCTCCCTTTTTAAAAACTTCTTCTGTTGCGCTAATGATAGTATTGCCCGTATGAATCGCATCGTCAACAAAAATAACGCTTTTCCCATCAACTTCACCAATAAGACTGCTCGTTTCTACTTCTTCCGGGCCAAGTCTTCTCTTGACAAATATTGCCTGAGTTGAACGAGGTACCCTCCTAGCAAATTCAGTCGCCCGCGCTACACCTCCCACATCAGGAGAAACAACAACAGGATTCTCAATATTTTTTTCGCGTATATAATCAGCAAGTATCAACATAGCCGTAAGATTATCCATCGGTATATCAAAAAACCCTTGTATCTGGCCTGCATGCAAATCTACAGACATTACCCTGTCTGCGCCCGCCGTTGTAATGAGATTTGCAACAAGCTTTGCTGAGATAGGCTCCCTTGATTTTGTCTTTCTATCCTGTCTTGCATACCCAAAAAAAGGAACAACAGCAGCTATAGTATTCGCTGACGCTCTTTTTAAAGCATCGATCATAATAAGCAACTCCATTAAATTATCCGCCGGGGAAAAAGTTGGTTGAATGACAAATACATCTCTCCCTCGTACGTTTTCGAGGCATCTTACATGAATTTCTCCATCGGGAAAATAATCAACAAACATCCTCCCTAATGGCAAACCAACATACTTCGCAATTTTTTCTGAAAGCTGCCTGTTTGCCGTGCCAGAAAAAATTTTTATTGCTTTTCCTTTCAAATCAACCATTACTTTTTTTCCTCCTCTTTGCCCATTCTTTTTTGTTTATTTGTTTAGCCCTCCCAATAGCAAGCGCATCCTCAGGAACTTCTTCTGTAATCACAGATCCAGCTGCTGTATACGCACCTTTTCCTATTTTTATGGGCGCTACAAGTGTGTTGTGAGAGCCAATAAATACATCTTTCTCTATAAATGTTTGTTTCTTCTTACTTTGAAGCCCGTCATAATTGCAAGTAATTGTTCCTGCCCCAATATTCACATTTTCCCCAACTGTTGTATCGCCAATATAACTTAAATGGGGGACTTTTGTATTTTCCCCAAACTGGGATTTTTTCACCTCAACAAAAGCACCTATCTTAACATTCTTACTCATTTTGCTATCAGGCCGCACATAAGCAAATGGGCCTATTTTACAATTATCTCCTACATTAGCCTGCCTTATTACACTGTACTGCACGCCCACATCGCTTTTAATAACAGAATCAACAATACGCGTATTTGGCCCGATCACGCAATCTTTCCCTATAGTTGTTTTCCCTTGAATTAACACCCCTGGAAGAATTGTCACGTCATTCTCTATTCTTACATCAAAATCAATACATACGCTGTCCGGATTTATAATTGTAACGCCTGAAAACATTAATTTATCAAGTATCTCTTCCTGGATGATCTTAGTCGCAATGGAAAGCTCTTTTCTATTGTTAATGCCATATACGGAAAATTTTCTTTCCATCTTTTTTACACTTACTTTTACTCCTTTTTTCTTCAATATTGTAAGTGCGTCCGTCAAATAATACTCTTTTTGCAAATTATTGGGAGTAATTTCGCTAATTGCGTCAGCAAGATGTTTTTTTGCAAATACATATACTCCCGTGTTGATCTCGTTTATTTTCTTCTCTTCCTCTGTTGCGTCTTTTTCTTCAACGATCTTGACAAAATCAGTCTCATGCCTGACTATTCTGCCAAAACCAATCGGATTATCGGATAAGGCAGTAAGTAATGCTGCGCCGCTTTTAGCATCTCTATGAAAAGCAAGAAGTTCTTTAAGGTCAGAGGATTTTATCAAAGGATTATCTCCTGTAATAATAAACACTGGTGTCTCATCCGGGATATTGCTAACAGCGGTAAGTGCCTGCCTTACTGCATCCCCTGTCCCGAGAGGGACTTTTTGGTAAACCAGTTCAACATTAGAAAAAACATTTTTATCAATTTTTTCGGAAATCACTACAACAACTTTATCAGATATTCCTTTTGCAGCATCTATCACGTATTTCACCATAGGCCGCCCGCAAATTGGATGCATCACTTTCGGAATAGACGAATGCATCCTCTTCCCTACTCCAGCAGCTAAAACAATACAAACATTTTTCATCATTCACAACTCCTTATTGTCAGGCCATAAATTTTATTTAAACAGCAAAACCATCCCATTGCCATATTTTCATCAGCCAGCGTCATTTTCTCTTCGGTATCAATAATACAAGCAATACTCTTTACTTAACGAGACAGATTATGGCAGCAATTTAGTGGCTCTCTTTGTATTTACGCAATATTCCAAGCGCGTAATCTATATCGCCCTCAGTATGGTCAGCACAGATTTGAAATCGTATCTCCTGATCTCCTTTTGGAACTACAGGAAAATTAAGACCAGTTGCTAAAATACCGTTATCCTTTAAATATCCGACAAGTTCTGTAGTTTTCTCTGTATCCCGCACCATAAGGGGCACAACAGGATGCTCTCCTTTTATTACCTCATACCCCATATCTATTAGGTCGGATTCAAACCGCGCCGTCATCGCACGCAGGTGTTTTAGCATTGCCCTTCCCTTGTCACTATCCAATATTTCTAATGAGGCAAGAGCAGCACTTGCTTCCGGTGGAGTAATAGGATTAGAATAAATATAAAACGGAGCAGTTTCGCGTAAAAATCCTATTACCTCTGCACTGCTTACCACGTATCCGCCATTCACTCCGAGGGCTTTGCCGAGCGTTGCAACTAACACATCGATTCTATCTTCGTGCGTATATTCTGCTGTTCCTCTACCTGTTTCTCCAATAGCCCCAACGCCGTGTGAATCATCAACAAATGTAAGAACTCCTTCTTCAAAATTTGAATTGTATTTTTCAACTAAATCAGCTATTTCTTTGAGCGGAGCATAATCCCCCCTCATACTAAAGATACCATCAGTTACAATTATAACCCGCTTGCAATTGCCAATTGAACTCTCTAAAGTTGACGCCAGTCCATCCATATTATTGTGCTTATATACCTTTTTATCCTTTGGCCTGGATAATTTTATACCATTAATAATGCAATTATGATTCAATTCATCGCTTATCACAATAGTATCTTGCGTAATCATAGGCGCTAATATACCCACCATCGCTGCATATGCAGAACTAAATATCATAGCTGCTTCTCTATTATGGAATTCGGCAAGTTTTTTCTCAAGCGCCATATGGGAAGTATAAGTACCGCTTATAAATCGTACAGCGCCAGGTCCAGCCCCAAATTCTTTTGCAGCTTTTTCCTCAGCTTCTATTACCTCTTTTTTTAAAGACATCCCAAGATAGTTATTTGCATTCATCCGCAAAAACTCTTTTTCGCTATAACCATCTATAAAATACCTTGGGCCCTTATCCCCTTGTGCCGGTTTTATACCAGTTATCACTGTTTCGCTACCCTTAAGCACTCCTTTATCTTTCAACTCCTTTAAATAAGCCGATAGTATCTCTCTAATCTTATCAAGCGGCATTATTCCACCTCCCTGGTTATATTTTAATTGCCAGCTTCTTTGACAGCTTCTCAAGCATGTCCCTCGCCATAAAAGCAAGATTATATTCTGGTCTCCATCCCCACTCTTCTTTAGCAGCACTATCGTCCATCCTGTTGGGCCAGGAATCAGCTATTGCCTGCCTCATCAGGTCAATGTCATATTCCATGATAAAGTCTGGAATATATTTTTTAATTTCATTTGCAATATCCTTGGGAGCAAAACTCATTGCCGTCACATTAAAAGCATTTCTATGCACTAATTTTTCAGGATCTGCTTCCATAATATCAATCGCCGCTTTTATCGTGTCTGGCATATACATCATATCCATATATGTATCAGGTTTCAGATAACATATATATCTCCTATGCTTAAGAGCTTCATAAAATATTTCAACAGAATAATCAGTAGTCCCTCCGCCGGGTAATGTTACATAAGAAATGATACCGGGGAAACGCACTCCCCGGGTATCCACTCCAAATTTTTTAAAATAATAATCGCAAAGTAATTCTCCCGAAACTTTGGTAATGCCATACATTGTATTTGGACGCTGAATCGTATCCTGTGGCGTGTTATCTTTTGGTGTATTAGGACCAAACGCGCCGATAGAGCTGGGAGTAAAAACAGCACATCTATGCTCACACGCAACATCTAAAACATTGCAAAGCCCGTTAATGTTTACATTCCAGGCAAGTTTTGGCTTGGCTTCTGCCACTGCAGAAAGTATAGCTGCCAAATGATAGATAGTGTCTATTCTGTGCTTTTTCACAACTTCCTCAATCGTATTAATCGTTGCACAGTCAATAGTTTCAAATGGTCCCGAATTGAACAACTCTTCACTAGGTTTTCTTTTATGCCCTGCTGCAACTACATTTTCATTGCCATACTTTTCACGCAGGGCTAAAGTAAGCTCAGAACCAATTTGCCCCGTAGCTCCCGTCACTAAAATCCTTTGCATAAATGCCGTACCTCCTCTTTTAGTCGTCATCAAAATAGGATTTAACTTATTATTCCCTACTACATCGTTTCTCCAAAGATTTTAATCCTTACTAAATATGCCTCTATTCCCCTGATGTAGGAGCTTTACTGCAAGAACAATGCCTCTCGCCGGGAATATTTATCACTGCTTCACTTAAAACATTGCGTAACATTTTGTTCATTTCTTCCATTTTCCCTACCACTTCCTTATGAGAAATCATTTGATCAGAAATACCTGCTGCATAATTTGCTACAGCAGCAATCGTAGCATAGCACATACCTAACTCTCTTGCCAATACTACTTCGGGAACGCCAGTCATTCCAACCACATCCCCGCCTAAAATACTGTAAGCACGTATTTCTGCCCGTGTTTCAAACCTTGGGCCTTCTACAGATACATACGTGCCCTTTGGGGAATAAGGATAATCAAATTTCTCCATTGCTTTTTGGATAGCAGCAGCTAACTCAGGGCAATATGGATCTGTGCAATCTGTATGCACTACCTTCCCTTGAGAAAAAAAAGTATCTTCTCTCTTTTTTGTAAAATCAAGAAATTGATCAGCAATAACAAACATGCCAGGCGAAATCTCCCTGTTAATTGAACCCACTGCAGCAGTTGCAATAATTCGCTCAACCCCCAGCTTGTATAAAGAAAAAATATTAGCTCTATAGTTTATCTTATGGGGTGGCACGGTATGTCCCGTACCGTGACGGGCTTCAAAAAACACATTTCTCCCTTCCAGTTCTCCTTGCATAAGATTCACAGTGCCAAATTCAGTTCTTACAGCTATTGGCTCTGCATTTTGTAAAAAATCTGGCGTATAAACACCAGTACCACCAATAATACCGATACTTTTCATGTTTACCTCCATACCATTTTAACATTTTTTAAGAATTTTTCTATTGCTTTTTAAGACTTTGTATCTATAATTATCTGACGGGGCAGTAGTTCAGCGGGAGAACGCATCCCTCGCACGGATGAGGTCAGGGGTTCAAATCCCCTCTGCTCCACCAAATTTTTCCAGAATAAAAGTAACAGGTCCATCATTGACAAGATTTACTTCCATATATGCACCAAAAATGCCTGTCCTGACAATCCTGACCTGCTTTTTTATTTCTTCCACGAATAATTTATAAAGCGAAATTGCCAAATCATCTCCCGCCGCATTGCTGAAACCGGGTCGATTGCCTTTCTTAATGTGAGAGGCAAGTGTAAACTGGGAGATAATCATAACCTCGCCGTTTACATCCGTTACAGAAAGATTCATCTTTCCATGCTCGTCAGAAAAAATCCTTAAGTCACAAATTTTCTTTGCGAGGTACTTTGCTTCTCTTTCCGTGTCTCCTTTTTCCACACCCATTAAAATAAGCAATCCACTTCCAGTTGTTGAAACTATCTCACCATCAACGCTAACTGACGCTCTCTTCACTCTCTGAAGAACTATCCTCATATATTCTCCTTTTGCTCCATCTTACCGTTATTACTTCAGGAATAAGTTTAATTTCCCTTGCAATATCCGTTACAATAGAAGGCTTCTCCGCAATAAAAGAAAAACGCAAATATGATTGGTAATACCCGTGTTTCCTTTTTTCTGTCCTGTTTGATGTACGAAAGTTTTCTATATTCACGTTCATTTCACTTGTAACTCTTGATATTCTATAAATAATACCTGGCACATTCCAAACGGTTACTCTGAAATACACCAAAAATTTTGCTTTCCCTCTTGCTTCCCAGGCAGCAGACAGTACTTTCCCGCCACTGCTTATAATCTCGTCTAAATTCGGACAATCCTTTCTATGAATCTTTATTCCCCTTCCTCTCGTTACATAGCCTACAATTGGATCTTGTGGTTCCGGATTGCAACATCCTGCAACAGATATCTTTATTCCCTTAACACCAGCCACAACAGGATAATAAACCGTTTCTTCCTTCTGAAAAATGCGCGGTGAAGGCTTGCGTATATAGGGTCTTTTGGCTTCTTTCTTCTCCTGCTGCTCTTCCTTTTTCTCACTTTTTTCTTCCGGCGTCTCTCTCAGTTTTCTGAGCCAGTACCTGATTTTTGAGCGTGCAGAAGAAGTTCTTACAAATTGTAACCAGTCAAGTTTCGGTCCGGTTGAAGATCTTGAAGTAAGGATTTCTACGCGGTCTCCAGTCTTTAACTCTGTATGCAAAGGAACAATAGCGCCGTTTATTTTGGCTCCAACGCAATAATTTCCGACATCCGTGTGCACTCTGTATGCAAAATCAATAGGAGTGGCGCCCAGTGGGAGATCAATAACATCACCTTTTGGAGTAAAAACAAGCACCTCTTCGCTAAATAAATCTCCTTTTACCATTTCTACAAATTCTTTTGTGGACCGTACTTCTTTTTGCCAGTCAACAATCTGGCGAAGCCACATTAGTTTACTCTCATAATTCTTGTCAAGCTGAATGCCTTCTTTATATTTCCAATGTGCTGCTATGCCAATTTCGTCATGCTTGTGCATTTCTTTTGTTCTAATCTGGATTTCAAGCGGCTCACCAGATTTTGTGATAACAGTTGTATGGAGAGACCGATAGTCATTAGGCTTCGGCATTGCTATATAGTCCTTTACCCTCCCGGGAATTGGTTTATACGCATTATGCAAAATACCTAATACCTGATAGCACTCAGGAACAGATAATACAATGATTCGCACGGCGACAAGGTCATAAATTTCGTCAAACTCTTTTTCCTCCCGCACCATTTTTCTGTATATGCTGTAAAGGTTTTTTGGCCGTCCGGAAATCTCTGCCTTTATATTTTGTTCGTCCAGTAAATCCTTGATTTCCTTCACAATATCACTGACAAATTTTTCCCTCTCGCCTCTTTTGCTGGAAACTTTTTTGGCAAGCTCGTAATATTCATCCTGCTTGAGATATCTAAAACTTAAATCTTCTAGCTCCCACTTTATTTTGTAGATACCCAGCCTGTGTGCCAGCGGAACATAAATATCCATCGTATCCAGTGCAATCTGTTTTTGCCTGTCGGGAGGGAGAAAAAAGAGTGTCCTCATATTATGCAGCCGGTCTGCCAGCTTTATAATGACAACTCTCACATCTGAAGCCATTGAAAGGAGCATCTTACGAAGATTTTCAAGCTTTGTTTCTTCGGAAGAAAAATGATCCATGTATTCCAATTTTGTAACGCCATCGACAAGAAAGGCAATATTTTCTCCAAACTCTTTTTTAATTTTGTCCAGAGTAACAGATGTATCTTCAACAACGTCGTGAAGAAGCGCTGCAGCATAACTTTCTGCGTCAAGCCGCATTTCCGCAAGGATAAGTGCGACATGGAGCGGATGAATAATATATTTATCTCCAGACTCTCTTGCCTGTTCGCCGTGTGCTTTTTTTGCGAATTCATACGCCTTTTTAACCAAAGAAATCCCCTCTTCGCCAAGATAAGAGGAGATTTCCTTAAGTAATTTTTCGAATAATGTTTGCTCGTTCAATTTAATCGAAGTCTATTAATGAAAATATAGGATATTTCTTTAACTTCTCTTCTCCTTTAAGATTTTTCAAAATAATAATAAAACCCCAGCCAATAATTTTTCCACCAGATTCTTCGACAAGATCGCTCGCTGCAGCTGCAGTACCTCCGGTAGCAAGCAAATCATCTACCATCAGTATCCTTTCGCCCTCTTTTATGCCGTCTTTATGCATCTCTAAAATAGACATCCCGTATTCTAACTGGTATTCCTTTCTTGCCAGTTCAAAAGGAAGCTTGCCTGGTTTTCTTATTGGTACAAAACCTACACCAAGCTTAACGGCAACGGGTGCCCCTATCATCAATCCTCTTGCTTCAATGCCTACTACTTTATCAATACCTTTGTCCTTAAAAAAATCTGCAACTTGTTCAATTGCATAGGCAAATGCTTTGCCGTCAGAAAGTAAAGGTGTAATATCCCGAAATAAAATCCCTTTCTGCGGGAAATCCGGAATGTTCCGTATATACTTTGTTAAATCCATTTTTACCTCCTCCCTTGTCGCTACATTTAAATTATATCCAAAAATGCTCACTCAGCAAAAGATAAAAAAATTATCTTCGTTTTCTCTTAGATTTTTTTCCTCTCTTCTTATTTAAAGCCTTTCTGCTTAAAGAAACTTTCTGTTCCGTATGGGATTCACCAACAACAGTTTCAACGCGGGGTTCTACAGAGATAACTCTCTTTTCCGCTGGGCTGCTTGTCTTTTCTTTGCCATGGCGCCATAATACAAGAAGTGGAGAAGCAATGTAAATCGAAGAATAAGTTCCTGAAAGCAGTCCGAACATCAACGTCATCGAAAAATCTTTCATTGTAGGCCCTGCAAAAATGACCAATGCGAAAGACGCGAAAAACGTTGTAATGGAAGTATTCATAGATCTTACCCAGACCTCAGTGATGCTTTTGTTGACAAGCGCTGAGAAAGTTTCCTTTCCTCTAAACTTTATATTTTCCCGCACTCTATCCATCACAACGACACTATCCTCTACGGAATATGTCATAATGGCAAGCAATGCTCCTATAAATGGAGCATTTAGTTCTATTCTAAAGATTGAAAGCAAGCCAAGAGTAACAAATACATCATGAAGCAAAGCAATAATGGTTGCAAGAGCGAACTTAAATGTAAACCGCATTGTAATGTAAAAAAGTATAAAGAGGAGAGCGAGAATAAGCGAAATAATCCCACTCCTCTTGAGTTCGCTGCCAATAATCGATGCAATAGAAGTAATGCCAATTTTGTCCATTTCTACTTTAGCTACATTAGCAGATATTCTATCAATAATTCTATTTTTTACATCAGAATCCAACGTTTCTGTCTTAAGTTTAATAAAAATTTTGTTTCCCTGTGCTTCCTGAATAATTGCGTCTTTAATTCCTTCAGAAGCAAGAATTTCACGCACTGCTTCTATGTCTGGTTTTTCCTCGCACGTAAGAGTAATTACCGTACCTCCCATAAAGTCAATGCCGAAATTCAAGGGGGACCCAATAGTAAACTGGTTAACCACCATTGAAGTAATCCCAATTAAAATAATAACAATAGAAATAATCATCCAGAGTTTCGTATGTTTTACAATATTCCAATTTGCTATTTTCTCTCTAAAGTTCATCTATACACCCCCTATATCCCAAACATCCACGGTTTCTTTGCCACCGAATCCGGAATGAGTAGATTAGCAAGAGAATGAGTCACAACAATTCCGCTTAAAAAACCTACAAGAATACCTACAGAAACGGTCACAGCAAATCCTTTAATCACGCCAGAACCAAAATAAAACAACACTATTGCGCCAACAAGAACCGTCAGGTTTGAATCAAATACAGTCCTAAACGCTTTGGCAAAACCAGCCGAAATAATGGAGCGCATTGATTTGCCAAGCTTTAACTCCTCTTTCATTCTCTCAAATACAATAACATTAATATCTACTGCCATACCAAGTGAAAGAATTGCACCTCCTATAGCAGGCAGTGATAACGTTGCATGCAGCAGGAAAAGCAGAGCCACTTCAACCGTCATATAAAACACAAGTGCTATGGTTGCAAGAACGCCGAGAAAACGATAGAAGAAAATCATATAAAGGAAAATGAGAAGTATTGCAATAATTATCGCAATCAAAGCCATCTGAACAGACTTCTGTCCAAGAGAAGGGCCCACAACGTCTTCCTGTATAAAATTAAGCTTGACGGGAAGCGCACCACTTCTCAAAAGTGCCGCATAATTCGCAGCTTCTTCAGCAGAAAAACCTCCTTCAATAATTCCTTCTCCTCCAGTAATGGCACTCCTCACAACCGGATTCATCAGCAATTTACTATCAAGATAAATTGCTATTGTTTTGCCCACGTTCTGAGCAGTAATTTCAGCAAATATCTTAGTACCTTCACTGTCCAGTTTAAACTCTATAATAGGTTCGCCAGGAGATTCTGGATCGCTGCTAAATGCAAGATTTGCATCTTTTATATGATCTCCCGTTAAAACAACGGCACCATCTTCAGTTTTAAATTCAAGCAGTGCAGTCTGCCCTATAAGTTCTTTGGCACGCTGCGGATCTTTCCACCCTGGAAGTTCCACATCAACTCGCATCCAGTGTGCACCTTTTTCCTGTACGACAATGGCCTCGCTTAACCCAAGATTGTTTACCCTTCTCTCCAGGACACCCAATGTACTTTCCATTTTGTCTCGTGTCACTGGTACTTCCGGGGTGCTCTCTGCTTCTAAAACAAATCTCACGCCACCCTTAAGATCCAGGCCAAATCTTGGCCTCACTGCCTCCTCAAGAGGAGTTAATTCCTCTAGCGGTTTGTTTAATGCACGAATTCCAACATAATCAATCCAGAGAGCTGTAAGAAATATAAGTAGAATAACAATAACAGCTACAATTCTCTTTTTCCTCATCCTAAATCCTCCTCATCTCATTAAATTCACAAAATTAATATAAAGAAAACTTCTCTTTTGTCAATTAAGAAAGCTTTGTTTTGTTAACCTCTAAACGAAATGCATAATCTAAAACTGATGCTGCTTTTCTGCACATAACCATTCGCGAAAGAAAAATTTCAAAAAATTCCATTACCTGGCAAATTTTTGTATCAATACTCAAATTAAGAGAGATTTCTTTTTTCTCCTGGTCCACAAAAATACTCGATTTTACAACAGCAAAGTTTACGCGGTCATGTATGTCAAAAGTTGCAGGGTTTGAATTTCTTACCCTGCTTCTGTGGACATCTGCCTTGTCAGCTAGCACGACGGCCGCTGTTATAGGGTTTGTAGCAATACCTGAAGGCTCTTCATGATTTGCAACTGCTCCGCCTACAGATACAATCTCGTTCATATCGCCACCCATTTCTTCCAGTACCCGCAT